>UQNI01000041.1 GCA_900542375.1 uncultured Oscillospiraceae bacterium | reverse complement strand
AATCATAAATATTACCGCTTGTACTTGGTTTTCTTAAATATTGGTATAAACGTTCTACCAGTTCTGCATCTGTTTCGGGGTCTGTACCTCCGTTCGCGCTTGTAGAGGTAACGGTGGGCAAGGAGCTTTGCGAAACAGCGAACTGATGAATGCTGTTTTCCGGAACGTTGTACTGTGCCCCTACTTCTCTTGCAGTTACTTCACCGCTTCCTTCCCCATTTGATATTTCAACCGGATTTGTATTTACAAATATCAAACCGCTATCTGTTGCAAATTCTGTATTGGCTTCTATCGTCATATCAGATTCATGATGCAGAGTAACCGTGGCGATTGCTTTTGTTCCTTCTTTTCGTTTGATGCCATATTCTTCACAACGTTTATCTATGTACTCTCCGGATGTTTCATCTACAAATGCAATTGGCAGCATAGCTCCCATAGAACAGTATAAATTCCAAATTTGATAAGCTACCGCGCTTACCATTTCATTGGTATAACTGCCTTCCCGTTTGTCTGCATCAGATGTCATATCTTCTAAAATTTTGTTTTTTATTTCCTCGTATGTTTGGGTATTGAACTCAAGCATTGACTTTCACCTCCCCATAACGTGTATTTAGTATGCACGAAATTGACAATACATCATTTGTAAAAGATACGCTTACTTCTTTTACATCAGTAATATAAGGATTTTCCGTTAGAGTTTGGCGCACATAACGCATGGCTTCACTCTGTTTCAATTCTTCCGATACTGTTTGTCCAATTAATGATTCTAACTGACATCCGTAATTCCAACTGTAAATTGGATAACTATATTTTTGTACATGCAGCGCTTTCCAAGCCCAAACCAATACAGCTTCTTTTCCCGTAATCCATTTGGGACTTCCATTTTTATAAATTGGAATATTATGTTCAAAATCCCATGCAATTTCTTTATACATGGGTAAAGATGCATCTTTCAATTCCAGTTCCGGCTGAATCATTGGAAATAAATTCATCCATTCACCACCTTACACAAAACCAAATGCATAGAATCGTCTTGATTGCTTACCGTAATCAATTGCTCTCCTATATTTGGTTTTGTTTCTTCATTTAATAACGTTTGATTGATTAACAGTTCTGTTCCACTGCACGGAATACCACCAATTTTGACTGTAAACGGAGAATGATTTAACAATGTACTGATACGAAATGTTTGAAAGACTGAACGCTGTCGTTGGTTAACATCATTTCTCTGCATATTAATTAAAGCTGAAAAAGGATTCTCTTCCATATTTCTCCTCCTATGTCGGATCTGTACCTGATTCTTTTTCGTCCATGACATTTTTTAAATTTAAAACCAATTTATTCAAGTAAATTCCATTTTTCCATGTATGAGTGTCACCATCAATGTAAAACAGTCCATTGATTCCCGTATAAGGTTCTTTGACAATGACAGAATTTCCGGTAATATTACGGATATCTCCAAGATTGTTCACCGTAATTTTTTGGGTTACTCCGTTGTCATCCAAAGTTTTTTGTGCTTTGTCCGAGACATCATCTTTTCCTTGGGACATGTAATTTTGCATAAGACCATAAAGTTTTATATATTCATCATTTTTCATGGTTTTAATCAAATTGTCATTGGAATCATAAATGACTACCTGATTTACCATATTTTGAATGCTTTCAGATACACTTGCATCCATTAAATTTGAGCCGCCTTCCAATACCAAAGTATTTTTTTGACCTTCTTTTTCGCGAATGCAAAGCTTTGTACCTTCAAATCTGGTAATATATTTTTTATGTGTTTTTTCAGATGCAATGGTATATGCGCTTTGAATGATATCGTATAAATTGCGTCCAATAAAATTTTTCGTAATGGAAATTCCGGTGGATGCAATGTCTCCTACAGGAATGCTGAAATCTCCGCAAATTCTCCGCGCGATTGCCTCAGGAGTTTGATTGGTAAATTTATAGGTAGCTTCATTTTTCTTTAAGTAAAATCCCCTGTCAAAGCAAGTAACATCAATGGTATTTCCATTGGTGCTTTTTTGCCTGCTGAAGATATTTCCTTGAAACATAATCTCATTATTCTCCGTTAAGGTGACAGCATTTCCCAATTCGCAACGAATGGAAGGAATGCTGTTGTCGATTGGAGAAGATACCATAGAAAAATCCAACGTTCTGGAACATTGCTGATAATCACCGGATAACGAAACGGTTGTTACCAATTGTGTAATATCAAAGGTACCATCACTGTTTTTGATTGTTATATTCATAATCATTCACCTACAGTAAAGAACGGTCCGGAATTGTGACAACTTGTCCGGGATATATTAAATTTGCATTGGCTATACCGTTATAAGAAGCCAATTTCCAACAAAGAGTTGCATCACCGTAATAGCGATAAGAAATATCCCACATGGTGTCTCCCCATACCACTGTGTAATAATCCATATGAGGAGGCGTTTCTTCTACAGGGGCATCCTCTGTTTGAATTGCATTTAATTCCCGTACTTGTCTTAATTTAATGGAAGCATAAATATCGTTGGTACCATCCTGCTCAGACAGAGTGATGTTTTCTACTACCACCGGTAAATTTACTGTGGTGTCCGAAACAACAAAACGCAGTTTTGTACGCTCCTCAGCCCATTTGATAAACATTTCCGCCGATGTATAAGGATTTTCATGATAGGTTCCCACAACAAACGGATATTTTTTTGAGGGAAACATGCAGTCAATGCTGATGGTTGACAAAGTGCTGTAACCTGCAATATTGACATCGCCCATGGTATGAATATTCACTGTTTCTACTCGAATACCATAATCTACTTTGAAAGATTTAGGAGAAATCGGCAAAATATATTCGCTGCCTTCGCCATATTTAAAAATAAATTTTCGTAGCATAGCTCCTCCTTTTTAAAATTACTTCAACTAAATTGCTTTTCAGCATAAATCTTTTGTAAAAACAAAAGGCATTCAAATATTGAATACCTTTTGCCGCCAATTATGTAATTGCATAAGCTTTCTGCATTTCAGCCACAAAGGCTTTTGCTACTTTTGTAATATCTGCTTCTTCACGAATTACAAATTGATTTCCTGTTACAGTAACGCTAGGTATATTTTTTTGTTGACGTACCTGTTGTGCGGTTAATACCTGTTCGCCTTGGTGCAATAAAGTCGGATAATTGTCATACGGAACGCGTTCAAGACCAAATGCGGTGGATGCATACATGGAAGAACCCGGAATGCCAGAATTTCGTTTGGCTCTATACATAGCAGAACTGCCTCCTGCATTATGACCGAAAGTATATGAATCATATTTATCAATATACTTCCCTAATACATTCTGTGAGTATCCATTTTTTTGTAAATCTCCATTTTCTATAGCTGCATTTATGTCACCAAGATTATTCATATTAACCGACATATTGTTTTTCTCAATTGCATCCGCTAAAATTGCATTTGCATATGTTTTCACTCTGTCCAGTGTATTGGAAACACTTTCAGAAAAAATGGACTCCATAGCATAAATATCTTGTGTAAAGGTTACAATCGAGTTTTCCACCACAGATTGGGCAAGATTGGCATTTGCATTATATAACGACATTCCCTCTTCAGATTTTGCAAATTCTTCTTGTCTTTTTATGCCAATCATAGACCAATTATTCTCTAAAATTAATCGTCGATCTAAATCGCTGTTTTCGTCGTAAAGCCCATCGGTCTCATTTTTATATGGATCTTTCAAAAATGCATCCATTTGTTCTATCATGTGCTGGTCAAGGGCATTATCCAGCTGTGCTTTTCCACGGCCAATTTCTTTCTTATAATTTAATAATTCTTGTTTATGCTCTTCAAACCAACTGATATTTTGCTCTAATTGTGCTTCGCGTTCAGAATTATACCCTTCTCCTTCCGCTTCATTTAAAGACTTTAATGAATTTTCCCAGGTCAGTGCTTTTTGCTCATATGTAGATAAACCTTCATTTGCAGTTGCACCATACATAGCGTTTAAGACTGCTTCGGAAGCTTCTTGACCACTGATTTGTCCATTTTGAACCTGCAAACGCGCTTGTTCAGATGTAATACCCTTTTCGTTAGCCAACTCCTGATAAACATCAACACTACCATTCTGAAAAGAATCTATCATTTCAATTGTGGCTTGATCTGCCTTTTGCATATCACTTAAAGTAAGCGCAATACTGGTCAACTCATCAGCAGTCAAACTTGCACCTTCCCCTATGCTTTGCAGCATCTCTACCGCTTTACTGGTTTCCTGTGCATCGACCACCTTATTATGTAAAGCATAATATAAGCCTAATTGTTCGTTTTTGGTATAAGGTGAATCTGTTTGTCGATTCACCTTATCTAAATAAGTATCAGCAGAATTCCCTAGAAAAAATCGCATTCGATTGCTATTTGTCTGAAAGTTTCCTGCCATGGACGAGCCTTCTATCAGCTCTTCATTTCTTTTTTCCAGAACATCATTATATTTATCAATGGCATAATTTTTGAATTCTTTTTTGATATCGTCATCTTTGGACTTATCTCCTGAAAACTTGTCTATCAGCGCTCCAATTCCGCCACCGATAACAGCTCCGGCCAGCCCTCCCAATACGGTGCCAACAACAGGAAGAAAAGCAGTTCCCATAGCAGCAGAAACAGTGCTTGCAATAGCACCACCTGCCTTCGCGCTGATAGCCGCTTCTGCTGTTGCCATGCCAATATCCGCACCAATGGATGCATAATCGTTCACGTTGGATTGTGACCTTTCACCTGAACCAAAATTTTGAAAGCGTTCTCCTGTTCTGCCATGAATAACAGTATTCGATAATGTACTGTTGTTACCAAACATTCCTGCCCTGTTATCAGCTTTACTATATTCAATTACAAGATTAGACAGTTCTCTTTTTGCTTGCTGTGAACTTTTTGAGATACGTTCTATTTGTTTATTCACATTACTGTAATTTGCATTGGCAAGCTGCAAAACCATTTGGTCTGCTGCATTGCCGGTATTTTTAAATTGCTGCTGTAAATCACGTAGTGTTTGCTGCGCTTTTACTGCATCTATATTCAAAGATATCTTTTCTTTATTTAAACTTTTAATCTTTGCGGTAAGTTCTTCTATATCTTTATTAAATGCAACGGTTTTTTCACGCATGGAAGAAATACTTTGTGAGTATTGATCCTGAACACTAACCGATATACTTATGTTTCTTGCCATTATACTTGCCCTCCGTTGCACTCCTGCTCACAAAAGGCTCTGATTAACTGTTTTTCTCCCGGCGGCATACGATAAAAATGTCCCGGCATAACGTTTTTTTCTCTAAAAAGATAATACATCAGATTTAATTCAGAATCTGTGCTTATTTTTTTTTAATTTCTTTTAAAGTAACTACGCGATAACCGCTTAATTTTTCAATCTCACGGGAAATATCTTCAATTTCGCCCGGCAAAAGCAAACGTTTGATTAAATCAACAGTGGTTTCACAGCCATATTTTTCTCTAAGTTCTTTTGAACGAAAATCAGGGGCAACAACGCCTTCCAGTACAATGTAAACAGAAGTTTCTTTTTGATGTAATTCTTTAATTTCTTCAACACGGTCATAACTGAGTGTACGGAGCTCTAACACAGCCTCTTCACCGCACTCTTGCGACCAACGTTTATGTACGTAAGATTTTGAGATTTTATTTGGTATTTCATGCTGCAATAATATATCCTGTACACTTCTCATCATTACACCGCCTCAATTGTATCTAAAAATTCATATTTTGTGAAAGTAAATGGTGCTGTAATATTCCCTTTTGTTCCAACTTTCCAGTCAGCAACGGTTAAATCATCGAAAGAAACGTTTCTCAATACAACACGTTCTGCACCATATGCATCCGGATCGCTTAATTTAGAAGTCACAGTAAATCTGACATCTTCACCTTTATTAATTTTAGTACCGATTAGATTAGCCATTCTGCTGGATACTTTATACATCTCCATAGAGCCGGTACCTTTAATTGCGAGAATTTTGCTGTCAACTTCCATTTGTCCGCATTGCTGCACATCTTCTTTTGTAAAAGCATGTTTTGCTTGAAGGGCATAACATTCACCCACATATTCACCATCAAGCCAAACTTCTCCCCATGTACCTGAAATTACTCGTTTTGCACTATCAAATGCCATAATTATGCTCCACCTTTCTTTATTAAACTGCAACGTTGAGGGATACTTTCTCAATTGCATCCAACACTTTTACGGTTGCTTTCAAAAATACTTTATCTTCTGTATCCGCTTCGCGAATTTTTTGTTCGTCCATTTCATTTACATTGGTGCCTTTTTCTTTTAGAAATGCAGTTTGTGCATCCAAATCAATTTCAACAGAAGAAGTGCCTTCCTGCAAAATACCGGCAGCCTCCATTTCTAAAAAATAACCTTTGATTGCAGTTAGCAATAGACATTTATTGTCATAGCTGTTTGCAAACTTACCAATGTAAGTATCTTCAATTGTGGTTGCCAAGTCATAACGAATCATATCCAAAGCTTCCACAATTTTAATTTTCTTAAAGATTTCATTTTTACCTTCGCCAATCGTTTTTAGGCTGGTAACACCACGAGCAACTTTTACTTTTTTGCCGTCATGCATAAGAATGAATTCTCCATTATCAATTGCAGTGTCCATATCACTTTTATTTTTGCGCTCAATATTGCTAACTTCGGTGAGTGGTGCATAAGTGCAAGAAATGGTCATTGGCGTACCTGCAATTAAACCGGCAATACGACTGCAAAATGCATTTGCCTGATATGTTTTTTCACCAACAGTAATAGCATCGGTAGAAAAATTAATAATCGCTTCACTGTCAGCTGCCAATTTTGGCAAAATTGCTTTCGGTGTGGTATTTTCTTTTCTTCTTTCCAGAATCCATGTTTTGATTTCTGTTGCTTGTGTTTCATTTGTGGTATATGGTCCAACCAAATAATCAATTTGCTGTGTAGCCATATAATCCAAACCGGCTTTCAGACTTGGAAATTGTTCTTCCGGTTCTCCGGTTACTTTAATTGCATAAATCACCAGTGACCTTGGTTGATTGATATAACCCGTAAAAGCACGTTCAATATAAAGTTTATTCTCTTCACTGAAACGTGTATCCATATCAGAAACTTTAGTAATTGTAAAAGCGCCTTCAACAATAGGATCTTGCAAAATCATTCCAACAACACCTTTTTGAGACATCTTAATGGAATTATCTGCTACTGTTTGAAAAACAATGTTAATACTTGGTAAACCCATATTCATACTCCTTTTAAATCAATAATTGCTTCCTGAATCATTGGAAGTTCTTCCATTTGATCTGTGCGTACATCTTCATAAAAACATTGTAGTTCTATGTAAGCACAGTTTTTTTCCTGTCCTCCTGTACCGGCCCGAACAGAAATAGACCTATCTGAGACAGATAAATATCCCTGCCTCAATAGATTTAAAACACCCAACTGCATGTTTGTTAATTGTTCCATACCGTTTAAGGTATCATCTGCAATGATACAAGACAACGTAATATATTCTGTAATGGAAACCAAAAAACAAGATGCATCTTGTATATCAGTCGCAATAGACTGAATCAAAAAACAAGGATATTGGGCGTCCTGCGGCAGTGCATTTGCGTATACACCGTAATCAGGATATGCTTGTGCCAACAGCCGCGAGATTTCAGATGAAATTTGCTGATAAGATAGCATTTATCCATCCAGCTCCTTTGTTAATGCATCTGCAAATTTTTCTGCCTCTAAAATGGCCAGTGCCTCAAGCCGCGGCAGCATAGAATCATCAGGCACTGTAATTGTTTGAGAATCAGAATAACTATTTGAATTGGTTTTTCGTTCAATTTCTTTTTGAATCACAGTGCAAATATCATCAGTTAAAGTTTGACAATCAGTCAAAGCCCGATTTACAATTTCCGCCATGTCCATTTCCAATTCAGCCAATCCAATCATTTTAACCGGCATAATTAAACTTATCCTCCTATTTATTTGCTCCTATACCAATTATCTTTGATACGAACAATAGTTCTGTCAAAAGATAAAAAATAATATGTACCTCTTACAACTCAAATTCTATTTACAAAAGATGTATTTCTTTTTGTAAAGATGGTACATATGATAGGATAATACAACGGAAAGAACAAACATTCTGTCCATACTTATATATTACAGTGAAAGTACGTCCTTTGTGTGACCCTTTTATACACAAATTTTAATGGTGTTCCATAGCAGGTCTAATAACAAAACAAATGCTTGCAATTATTCCTTTTTGCGGTCTAGTAAACAGAAAAATTTTCTTCTCATAAAATAAAACTGACGTCTTCCACAAGGTACTCCCATATGTTCATACGTAATATCTTCCGTCACATTTTTTAAAATATAAGGATACAATCCACCAACCGCTTCTTGTGCTGTTTGTTCTATTAGTCCAATATCCCTGGATAATTTATTTGTCTTATCCGTTTGCTGTTCTGCGAAATTTGTCAACATATGTGTATTTTCTGATCTCTTTGATGTCGGTTCTGATGTTACACTATAGCAGCGCTGTAACTCTTCTTTTTTTTCACGATATTGCTGACAAAAATAATATAATTCTCTATATCTGCTTAATGAAATTCCAAATTCTTCTAAGTTTAAATCTCTTTTGTTTGACATATAAACCTCCAAAAGTATGCTGAAACAATTAACAGAATTCTGTAACTCAAGCGTTTAAAAAAAGGATTGCAGATATAAGAATTTATAATATTACTTATTTCTTACAATCCTAAAATTTGGCTTTTTGAACCATTTTAGTTAACTATGTTATTATCATAACATGCTGTAGTATATATGTCAACACATTAATTTCAGAATTCTGAAATTAATAAAACATCATTAATTTACATCTAAATGATTGGTTATTTCGTAATAATCAGATGGATGCGCCTCAAAACCACTAATGCTTTTTTGCATTACGAATGACATTTTCAAATGTGATACAAATAGATAAGCGCTGTTATCCAAAACCTGTTGCTGAATTTCAATAGCTAGTTGAGCACGTTTTTCTGGATCAAATTCATTTCTAAGTTCTCCAACTAACCCTTCTACTTTATCACTGTGATAATGTCCTGCATTATAAGGAGATTCATCTAATAAATGTGCAGTAAAAAAGTATTGTGGATCACCGGTTGGAGCTGTTACAAAGGCACTGGCATAAACATCATATTGCCCAGATGCAAGTACATTTTTTGCATTTTCAGTAACATTAATCTGCACTTCAATTCCAATATCTTTTAAATTTGATTCTGCATATTCTGCCAGTAAAGGTAATTCCTGTCTGGAAGAATATGTTAGCCAACGAATAGTTAATTTTTGTCCGTTTTTATCTACATATCCGTCACCATCTGTATCTATCCAACCTGCCTCAGCTAACAAAGATTTTGATTTTTCTTTGTCAAAACTCGGTCCTGTCAAAGCGTTATTTCCAAATTCAAAATTAGAAGGAAATGCGCCTACTGCAGGAGTACCTCTACCATTTAAAAGTGTTTTGCAAAAAGCATCTTTATCTATTGCAGAACAAATAGCCTGTCTTACTTTTAAGTCCTGTAGGACTGGAGTATCGAAATTAAATGCTACTTGATATACACGAGAAGTATCGGCAGAGCTAATCTTAAACTGATCATTTTCTTCAAACAAATTGTAGCTAGAATATGGAAGCCCCTGCGTTGCATCAATCTCTCCGTTTTGCAAAGCCATAGTTAAGGTATCTCCGTCTGTAATCTTAGATACTTCAATTTTATTTACTTTGGCTTTTCCTCCATAGTAATTGTCATATGCTTCTCCAGAAAGTGAGTTATCATCTGCAGAAACTCCTTTATAAGGACCTGTTCCAATACATACTCCATTATGCAACCCTTCATCTACATCAATAATACAACCATATGGATCAGCTAAAGAGTTTAATAAAACAGTAACCTTATTTTTACTTTTAATCGTTACATTTTGTCCTTGTGCAATAATTGATTCAATATTTAAGTCGGATGGAGCTCTATCGTTCATTTGAATTAAACGTTCTAAACATTTTTTAACAGATTCTCCTGTCATTTTTTTGCCATTATGAAAAGTCACATCATCACGTAACGAAATTTTCACTGTATAATCGTCTAATTGTTCATATCCTGTAGCTAGCCATGGTTCTAACTCCATATTATTGGTAAAACGAAATAAAGTTTCTCCTATACCATAACGAATTGCTGACCACCCTGCGTAACCAACATGCGGATCTATTCCATTTTCATAAGTATACGCTGTGACACCATAACGAAACACTTTTTCATCTTGATTCATTGTCTGTACTGTTTGCGAACTGGAACTTGGAGTACTGCTACAACCAGCCAAAATACAAGAGCCAATTGCGAGCATTGCAACGGCAGCACAAATTTTTAAAGTATGTTTATTTCGTAATTTCATATATTTCCTCCAGAAAGTCTATTTTGTAATACATAAAAGAAATGATGCAATACACTTTTTACCTTTTTCTGGTGCAGAGACAATCCATTCTTGCGCTTCTACCTCTACTCCTTTCACCCCTAACTCCAAAAGCGTTATTACATCCCATTGCGGACGCTGCAAACGGCTTAACGGAAGTTCCATAGCCAAACGATTTATGGTGCTCATATCTACATTCTTTAAATATTCCTGCTGATGAAGCTGCCGATTTATATTTTGATAATCGCTATAATCTTCTCGAAAACAATGCAAATAGTGATTGCCATCAAAGTTTAAAATTTTCCCCCCCGGACATAATACCCTTAACCATTCCTGATAAGCTTTTACAGGATGTTCTAAACCCCATGTCAAGTTTCGAGATAAAATAACATCAAAAGAATTATCTTCAAACTCTAAATTTTGGGCGTCCATTTTTCGAAATGTAATACTATCTGCTATATCAGGTATAATATCTTTGGCATTTTCAAGAGCATGCATTAACATTTGTTCAGAGTAATCTATACCTGTCACTTGATATCCGTGCTGCGCCATCATAATAGAAAAAAATCCGGGACCGCAGCCTATATCTAATATACGCATATTCTTTTTTTGCGGAAGACGAGGCAGTATCTTGTCTATCCATTTGTTCTGCTCTGTCATTAGTTCCTCTCTATTTTGTATTGAATATGTTTCTGAGCGCATATCCCAATATTTTTGAATATTATCTAACAAGTAGCCTGATGACGATAAAGGTTTTTCCGCTACAATCATGAACATAGGAGTTGCTCCATAGATTAATTTTTCGTCTTCACCCCATAACTCGTCAATTACACTTTTTTCATACGTAACTTGAAACCCAATTTTTTCTAAATATTGTTTGTCCCATTCGGGGCGGTCTACTTTTCCCATTGGAAGACTTAGAATATGGCTTTCATCTCCATGACCTCCTGTTTCCCATGGAGAACCATATTTTTCATGAAATAATTTTTCGTTTTCTTGATTTTGTTTTCTGATGTCTTCTCTATAATACCCCAACAACCAATTCGCATCAAAAATCAGCAGTCTTCCTCCCGGTTTTAACACGCGATACCATTCTTTATATGCTTTTTCAGGGTCATACAGTGTCCAAGTCACATTGCGATTAATCAATAAATCAAATGTATTATCTTCAAACGATAAAGCGTGGCTGTCCATTTTCAAAAAATCTGCTGTTATATCTTCCGACTGAGCAAGTTTTTTCGCTTTTTCCAGCATATTTTCCGTACAATCAATTGCCATTACATTATGTCCGAGTTCTCCCAGTACAATTGGAAAAAAACCTGGTCCTGTTCCAATATCCAAAACAGAAAGATTTGGCTTATCAGGAGCATTTTCCGTAATTTTTTTTGCCCAAGCTTTACGCCTAAAAGAATCCAATTCTCTTCGAATAATACTTCCATAGTTGTCGGCAGAGCTGTTCCAATGCTTTTCAATTTTTTGTTGCATCCCCATATGTAAAACTTCTCCTTCTTAAAACATCTTTATCCAAAATTTAAATTTGATTAGAGCGCGATGCATATGCAAACAGAAAATCATGTTCCTTTACTGAAAGATGACAATTCATATACAATCCAACGCCATCTTGTTTCGCATAATATGTCTGTAATGTTTGTCCAAAACAGTCTTGTATCTCTCCCAGTTTCTCTCCTTTTACAAATAACTCATCCGTTTGTATACAAGGTATCCAACAACCGGCACATTCGGTATATAAATATAAAATATTTTCTACTTCTTCCGGTGTCATACTTACGGACTCCATTTCATCATTTAATAATTGCAAGTGACGCAATACATTTCTGATATCTTTTTTAAAAAGTTCTACCTCTGTTTGCTTCCAGTATCCACATTCGCCCCGTTCTATCAATATACCCGGAATTCCTTGCGTTCCGGCATAATTATATGCACCGTTGGTTGCAACTGATTGGGTAATATAAGGCAAATTCAATAATTTGGCAGCTTGTCGAGATTGTTCTATGATGTGTTCTTCTCCAACGCCAACATAATAACAATGAGGATTTAACCAAGCAGCACTGCACCCATGTAAATCGATATAAAAATCCACATTACAGGCAAACGTTTCCCAAAAGAAATATGCAATTTTATCTGTTAAAGTGCCGTTTTGGTTAGGTGGAAATACTCGATTTAAATTCTTTCCGTCTTCCGGGGTAATATCCCTCCCTTCTTTAAAAGCCGGAGTATTCATCAAATGGATGATAATTACTTTCCCATGTATGATGTTGGGGGAAAGCTCCTTTGCTAATTGTATAGACGCCTGTATTCCTGTTGATTCCGCCGGATGAACTCCTGAAGTAATTAGAATTGTTTTTCCAGGATGCTCTCCATAAATAAAAGTTACAGACATTTCAGTTTTCGTATCATATACCGGAATTTCGGTTTGAACTTTTTCTCCCTGTTGAATGTTTAAACCTGCAATTTTCCATATGCGTTCCATATTTACCTCCTGCATAATAAATGTCACGAATTTTATACCTTTTATAACGGCATATAACAACAATATTTAATTACATATATTGTGCCGGAATTACTTTTATATCAAATATTGCCACAAATATGGAGATGATATAAAAAGTATAATATAATTCCAAAAAATATGTATGACACTCTTTATACTTTTGTACATAACAATTGACTAAATTTTCTCACAATTAAAGAATTAGCTGTTTAGTGAAAAATTTTAGTCAAGTAATTCGATAAAAACTATTAAAAAACACACAAATATATTCCATATTATAATATTATTGGTTAATTTAAACATTATTTCTATTTTACAAACAGATTGTCTTATTTTTATGTAAGGCAGCTATATCATAGCTGCCACTTCTGAGATGATTGCTATATAATACAGTTATTGTAACTCTTTTATAAAAATGTGGGCTGCAGTTGTTTTCCTTCCAAAGAGGCAATCGCCGCCGGAAGCACATAATTAAAATCAGCAATTACAGAAGTTGGTTTCTTTTCCGGATCGTCCTGCTTCATTGGTACAAAATAAATATTTTTATAATTCATTAGCTTACCAATATTCTTGGCAGAACCGGATAGTGCATCATTTGTTGCAAGCGCTAATACCACGGGTCCGCTATTGCGCAAATGTGATTTCACTGCCATAGTAACAGCAGTATCTGTAATAGAATTTGCAAGCTTTGCCAGTGTATTGCCCGTACAAGGACACACAATCATAACATCCACCATTTTTTTAGGGCCAATTGGCTCGGCTTCTACAATAGAGTGTATGATTTTTCTTCCACACGTCGATTCTATTTCTTCAATAAAATCCTTTGCTTTACCAAAACGGGTATCTGTTGTATAGGATATTGGAGACATAATCGGTACTACTTGATATCCGTCAGCCACAATTTTTTTCATCTGCTCTAAAGATTGCTTAAATGTACAGAATGAACCGCACATTGCATAACCAAAGGTAAGAGTACTCAAAATACCTCACTCCTCCATAATGTTGTAAATCGTATCTTTAATAATGTTTCCTGCTGCCCTAGGAGCTACTTTCCCCGGTAATGATAATGCCGGAATTAACTTTAATCCTAATTTAGAAACTGCTTCTTTATCGAATCCTCCCGGTGTAGATGCTAATTCAATAAAGAGTGTATCTTTGTGATGTTTGGATAATACTTTTCTGGTAAAAATGAAAGAAGGTATTGTATTAAACACAAAATCAAAGTTACCGGGTAAATCAGCTAATTGAGAGGTTTGTACCGCTTGATAACCATTTAATTGAATCCAAGCTAAATCTGCCGGTTTGCGCGCACTGACGGTGACATTTGCCCCTAACCCCTTTAACATCTCACTTAATACTTTGCCAATACGCCCATATCCAGTCACAAGACAGTTTGAGCCATTAATGGTGCCTTCGCTTAATTCCATAACAATCATAATGGCACCTTCAGCTGTTGGAACTGCATTTTGCACAGCAAACTCTTCTCTCACAGAATAATCGTACATTGCAATTTTGTTCCAAAGTGTACTTGTTGCCTTTAATCGGTTCAAGGCACCGCCAAATACTTGTTTATCAACCATTTTTTCTGCAAATGTGTCATCCAACAACAGTTTTTCTTTGCTAAAAGACATGTTCAAATATTTCCCATCCTGTGTCACAGGCAAAGGAAGAATAATCAAACCGCATGTATCAGTTAATTCATCAAATGAAACTTTTACAACACGTTTCATCTCAACATCTTCATCAAAGCCACATGCATATACTTGATATCCATCTGCTGCTATGGATTGTGCCAGATAAATTTGTCTTTTATCTCCACCTAAAATGCCAAAACGATTCATCTCAACCATAAAACCAACCCCCGTAGTACTTCTGATAATCTATATTATGGAAATATAGCAAATATTGTGCGTTACAGGTTGGTTTAATACAAAAAATATGTTGCCATATACTTTATCGGTATAAAGATGTATCGATATTGATGAATATACTATCATCTTTTATGTTGTACGAATCTGACAACAGATACAACATTAATATGATAAGGAACATCTTTCCATATCCAAAATTTTGATTGTTGCCAGAACGTTTTAACGTTTATCGGTTAGAAAAATGGCTGTGTAATTTCTTTTATGTTATAACAACCTTGCAACAACAGCAAAACTGAAGTTTTGGTTGTTGACAAGAACGTTTTAGCTTTTCATCAGTAAAAAATTGCAAAGCAATTTTTTTAATGCTATAATAATAAAGAATAGGATGGCGTATCATTTTATAAAGATTGGTCATATTGAAAAATATTAGTTTCCATTATGAGTTTAAAGCAATATTATATATCAAGAATATATCTTTTATAATCGAAAAGTTATAAATAGAAATTGAGTGAATGTTATTAAGGAGCATTGTTGTATGGAAAACCAAAATATTTTAAATACCGTAAAACACATACATTTTATTGGCATAGGCGGCTCTGGTATGTGTCCCATTGCAGAAATTTTATACCATAGAGGCTATCATATTACAGGTTCAGATATTTCTGAATCCGAAACAGTTCAAAAAATTCGCTCCTATCAAATTCCGGTTATCATAGGACAAAAAGCTGAAAATATCAATGGTGCAGATTTAATTGTATATACAGCTGCGGTAAAAAAAGATAATCCTGAATTGGTTGCTGCTTTGGAAAGCGGAATTCCCACATTGGAACGCTCTGAAATGCTTGGTGTAGTCACAGCACATTATCGGGACTCCATTGCCGTTTCAGGAACACATGGAAAAACCACTACAACCGGTATGCTTACACAATTATTTATCCAAGCGGGAAAAGACCCTTCTGCTATCATTGGAGGAAAGCTCCCGTTTATCGGAAGCAATGGCCGTGCAGGCAAATCTGATATTATGATTTGTGAAGCTTGCGAGTATGTAGATACTTTTTTAAAATTAAGTCCTGCTATTTCCATTATTTTAAATATAGATGCCGACCATCTGGAATACTTTGGCTCTCTCGAAAATATCATCAAATCCTTTCATCAATTTGCCAATCAAACCAGCAAAGTGCTAATTGTAAACGGTGATGATGAAAATGTGAAAAAAGCAATCAAAGATATCCAAGACGTCAAAATTATTACATTCGGTCTGGGTGCTGATAATGACTATTCAGCTGCCAATATCAAAGAAGAACCAAATGTATTTGAAGATTTTACTTTAATGAAACAGGGTACTCCCCTTACAGACATTCGTCTTTCTGTTCCAGGAAAACATAATATCATGAATGCTCTTGCCGCTGCAGCTACCGCTGACTACTTTGGGATTTCCGGAAACGATATTGCGAAAGGATTACATGATTTTACAGGTGTACACAGAAGATTTGAACGGCTGGGAACCTTTCACGATATTGTCGTTGCTGACGATTTTGCGCATCATCCCACAGAATTAAATGCAACCTTAACAGCAGCTATGCATATGGGCTTTAAAAATGTATGGGCTATCTTCCAGCCTCATACGTATTCCAGAACTTTCTTATTGCTGAACGATTTTGCAGAAGCTTTGTCTATCCCTGACCACGTGATATTAACCGAAATATTGCCTGTCAGAGAAACAAATACTTATAATATTTATGCTGAAGATTTAGGTGCAAAGGTTCCGGGAAGTGTATGCTTAAAAACCTTTGATGAAATTAGCGACTATGTCATAGAACGCGCCCAACCGGGAGACTTAATCATTACATTAGGCGGCGGTGATATTTATCGCTGTGCAAACATGATTGTAGAAAAATATAAAAAAGCTGAGAACAAAGTATTTGCAGGAACTACCATGTAAATAAAAAACACGCAGTTAACCTATTTAACTGCGTGTTTTTTATTTACACTTCTACTTATTAGTACCAAATGTTACTTTGGATTGAATAAACATTCTATGTTTCATTTTCATACACTTCATATAACTTTCACCATAGTCAACGGCTGGCATTAAGCACACTTCTATATCTTAGACAACAAATTTGCTAATTCTGCCTACTCTCCTGCGAAAACAAATAAACTGATTCTTATCGCATCTGCTAACTCAATATAACTTTTCCACGTTATACTTAATACTTGATACTTGAAAAAGTATTGTCAGAATGCAAACACATATAGTGTAAAAAGTAAAATATCAAATTACAAAGGTGAACTTTGTCAATAGAAAATAAAAAGAGCTGGGTTAGTCCCCAGCTCTTTTTATTTATCTAATGTGAAACGCTCAGTAAAACAATAAAATTATTTTACCATGTTAGCAACTTCATCTGCGAAGTTGTCTTCACGTTTTTCGATGCCTTCACCTTTTTCAAAACGAACGAAGCTTTTAATTTTAATATCGCCGCCAAGCTCTTTTGCGGTTGCATCTGTATATTGTTGTACGCTCATATCACCATCTTTTACATATGGTTGGTCAAGCAAGCAAATTTCTTTGAAGAATTTTTTCATTCTTCCTTCTACAATTTTCTCAGCAACATTTGCAGGTTTACCGGAATCTACAACTTGTTCTGTTAGAATTTTCTTTTCATGCTCAACTACATCTGCTGGAACTTCTGCTTCAGAAACATAGTTTGGAACAATTGCAGCAACTTGCATTGCAATATTTTTTGCATATTCCACAAATTCAGGTTTGGAAGCAATTTCAGGAGTTGTGTCAAAAGTCACCATAACACCCATACGTCCGCCGCCGTGAATATAAGTTACAACAGCACCTTCACTGCGTGCAAAACGACGAATTTTAATGTTTTCACCGATGGTTAAGATTTTTTCTTGAAGAATATCAGCGATTGTTTCGTCAGAACCAGCAGCTTTGCAAGCCAACAATGCATCTACATCAGCAGGATTTTGCTCCATAACAGTTTGTGCACAGATTTTTACAAAGTTGTTGAACTCATCATTTTTCGCAACGAAGTCTGTTTCAGCGTTTACTTCAATTACAACACCAACATTACCTGCTTCATTGGTAGCTGCATATGCAACACCTTCAGCAGCAATACGGCCTGCTTTTTTTGCAGCAGCAGCCAAACCTTTTTCTCTCAAAAAGTCAATTGCTGCATCCATATCGCCGTTTGCTTCTGTAAGTGCTTTCTTACAGTCCATCATACCGCAACCGGTTCTTTCACGTAATTGTGCAACGTCTTTTGCTGTAAAAGCCATTTTTCATTCCTCCGATTTTTATATAAATATAGTATTATAGATTGTCCTAAGCCGTATTCAAAAAATATCCGTCGCAAAAGACGGATATTTTAAAATGCGAATCTTATTCAGCAGCTTCTTCTGTTTCTTCAGCTGCTGTTTCATCAGCAGTTTCTTGAGCTGCTGCACCCATTTGACCCTCTCTGCCTTCAATAATAGCATTTGCCATTGTAGCAGAAATCAATTTAACAGCACGAATTGCATCGTCATTACCAGGAATTACGTAATCAATTTCGTCTGGGTCACAGTTTGTATCAACAATCGCAACAATTGGAATACCCAATTTTTTCGCTTCAGCTACAGCAATTCTTTCTTTGCGTGGGTCTACAATAAACAAAGCGCCCGGAAGTTGCTTCATCTCTTTAATGCCGCCCAAGAATTTCTCTAATTTTTCAATTTCAAGACGAAGTTTAATTACTTCTTTCTTTGGCAACAAATCAAATGTACCGTCTTCTTCCATAGCTCTCAGTTGCTGTAAACGGCTTACTCTGCGGCGAATGGTGCTGAAGTTAGTCATCATACCACCAAGCCATCTGGCATTTACATAGTAAGCGCCTGCACGCTCTGCTTCTTCTTTTACAGAATCTTGAGCTTGTTTTTTAGTACCAACAAATAGTACAGGTTTGCCCTCAACAGAAATATCACGGATAAAGCT
>UQNI01000040.1 GCA_900542375.1 uncultured Oscillospiraceae bacterium | reverse complement strand
ACGATATACGTTGATACGTTTCCCTAATTCTTGGCGGAGCTTCTCTTCCAACGGTACCAACATCTCCGGTTCGCCTACCACCAAGCATTTATCGGCTGGCTGATGCAAATCCCGCAGAAAATCGTCGGTAGCCTTGATCTTCATTTTGGTTAAGAAAGATTCGTATTGTACGTATTTATTTTCCGGATGCTCGCTTAAGATATATTTACCGTTGTAGGAAAGGATAGCCAGTCCCGCTTCTTTGGAGCGGTTGTATAAAACAGGTACGATATCGGGTGGCAAAGCCTGTTCGAAAAGTACTTTGTCTGTCATCAAGTCGATCACCTTACCGCCGTTGAAGGAAAGGATAAAACCACCATATTGCTTTATGTTCAGTTCCTCGGCTAAAGGCACGATACCGTAGGTGGGCCGGCCGGAGGCTAAGACCAGATGCAATCCTTTTTCCTGCGCTTGCAGAAGGGTTTCCCTCGTAAACGGGGTGATCTCTTTTTTACTGTTTGTCAGTGTACCGTCTAAATCCAGTACCAATAATTTATAGTTCATGCTCTTGTTTCGTGTTGATCGTGATTATTTTACCTCTTTGGGAGATATAATTATAGAGTTCGTTATAAAATGCGTGCCGGGTAAGGGTGGAAGCGTCTCCCAAGATCATCAGTTTCATACGGGCACGGGTGATCGCTACGTTCATGCGCCGTAAGTCGTTCAAGAAGCCTATCTTTCCATCCTCGTTGGCCCTTACCAAACTGATCAAGATGACATCGCGTTCTTGCCCTTGGAAACCGTCAACGGTGTGTACGGTGATCAGTCTGCGTAAAGGCTTGAAGAAAGCGTCCTGTTTGATTAATTTACGGATGTATTGTACCTGCGCCTTATAAGGGGAGATCAATCCGAAGTCGATATTCTCCTCCAACACTCTCTCCTTGGATATTTTCTGTATATAGGAGCGTGATTGTTCCACGAGCAATTCCGCCTCTTGCCTGTTGACACGGCTCATGGTCTCCTCTCTCGTATTTTCCGTGAAATCGCACTCGGACGTATCGAACCATACGATGGGAGTGTCCAGTCGCAAGATTCCCCGCCCACTTACCTCGGGAGCGGATTCGAGTTCGTTATGATAGAACCATTGGGAGGAGAAGCGCATGATATCCTCGTGCATACGATATTGGATCTTCAGGAGAGAGACCGTTTCCGGTTTCGTGTGGGCTATCTTTTGCATCAAGGTACGTCCTAAGCCTTCTCGTTCCGCTTCTATACATTTAATAGTAGGGGGCAATTGGTGATGATCGCCCGCTAGTATGACCCGGTCCGCCTTGCCGATCGCTATCCAGCAAGCAGCTTCCAAGGCTTGGGCGGCCTCATCGATAAACAAGGTCGTGAAGTGCCGGTTCATCATGACCCGGTTTGCGGAGCCAACCAAGGTGCAAGCGACAACACGAGCCTCGTCGAACAGCTCTGTATCGATCTTGACTTCCAGTTCGGTCGCCCGGAATTTCAAACGGGAGAGGCGGTTTCGGATCGTATCCCGTTCCTCCCGGCTTTTCTTTCGCATATTGGATTGTATATCCCGTACCGCTTTCCGGATGCTCCATAACTCGGGATAATCCGGATGCGATTCGAAACGGCGTTCATATGTGAAAGAGAGCATCTTGTCATTGATACGAGTGGGGTTCCCGATGCGCAGGACGTTAATGCCTCTATCTACCAGTTTCTCCGAGATGCAGTCTACGGCGGTATTACTTTGGGCGCAAACGATCACTTGATTCTCCCGGTGAAGGGTCTCGTAAATGGCTTCCACCAAGGTGGTTGTTTTCCCAGTTCCGGGAGGGCCGTGTACGATAGATACTTGTTTCGCTCCCAATACCTTATTTACGGCTTCTTCCTGCGAGCGGTTCAACCAAGGGAAGCGGATCGGGAATAATTCCCGCTGTCTCGGTTTTTCCTGTCCCAGCAATACATCCCTTAGATGAGAGAGTTGGTTGTTTTTTGCCCGCATCACGTCCGAGAGAGCGGAAAACATCGTTTTATAGCTGGTCTCGTCGAAGTAGAGTTGCACGCCGAGATCATTGCTTTTTCCTTGTATATCCATCAAGGCGGAAGGAGTGGGGAGAACTACCACCATCCGGTCCTCTTGCACGTAGCTGATCGTGGCGGAGAAATCCAGATACTTAAATTTACCACTGATATCTGCCGTAAAGAAGCAAACCGGGCGCCCGTACTCAAAATTATGCTCGATCTCCCGGTCTTCTGTCCTTTCGATCTCGATCACCAATTGGTTTAAGGAGTTATAATAACTGCGTCCCGGAGTGACCGGATACCAACAGAGGCCCTGCGCCACTCGTTTTCGCAAACCCGTACGCTCGGATTGCTGTCGGTATGTTTCCTTCTCATATTCATATTCTTTCTGCAGGAGATCATATTGATGTTGCAAATCTACAAGCGGCGATGAAATTCCCATTCCTTTATCAATTCAATTAATCGGATAAATACAGCCCGGGCGTTCTAGGTCCCGAAGTAGGCGACAAAAGTACTAAAATTATCGTTCCGTACCCAAGTTGCGGTAAGTAAAGAAAAAGAATACCGCTAACGTTGGTAGTGTCTATAAAATTCCTAATTTTGTACGAAAACTAATATCATAAAAAAATGAATGAGAACGATGCTTTTTATAACGCATTAATAGATGTAGCTGCTTGGGATAAAGAGAATACCTTAGATCGTTTTATGAATAGTGATAGCCTCTTCAAAAAGTTTCTATATAAATTTATTACTACAGACGGTTCGTATGTGAAATTACGGAGCTCTTTAGTAGAGCGGGATTTGGAGAATGCCAAGCTATATTCGCATACCTTGAAAGGGATAGCCGCTAATTTAGGTCTGGTAAATCTATTCGATGTATCGAATAATATACTATCGCTGTTGAGAGAAGGGAATCTGGAAGAAGCGTTGCGTTATGAAGATGCATTGGGAAAACAATACGATGCCTTGCGAGATATCGTTGTTGAGTTTTGTTCTTAATCTATTGTATATTAACTATCTAATTCTAAATAAAGACTATCAGTATGGATACTATCATAAAAACTCAAATTATAGATTTGATTCACAGGGAGGTAATCCCTGCTATCGGATGTACGGAACCTATTGCCGTGGCTTTGGCGGCCGCAAAAGCGGCGGAAGTGCTGGGGCGTAAGCCAGAGAAGATAGAGGTTTATCTGAGCGCCAATATCCTGAAGAATGCCATGGGAGTAGGAATCCCGGGGACTGGCATGGTGGGGTTGCCTATCGCTATCGCCTTGGGATCGATCATCGGTAAGTCCGCTTATGGGCTAGAGGTGCTGAAAGACTTGACTTCGGAGGGATTGAAAGAAGGTAAGGAAATGGTCTGCAAGAAATGTATCGGTATAGACCTGAAAGAGAATGTAGATAAACTTTGTTCAATACTTTGTTCATCTCCAATATCCACAAGGATATGACGGAAAACAGATACTTGGCTTCCTTCCGCAACAGGCAGCATCAGTCCGCACATTGCCATAGCTGACAACAAGCCGATTGTTTTCAGTGTAACAGTTTTACCTCCTGTATTGGGACCTGTAATCATCAAAGTATCAAACTCTTTTCCCAATACGATATCCGTTGGAACAACGGTATCACGATTGAGCAAAGGATGCCTTGCCTGCTTAAATTGTATGATACCCGTCTGATTCAATTGCGGCATCGTGGCTTTCATCGAATATGCCAAATCTGCTTTGGCAAAAATGACATTTAATTGAACGGCCGCATCATATCCTACAATGATATCATCCGCAAACTGTCCTACTTCCGCAGAAAGTTCTGTTAATATTCGTTCAATTTCATCTTTTTCTTTTGATTGCAGTACGCGGATTTCGTTATTTGCTTCCACTACGCTCATTGGCTCAATAAATAAAGTAGAGCCGCTGGAAGAGGTATCATGCACCAATCCAGGCACTTCCCCGCGATATTCCGCTTTCACAGGTACTACATAACGTCCGCCGCGCATGGTAACAATTTGGTCCTGCAAATATTTTTGATAGGTATTGGAACGTATCATGCTGTCTAATTGTTCCCGTACTTTTTGTGACGCACGACGCATTTTTCTGCGAATATCCGCAAGCGCGGAAGAAGCCGTATCCGCCACTTCCTCTTCAGAAGCTACGGTTTGATTGATTTTATCTTCTAAATACGGATTGGACGTTAAACAATCAAAACGCCAATCCAACATGGTTTGTAACCCTTCGCTCTTCTTTCTCCATTGGACAATGCCCCGCATGGCACGAAGTACACCTGCGATACTTAAAAATTCCGCTAAATTCAGAACGCCGCCCGACTGTGCCCTTCTCAAAGAATTTACAATTTGTTGTAAACCGTAAAAAGACGGTGCGCCGAAGCGCGCCATCATTTGATAGGCTGTATCTGTTTCACTGAGCATCTGCTGTACTTCTTCTATCTCTGTTACAGGAATGAGGTTTCGTGCAAAATCGGCCGCATCTTCGCAGGCTGTTTTTTCTGCAAGCAGTTCCAAAACCTTATCCAGCTCAATGGTTTTCATATGTTTTTGTATGTTATAGTCCATTGTCATTCCTCAATTCATGTATGCAAACCTTACAATCAAAATTATGCTATCTTTATCTATTTCATATCAGCTACCTGGTGGTAAAAGTCCAAAGTCATAAATCGCCGCTCCAACGTTTGCAGCATATATTGTTCCGTAATTTGCGCCAGTTGTTTTTGACCTTCCGGTTGCAATTGAAACGAAAACAGTTTATCAAAATCCGCATAGATGGTATGCCTCAGCCCTGTCATAACACCTTTCCCCATATGAAAGGCAAATTCAGAAGTAGGGTGATAACAGTTTCCACAATAAATCACACCGCTTTTAGGCAAAAAGACCATATCATCCGCTTCATACACTGCACAATTTTGACAGCAAATTAAATCAGGCATATAGCCCGCTAAAGACAACATTCTCATTTCCACTGCCGCTTTTATAATCAAACTTGGACGTTTTCTTTTTGCAAGAAAATGCAGTGCATTTAAAACCAAACGCAAAAAATCCCCGGCCGCCGCTTCTTCCGGAGCCAGTACAGATACCAGCTCACAAAAATACTGGGCGAGGGATAATGTTTCAATATCGCTGCGAAGGTCAAAGAACACTTCCAGCGGTTGTGCATCATTAATTATGTATTTGTCCCGCCCTCTGTAAATAGAAAAACGGGAATAACAAAGCAATTGCGTCGCACTGCCTTGTTTGCTTTTTAACGTTTTAGCAAGAGGTGAAAAGGCACGGATGATACCTTCTTCTCTGGTAAGCAATGTAACCAGACGGTCACTTTCCCCTACCGTTCTCTCCATTATCACCAATCCGTCGGTGTTGATCTGCATGGATAGCCTCCTGTGAATTGAACTCCTCTAACGATTTCATTTGACTGTAACGAATATAATCCTCTACTTTGCCTGTCTGCTCAAAAATATGCCAAGCCGCATATGCATCCATCATTGAACTGACTCTCCCTTCAATTCCTTTACTACCAGTATTCACAATTTAAGGGGAAGTTATGAAAGAAAATTTTTGGATCGATAGACAAGTTTTAACAAAATCTACACACAAGATGTGTTATTCAAAATCTGTTTTTCCGTAACCTAAACTTTGTAAAATACGCTGGCGGTTTCTCCAGTCCTCTTTTACTTTTACCCACAGCTGCAAATTAATTTTGCAGTCAAAAAAGCGTTCCATATCTTCACGGGCATAAGACCCCACACGTTTTAACATAGAACCCTTTTTCCCTATAATAATCCCTTTATGGTTGTCTCGTTCGCAATAAATCACTGCGTCAATATCTAACATATCCGGTTGATTTTCACGTTCACGCATACGCTCTACTACAACCGCAACTCCATGAGGAATTTCTTTGTCCAGCAGACGCAGTAATTTTTCGCGGATAATTTCACCTGCCAAAACCCGTTCAGGCTGGTCTGTCAATGCATCTTCCGCAAAAAAATGTCCGCCTGGCTGACATAGTTTTTCCAGTTCTCCGATTAAATCATTCACACCGCTTCCGGTTGTGGCGGAAACAGGAACAATCGCTTCAAAATCAAATAGTTCTGTATAGGAGATAATTTGTTCCATTAAAATGGATTTATCTGAGATGCAGTCAATTTTATTAATCGCCAGCAATGCAGGTAATTTGGAAGATTTGAATTTTTCAATCAAATCTCTGTCTGCCGCCGAAACGGGTTTACCTGCTTCTACTACCAAAAGGCAAGCGTCTACTCCCGCTACCGAATCCGTAATGGATTTTACCATATAATTGCCCAAAGCATTGTGTGGTTTATGGAGCCCCGGGGTATCCAAAAATACCAATTGATTTTTCCCTTTGGTCAGTACACCCATGATTTTGGTACGGGTTGTTTGTGGCTTGCTTGAGACAATTGCCACTTTTTGCCCAATCATAGTATTGAGAAGAGAAGATTTGCCCACATTGGGGCGTCCTACAATTGCAACAAATGCAGAGCAATCATCTTCATTTAATCTTGCCGCAGCAATGCTGCCGGTATTCATATGAGACATATCAGGCAAAGAAATGCCCTCCTTTTTATTCTTCCTCGAATTTTTTATGTTTTAAAAAGAAATTTTTCATTCCTATCGGACCTTTTACAATATACCAAAGGCAAAGTGCGGAAACTACTACAAACGGCAGCCACATAATCGGCATAGTAATACAAAAATATTCGTACATACGGATAAAACCTTCCGGCTGCCAAAATAACACCACTGCAACCGCAACCGCAAAAATTGCCATAATCAATACAGCACCTGCCGCAATATCTTTTACCACTTTTACAACAGGACTGTATCCGGGAGAGATTTGGTCTGCCAAAGCCTCCAAACCTGTATTTACGATTTCCAACGCCATAATCAATCCAAACACGGTAAACAAAACTGCATAACCGGTTATACTGAATTCAAAAAAGAATGAAAAAACGAATACATACAATGCAGCCACTGTATGAATTCGCATGTTTCTTTCGTGATTGATACAGCGTATAATTCCTCTGAATGCGGCCTGAAAGCCTCTGAGAAAATTCACGGTTAATCCTCATCCTCTTCCAGTACATAGCTGCTGGAACTTGGAAGTCCCAACTGTGTCATCACTTGTTCTTCTTTTTCTCTCATACGTACACGGTCAATACCACCGCGTTCATGATCATAACCTAACAGGTGCAATACGGAATGAGCTGTTAAATAACCAACTTCGCGGTCTAAACTATGGTCGAAACGTTCTGCCTGTTCCACAGCTTTTTCCATGGAGATAACAATGTCTCCCAAAATTTTTGCTCCTGTATCGTGATTAATATCATAAACACCGTTTTCGCCCATTGGAAATGACAATACATCTGTAGGCGCATCTTTATGGCGGTACTGTTTGTTCAGCTCATGAATTTTTTTATTATCTACAAATGTCACACTGATTTCAGCAGGAGCGCCAAATTCCTCCAAACGCAGTACTGCATTGCAGCAACGGCGTACCAACATTCTAAGTCCGGTCGGAATTTTCACTTCTTTCTGGTCATTGTGAATAATAACTCTGATTTTCTCCACGCTATTTTTGCCCCTTTCCTTCACGTTCCTCATATGCCTTAATAATATTCTGCACCAATCTGTGGCGCACTACGTCCTTTTCATTAAAGTGTACTTGTGCAATATCGTCAATATGTTTCAGTACACTCATCACATCTTTTAGCCCGGATTTTCGTCCATCCGGCAAGTCAATTTGGGTTACATCGCCTGTAATAACCATTTTGGAGTTAAATCCCAAACGTGTTAGAAACATTTTCATTTGTTCCGGCGTTGTATTCTGTGCTTCATCCAAAATAATAAAGCTGTCATCCAAGGTTCTTCCCCTCATGTACGCCAATGGCGCAACCTCTATATTTCCGCGCTCCAAATATTTTTGATATGTTTCCGCTCCCAGCATATCAAACAAAGCGTCATATAAAGGTCTCAAATACGGGTCAACCTTCTGCTGCAAATCTCCGGGTAAAAAACCTAGTTTTTCACCTGCCTCTACGGCAGGTCTTGTTAAAATAATACGGTTGACCTGCTGCGCACGGAATGCAGTTACCGCCATAGCAACCGCCAAATACGTTTTACCCGTACCTGCGGGACCTACGCCGATTGTAATTGTATTTTCTTTAATGGTATTGCAATACTTTTTTTGACCAAAGGTTTTGGGTTTTACCGGCTTGCCTTTTGAGGTAACACAAATACAGTCACCTGCCAAGGTTTCAATTTTTTCTTCGCTGCCTTCGTTAACCATGGAAATACAATAGCGAACATTCTGCTCGCTGAGTGCTTCTCCTCTGTTTATCAAAGTTAATAAGCTTTCAATGGTTTTCACAGCTTTTGCAACTGACTCCGGTTCTCCCGAAACTTTTATTTCTGAATCTCTGCCAACAATTTTTACGCCGTATACCTGTTCTATCAGCTTTACATTCTCGTCAAAGCTTCCAAACAAAGCAACTGCTTGTTCCATACGGTCAATATTAATACGTTGTTCGAACATTCCATCACCTTTGCACATGAATTGCACCATTTTAAAATTGAAATGATACTTCTGTTACAAGATAGTATATCACAAATTATACCACAGATTCCACTTTTCGTCACGCATTTCACAACATTTTTTTGGATATTCGTACCAAAATTACGACTATTCCACGTAAATTTCAGATTCCTGGGCAATATTTTCTTCCCACACACTGGTCGCGCGTAAAATCAACTGTCCGTTTTCCACGGTATACGTTGTATTTGTTGATAAAATTTTATCATCTTCTTTTAAAGCTTCGTTCTGTTGTTTCTCCAACTCCTCCTTTGCCTTTTGCAAAGCCTGTTCTTCTGTCAATTGTATTTGCTGCACCTGATATTCTGTCCAAGTTTCTTCATATACGGTTGCGGGTAAATTGGCATCATTTGTTTTTGCACGGTAAATCGCCAAATCTTTTTCATAGGTCAAATCATTATTGTCTTTTGGCTCTACTTCAAACGTAATCGGCATGGTAAATCCAAATAATTTTAACGCTCTGCGTCGAATCACATTTCCGGTTGGTATTTTTTCATCTTGTGTCAGTGGTATTTTAATTTCATATGTATGTTTTGTCTCCGCTATAATTTTAGCCGTTGCACGTGTAAACAAATGATTGTATTTTGTTTCCGTAATTCCGCTTACTAACAATTGTCCTTCTGCTACACCGTCTCCTATTTTTACTTGAGGAGTACCGTGCGTCACTTCCATTCTCACAATTTGACCGTCTCTTGCCGCTTTGATGTTCATTACCTTTTTATCGCTGTTCCAAATATCAGGCTTATCTTCTTTTTCACCAATGCGAATGGTAACAGAACTGCCTTTGGTGTTTAAGGAAATCCACGCAATTTCCGGATATGCAATCATCAATTGATTTTGAATGGACAATACATCCAGCTTACTTCTTGCCATACCTTCTTTTAAACCGATTTCTTCAGCGGTGAGCAGAATTAAATCTGAATTCAATTCTTGATTTCCTTCTACCTGTATGCTCCACACACGGGTAGACAAAAAACTTAACAGAACAATGAAAACCGCCAATCCAGCCAGCATACCTTTGATATTCGGAAATTTATGCATGACAAATGGCAGACCATGTTTTTTATAAATACGTATTTTTACACCTGTTTGTTTGGCTAAGTTTTTCAGCATTCTATATTTTGTCCGTGAAATAGAGACAAAAAAATATTCCTTTCTTCTTACATTCCAAATCGTATATCCAAAACGGGCACACAAATTTACAAACCGTTCCTGCCCGTTTCCTTCTACTGTAAAGACGACATATCCAACAAACCAGCGGATCAGATTTAATACAAACATAGATTCACCTCAAAACTGAAATTCAATGGATGTAATAAATCCCTGAATGATTAATGAATCTATTTGGATACATTTAATCTCAAGATTTTTTCCATTGAATTTGGTGATTGATTTTCCGGTTTTCACCCTTACAACATCGTCTGTATATTCAATAATGCCGCCGCAGCCCTCCAGAACCACCTCGTGATTTCCGCTTACTTCCATATGTGCCACACCTGCAATCACTGCTGCCGGCAGTTGTAATACGCTTGCAATTTTATTCAGCCCGCGTACATTTCCTTTTTCCTGACGTTTCTCAACACCGCGTTGTGCTTTATTCATATATAAAAGCCGCCCTTTCCAAAACGTTTCTTTCACAAGATTATGCACTTTTAGCAATAAAAATCACTCATTGGCATATACATGCTATAGAAACTTACAACAATACTGACAAACAGGTGGTAAATGCACCACAATCAGAAAGGAGGATACCAATGCGCACACGTTTCTTATATCTTTGTAAAACAATTTTATTGTGTTTGATTATTATTGCATGTGCACTGGGAATTTTGCTCTTTCCAAATGATGTGCGCAACGGTGCATCCAACGGAATCAGTTATTGTTTATACACATTGGTGCCTTCTTTGTTTCCGTTTATGGTACTTTCCTCTTTTATCATCCATTCCGGTATTTCCAAATTCATCGGTAAACTGTTACAGCCTGTGATTCAATTTTTGTTTTATCTTCCCGGCAGTGCAGGTTCTGTGATTATTATGAGCATGATTGGCGGATATCCTGTAGGTGCACGAGGTTGTATGTCTTTGTTGGAGCAAGGTGCTATTACACAGAAACAGGCGCAGCGGATGCTGTACTTTTGCGTCAATGCAGGACCTGCCTTTATTATCAGTGTAGTCGGCAGTACATTGCTGCAAAATGCACTGATGGGACTTTTGCTGTTTTTCTCTCAAATTGCAGCCATGCTGGTCATCGGTATTACCCTTGGCATTATCGCACGATTCAAAAAAGAACCTTGTCATACTGTAGTATCTTCCGAACGTTCTTCCCAATCCCCTTTGGTGGAATCTACATTGGACGCCGCTAAAGGTCTTATGAATATGAGTGCATTTGTCATTATATTTTCAGCATTTTTGTCTTTGCTGCATGCAACAGGAATTGCTCAAGGAATTTGCCAATTACTGCTGCGGTTGCACATGCCTGCACCCATCGCAGCCTCCATCGTTTCATTGCTAACAGAAATCACCAGCGGATGTGTAGATACCGCCTCCTTAAATGCTCCCATTGCTTTGGTGGCATTCGGCCTTGGATTTGGTGGATTTTGCGTACATTTTCAAATCTTTGCAGCTACCTTAAAGTGTGGAATTTCCAAATTGAAATTTATTGCATTCCGGTTCATCCACGGAATCATAGCCGCACTGGTAACCATGTTATTTCTTCCTCTGTTTCCACAGCCTGCAGCCTATGTTTTTCAAAATACTTCCGAACAAATATCCGGCATGATTTCTTATTCATGGCCTGCCGGAATTGCGTTAGTAGCCTGTTGTGTCATTTTCTTGTTTTCTGTCGGATTGGAACGCAGAAAATCAAAAGCAAAAGGGTAGAAAAAAACAAAAAACAATGATATAATAGAAAAAATATCGGGAAGGGTGGTAATACAGTGAAACATACATCTTTATACGGTACTCGCATTGACCCTAACTGTGAGTATTGCAGCCACAATACAACGCCCGAACTATCTCCAAACTGCGCAGTTCATTGCGAGATAGACGAAAATGGTAAATGTAAAAAATTTGCTTACGACCCTCTCCTAAGAACTCCCAAAAAAAGACCTCCTCTTGCCAAATTTACAAAAGAAGATTTTAAACTTTGATATAAAGTAAAAAACAGCCATACATATGCGGCTGTTTTTTTGATTGGACGATTAATTTTACGTTCCTTTTATGATTGCATAAAATAAGTAAATTTGATATCATGTTTCTATATTCATATTAGCATAGGAGGAATTCTATGAAACTATTGTTATCAGATACCCCCTTAACTGTTAGTTTGAAAACAGAAAATGAAATGTATATTGATTTATCCGCATTAAAAATTTCCAATTGTGTCGGCTGTTTCGGATGTTGGACCAAAACGCCGGGAAAATGTGTGATAAGAGATGATGCCGTAAAAGTATATCCAATCATAGCAGACAGTGAAAAAATCATTTATGTCTCTCATATAAAATACGGCTCTTATGATACTGTTATGAAAACGATGTTGGAACGTGCAATTCCTATACAACAAGCATTTATCCGTATTTATAACAATGAGACACATCATGTCCAGCGGGCAGTAAAAGATAAAGAGGCCGTTATTATCGCATATGGAGAACTATCTCAAGAAGAAAAGAATATTTTTACCCGATTGGTTGCCCGCAATGCGAATAATATGAGTTTTTCTTCTTATCGTATTGTATTTGTTGCGAAGGAAGATTTAACAGCAACAGTGGAACAGGAGGTTGCCTCATGGTAAAAACAATCATTATTAATGGCAGTCCCAGAGCACCAAAATCAAATTCCAAACTTTACGCTGAGATTTTTCAAAAATACTATTCCGGTGAAACAATATCTTTTAACATAAACAAGAAAAATCACAGTGAAATTTGTAACGGTATCGAAGGTTGCTCAGACATCTTGTTTGTATTTCCCTTATATGCAGATGGAATACCTTCCACTTTGTTAAATTTCTTAAAGACATTAGAAACATATCAAATAGAACCAAAACCAAAAGTTCATATTTTAATTAACTGCGGCTTTATCGAGCCGGAGCAAAATAATGTTGCATTGGACATGATGCGTTTATTCTGCAAGCAGAATAAATATGAATTTTGCTCTACATTGGCAATTGGAGCCGGTGAGGCATTTTTAACAACACCATTATCCTTTTTGGTGAAAGGGAAAATAAAAAAGCTGGCTAAATTGATTGCAAACAGAAAAATAGGACATTTATCGGTTACACTACCATTATCCAAACAATCCTTTGTAAAGGCTTCTACAAAATACTGGATTAAATATGGTGAAAAATTTGGATGCAGCAAAGAACAAATGTCATCTATGAAAATTGAATAAAATAAGGCAGATATTCTATGGATTGAATATCTGCCTTTTCTTATTTTCTAAGCTCTTATATTTTCACAATCATCGGACGTCTAAATACATAATTCAGTTACGTACATTTAAAACCAGATTTGACTCCTACTGCATCAAAGCTCAATACACATCAAAGAAGTAATTGTCAATGGTGATTACTTGATTTCGGATGCTACCGATTCCGATAGAAATAAGTATACTTCTTTTGGCATTCACGAATTGATTCTTTTATCAGCCAGAAACCTTGAAATATCCATTGTATTTTTCTTTCCTTATTTAACTACTGACCCTATCAGACAAGTTTTATATAAAAAAGCATAAGCTAATATACAAAAAGAAAAATTGCGTATTAAAGTCTCACTCAAAAACATGACCTATCCCTATCGCTCTGTCTGAGCCCCTCCAGCTTGTAATTTTGCCCTAAAACACGCCACCAAACCATGCCATTCTGTTTTGAAATGTTGCTCCATCTATTTATGCTGCATATCCTACTTTTAAAAGAATATGCCTTTATGCTCTTTTTTAAGATATGTTGAAATATCTTTTATTACGTTACATGCGTTTTTGTTGTTCTGTATCATAACTTCAAAAACAGTGAAAAAGGTAAAAGAAATCAGAACAGTCTTATGAACAAAAATAAATTTAGTTTATAAGAACTTTACAAGATGTTTGTCGAATATACAGAACATGTCTTTACATAATTATGTCGTAACTGATATGAAAAAGGTTTCCACAAAAAACTTTCAACTTTTTCCACATAGTTTTCCACAACAAAACATAGACAATGTCTTATTTTTTTCAGTTTTCAACATGCCATTTTAACATTACTATACTTTCATGTTGAAAAAAGCATAGTTATTTGGTTTACATAATCTGTTCTGATTAACATAATTCTTTATCAAAATTACATAAAAATCTTTAGCACTGTTCTCACAATTAACAATGTCAACATCATCGCACAAACAATAACTTTAAACTTAAAATTGTTCAACTGCCTAACATAAGCATCTGTTATAACAGCCGCTATAATAGGTAAAGCGGCCGCAATCAATACAAGCGAAATATACCAGTCAGAATAAATATGAAATACAGTTGAAACAAAGATACTTCCCAGTATGATTCCTACTCCTATCATCCAGAGCACTTTAACCACAGGATGCATACATTACCTCCATTACAAAAAACCGGATGAAAACATTCATCCGGTTTTTTATTATTTTGCTTTTGTTGCAATCTCTTGAAGAATTTTGGATAGGAAGCCTTCTACAGGCATGCTGCCTAAATCTCCCTCTTTACGGCTGCGTACAGAAACGGTGCCTTCCTCTACCTCTTTATCTCCAATCACAAGCATATATGGAATTTTCTCCAACTGTGCCTCACGGATTTTATACCCGACTTTTTCGCTTCTTGTATCGCAGGATACACGTATACCCGCTCTGCTCAATTGTTCTTCCACTTTTTTCGCATCGTCAATCAAACGGTCGCTGATTGGCAATACGCGTACTTGTTCCGGCATCAGCCATGTTGGCAATGCCCCCGCATACTTTTCTAAAAGCAAAGCTAAAGTACGTTCATAGCAGCCAATGGAGGTTCTGTGAATAACATAAGGGTATTTTGTTTGTCCTTCCGCATCTACATAAGTCATGCCAAAACGTTCTGCCAGCTGGAAGTCAATTTGTATGGTAATCAAAGTATCTTCTTTCCCATGTACATTTTTAATTTGAATATCTAATTTCGGACCGTAGAATGCAGCTTCTCCGGACGCTTCTTTATAGTCAATGTTCAAATCGTCCAAAATTTGACGCATACGTCCTTGTACCTCTTCCCACTCCTGCGGAGAGCCAATGTACTTTTCCTTATCATTTTCATCCCATTTGGAAAAACGGTAAGAAATATCTTCATCTAAGCCAAGTGTTGACAGCATATAGTTTGCAAGTTCCACGCAACCCGCAAACTCTTGCTCCAATTGTTCCGGCAAGCAGGCAATGTGACCTTCGGAAATGGTGAATTGGCGAACACGAATCAAACCATGCATTTCACCCGATGCTTCGTTTCTAAACAATGTGGAGGTTTCATTTAAACGCATAGGTAAATCACGATAACTGCGTTTCTTATTTAAATACACTTGGAATTGGAACGGACATGTCATTGGACGCAGCGCAAATGCTTCTTTGCCCTCTTCCTCTTCTCCCAATACAAACATACCGTCACGGTAATGGTCCCAGTGACCGGAAATTTTGTAAAGGTCACTTTTTGCAAGGAATGGAGTTTTTGTTAACAAATATCCGCGACGTTCTTCTTCATCTTCCACAAAACGTGCTAACTGCTGAATCACGCGGGCACCGTTTGGTAACAAAATAGGTAAGCCCTGTCCAATATAATCTACAGTTGTAAAATAACCCAATTGGCGACCAATGATATTATGGTCACGTTTTTTGGCTTCTTCCACTCTCTCCAAATAGTCTTCCAGTTCTGCTGTTTTTGGGAAAGCAATACCATATACACGCTGTAAGGATTTGTTATTGGAATCGCCTCTCCAATACGCTGCGGTTGCATTGGTAAGTTTTACTGCTTTTAAGTTGCCTGTTGCCATCAAATGAGGGCCTGCGCAAAGGTCTGTGAACTCACCTTGTTTGTAAAAACTGATTGCCTCTCCTTTGTCCGCATGCTCTTCAATCAATTCTACTTTATAAATTTGGTCTTGCTCCTGCATCAACGTTTTTGCTTCGTTTGGTGCAAGCTCAAAACGTTCAATCGGCAAATTTTCCTTGATGATTTTTTTCATCTCTGCCTCTATCTTCGGCAAATCCTCTTGTGACAATGGACGTGACAAATCGATATCATAATAAAATCCATTGTCAATCGCAGGTCCGATTGCCAATTTTGCATCCGGGAACAAACGCTTTACCGCTTGAGCCAAAACATGAGCCGCTGTGTGCCAATATGCTTTTTTTCCTTCTTCTTCTGAAAAAGTTAAAATTTCCAAATTACAATCTTTTGTAAGAGGCGTACGTAAATCTACTACCTCTCCGTCTACTTTTCCGGCACAAGCTGCTTTATAGAGGCCTGCACCAATGGATTTTGCAATTTCCGCTACGGAGACGCCTGATTCAAATTCTTTGCTGTCTCCTTTTAAATTCACTTTGATGCTCATAGCTACATACTCCTTTATCTGTAAAAATAAAAATCTCGTCCCTTAACAAGGGACGAGTAACGATTCTCGTGGTTCCACCCAAATTCAACAAAGTAACACTTTGTCCTTCTTGCAGGTTGATAACGGAACCTAACCGGCATACCTTTGGTTTGTATCAAACGTTCGGCAGCTGCTCCAAGGTGGTAATTTTGTTTTGCTTTACCGCAAACGCTTTCAGCCCATGACGTTTGCTCTCTGTCGTAACATTTATGAAAACAAAATGTCCTTTTCCATGCATATAATATATCTTTGTTTTTATTATCGTAGCATTTCAAAATAAAAAAGTCAAGTATTTTCCTTATTGGCTGCAATTCTCTGAAATCCTAAAATCTTACTGACAATTACGGGAATTATTCTTGACACAATGGTGTGAAACGTAATACAATATTTATTAAGTGTAATTAATTCATTTAGAAAATGTTGTTATTTTCACTTACATAAGGTAAAAGGAAACTAAGGGAATGAACAAGACAAAAGGAGGTGTCTCAGAAAAGTGGATGCAGTAGGTATTGCGATTATTATCTGCGTAGTTGTTGGCCTTGTAATTGCCGCTGTTGTTGGCGTAATTGCATTTATGGCCGGCAGTTCTCATAGAAAAAAGTCAGCTGAAGCTACCATCGGTTCTGCCGAAGAAGAAGCAAAAAAGATTATTGAAGAAGCTGTAAAAACAGCAGAAGCAAAAAAGAAAGAAGCTGTACTGGAAGGTAAAGACGAAATTCATCAGTTACGTGATGAATCCGAAAAAGAACTTGCAGAACGACGCAAAGAAGTACAGCGTCAGGAACGACGCATTCAACAAAGAGAAGAATCTCTCGATAAAAAAATGGAGAGTTTAGAGCAAAAAGAGGATGCGATTGCTGAGAAAAAACAGCAAGCAGAAGCATTCTTATTGGAAGCCGAAGGCATTAAAGCAAATCAATTTGAAATTTTGGAACGTATCTCCGGCTTCACCGCAGAACAAGCAAAAGAATTCTTATTGAAAAATTTAGAAAACGAGCTTGTACATGAAAAAGCTGCTAAAATTATGGACATTGAGCAGCAAACCAAAGATGAGGCAGAAAATTTAGCACGGGAAATTATTACGGTTGCCATCCAGCGTTGTGCAGCCGACCATGTTGCAGAAGCAACTATTTCCGTTGTACAATTGCCAAACGATGAGATGAAAGGCCGTATTATTGGTCGTGAAGGCCGTAATATCAGAGCCATTGAGACAATGACAGGTGTTGATTTAATTATTGACGACACACCTGAAACCATTACCATTTCCAGCTTTGAGCCGGTTCGCCGTGAAGTAGCACGAATCGCTTTGGAAAAATTAATTGCGGACGGCCGTATTCATCCTACTCGTATTGAAGAGATGATTGAAAAAGCCCGCAGAGAAGTTGATGCTACCATTAAGCAAGAAGGTGAACGCGCTATTATCGAAGCCGGTGTAAACGGTATTCATCCTGAGTTGGTAAAATTATTGGGACGTATGAAATATCGTACCAGCTACGGACAAAATGTGTTAAACCATTCTTTGGAAGTTGCATTTTTGTCCGGTGTTATGGCGTCAGAGTTGGGGCTTGACCCTACCCTTGCCCGCCGTGCCGGTTTACTTCATGATATCGGAAAAGCTCTTGACCATGAAATGGAAGGTTCTCACGTAGAAATCGGTGTAGATGTTGCCCGCAAATACAAGGAGCATGAAGTCGTTATCGATGCAATTCAATCTCATCATGGCGATGTAGAGCCCAAAAGCATCATTGCTTGCATTGTGCAGGCTGCTGATGCCATTTCTGCAGCAAGACCCGGCGCACGCCGTGAAAACTTGGAAAGCTATATCAAACGTCTTGAAAAGTTGGAAGAAGTTGCTTCTTCCCTTGAAGGCGTAGAACGCTGCTTTGCAATCCAAGCCGGCAGAGAAGTACGCATTATGGTAAAACCGGAAGTCGTAGACGATGACCAAATGATTTTACTTGCAAGAGATATTTGCAGAAAAATTGAAAGTGATTTGGAATATCCCGGTCAAATTAAGGTAAATATGGTTCGTGAGAGCCGTGCAGTTGAATACGCAAAATAAATTGAAAGCAGATATGTGTAAATACATATCTGCTTTTATTTTTTCATAAACTTTTTACAAATATCAACCAATTACAATTATTTCTACTTGATATTATAGTATAATATCCCTTTAATCTGGCCAAAATTAACATTTGACTGTTATGAGAATCTCGCAATCTTTCTCTGCTAGAAATTGCACAGCAATTTCTTTTATGTTATAACAACCTTGCACCAGCAACAAAACTAAAGTTTTGGCTGGCGACAAGAACGTTTTAACGTTCTACTTGTTAGAAATTGCATAGCAATTTCTTTTATGTTATAATAAAATGTACGATTCAAAACAAGCGGAGGTCTGCCATGAAAGTACTTGCAATTGGCGATGTTGTAGGAAGTATTGGCTGTAAATTTTTAAGAACGCAACTGCCAACTTTAAAAAAAGAAAAAAATATTGACCTAGTAATCGCTAATGGAGAAAATTCGGCAGATGGCAATGGCATTACTCCTGCTTCTGCGGAATATCTGTTTACAAGTGGTGTTGATGTGATTACAACGGGAAATCATACATTTCGCCGCAAAGAAAGCTATGAGTTATTCGATAGCGAAGACTGTTTATTGCGTCCTGCCAATTATCCAAAAGGAGCACCCGGCAAGGGAATTTGTATTGTTGACAAGGGCCGCTATCAAATAGCGGTTGTAAATTTAATGGGCGTTGTATATTTAGAAGCACTGGATTGTCCTTTTTCTGTTATGGACAATATTTTAGAAGAAAATTCGCTTCCCAAAATCATTTTAGTTGATTTTCACGCAGAAGCTACCGGAGAAAAAGGTGGGTTTGCCTATGCATATGACGGCACCGTCTCTGCCATTTTTGGCACACATACACATGTGCAAACAGCAGATGAACATATACTTCCTCAAGGAACAGGTTTCATCACCGACCTTGGAATGACAGGTCCCTGCCATTCTGTTCTGGGGGTAAAACCGGAATTGATTATCAAAAAACTCAGAAGCAAAATGCCTGTACGATTTGACTTAGCCAGTGGCCCCTGCCATTTAGATGGTGCTGTATTCGAAATAGATGAGAAAACAGGAAAAACAATTTCCATAGAGCGTATTTGTATTACTCAGATAGAATAGATACGAAACGCTATATTTTTCAAAAATAATTCGATGAAAACATATAACATTCTTGGCAGCAAGAGACAAACAAAAATGAAAAGGAAAATCCTTCAATTTTCGAGATTTTGTTTGTTGTCAAAAACGTTATAATTAGTTAGTATGTGTTATAACAACCTCATAACAGCGGCAAAGTTAAACATTTTGGCTGTTATAAAAACGTTTTAACGTTCTATCTGTTAGAAATTGCATAGCAATTTCTTTTATGTTATA
>UQNI01000039.1 GCA_900542375.1 uncultured Oscillospiraceae bacterium | reverse complement strand
CACTGGAAGTTGGCGCGGACGGAGTTCATGTAGGACAAAGTGATATGGAAGCAGGTATGGTAAGAGAAAAATTAGGACCTGATAAAATCATAGGTGTATCTGCCGCCACATTATCCGAAGCCATACAAGCAGAACAAGACGGTGCCGATTATCTGGGAGTGGGCGCCATGTTTGCTACCTCCACAAAAACAAATACACGTCCTGTTACGATAGAGCGGCTTACTCAAATCAAGCAAGCCGTGCAAATTCCCGTGGTTGCAATCGGTGGTATACAGTCATCTAACGTGACAACACTTACAGATACAGGCATTGACGGAATTGCAGTGGTCTCGGCGATTTTAGCACAAGAAAATATAACACATGCTGCCGAGCAATTAAAAGCATGTTTTACAGGAGCCGGACATGAAGTTTAAAGGCGCTGTTTTTGATTTAGACGGAACATTATTGGATTCCATGGAAGTTTGGAAAAACATTGATATAGAATTCCTTTCAAAGCGTGGATTGGAAGTTCCAAAAGGCTACAGTGATGAAATATTGGCCATGAGTTTCAGAGAAACAGCCGAATATACCATTGCACGGTTTGGACTTCAAGAACAACCTGATGATGTTATGCATGAATGGAATCAAATGGCCATAGAGGCATATGGGCATCATGTGCAGTTAAAGCCAGGCGCAAAGGAATATCTTCTAAAAATAAAATCCCATGGCATTCGTTTAGGGGTATGTACTGCCCTTTCACAAAAGTTATATTTGCCTTGTCTGCAAAATAATAACATCTATGAATTGTTTGACGCTTGTATCTCCACAGATGACGTCAGCCGCGGTAAAAATTATCCCGACGCTTGGCTATTGTGTGCGGCACGTTTGGGAATTTCTTCTCAAGACTGTATGGCGTTTGAGGATGTTCTTCCTGCAATACAAGGAGCAAAAGCAGCACATATGAAAATTTGCGGTGTATTTGATAAATACTCTGAAAAAGACAAAGCGGATATCTTAAAATTATCTGATATGTACATTCACAGTTTTCACGAGCTGCTGTCAGAATAAAAACGGATTACATTCATTCGGCGATTGAAACTGTCTAAAACGAGATTCCTTTTCACCATGAAATGAAAGAAGCTCTCTACGGGTTCCCCTTTCTCTGTCTGGAATGTTCCCACTCAAATGAATAGCTATTAAAACCGATGACAACACTTTCACATCTCCTTTATCGCAAGATGCAATTCTGTACCTATCATAAAAAAAGCTCTCTATTGTGCTGAATCATATCTGATAAAAACTCACTCTATTCTATCCGTTACGGTTGAGTCACCAGAATTTCCGCACACGCTCCGAAACGTCCTAATATACGCTATTTTCGCGTTTAAGCAATAAAGACTCAGCACAGAATGTTAGCCTCTGTGCTGAGTCTTTTTACGAATGCTTGTTCCAAGATTTGAGTATGCTTTGGTGCTCTTTTGGGCATGAATGGGCATTTCCTTTGTTTCTTTACCATCAAGCCCTTCTGTTTGTTATTTTTCTTCTAATGAACTTTGATTATGCTATGTTCCCGTCCTTTGATAGGCGGAGGCTTTTTTCGGCTCTGCGTTACCATTTACACATTCTAACCATAATAGTGTAGCGTTTTATCTTCCTTATGATATCCAAAATAAAATCCAACTTTGGTCAGAAATTCTCTGTTAATATCATAAAAAAACGGGCTGTTTTCACAGCCCATTTTTCTGTTTAATTTTTTCCCATAGCTTCCAAATATTCATCAAAGGTTGTCATACGGTCGATGATACCTTCATCTGTAATTTCAATAATACGATTTGCGATGGTTTGCACAAATTGGTGGTCATGAGAAGCAAATAAGAGAATGCCTTTAAAGTCAATTAAACCGTTGTTGACTGCTGTAATAGACTCCAAATCTAAGTGATTGGTTGGTTGATCCAGAACCAAAACATTGGAGCCGTACATCATCATACGGGAAAGCATACAGCGAACCTTTTCTCCACCGGAAAGTACATTGACCGGTTTTAGCACATCATCACCTGAGAACAACATTTTTCCCAGAAAACCTCTCAGATAAGTTTCTGTAGTATCCTGTGCATACTGTTCCAACCACTTAATAATGCTTTCATTACAGTCATTAAAGTATTCGGAATTGTCTTTTGGAAAATAGGATTGAGTTGTACTTACTCCCCATTTATACGAACCTTCATCCGGCTCTAATTCACCCATTAAAATTTGGAATAAAGTCGTATTCGCAATATCATTTTCGCCGACAAAGGCAATTTTATCCCCTTTGTTCACACGAAATGAAACTTTGTTCAGCACTTTTACCCCATCTACTGTTTTAGAAATATCTTCTACCGTCAAAATCTCTTTGCCCGGTTCGCGGTCCATTTGGAATCCTACATATGGATAACGGCGAGTTGAAGCGGGCATTTCTTCCACTGTCAATTTCTCAATCAACTTTTTACGGGAAGTTGCCTGTTTGGATTTTGATTTATTGGCAGAGAAACGTTGAATAAAGTTTTGCAATTCTTTGATTTTATCTTCGTTCTTTTTATTTTGGTCACGCATCACACGCTGCATGAGCTGGCTGGATTCGTACCAGAAATCATAGTTGCCTACATAAAGTTTGATTTTATTATAGTCAATATCCACAATATGAGTACAAACGTTATTCAAGAAGTGACGGTCATGGGATACCACAATCACAGTACCCATGTAATCCATTAAGAAATCCTCCAGCCAGTTAATGGATTTAATATCCAAACCGTTGGTAGGTTCGTCTAACAGAATAATATCGGGCTGGCCGAACAAGGCTCTTGCCAACAGTACCTTTACCTTTTCACTTTCTGTTAATGCACTCATTTGCATATATAGCATATCTGTTTCCAATCCAAGACCTTGCAGCAGTTTACCTGCATCGGTTTCGGCATCCCAACCGTTCATTTCTGCAAATTCTGCTTCCAGTTCTGCTGCCAAATGACCGTCTTCCTCACTGAAGTCCGGTTTTGCATATAACTCGTCTTTTTGCTTCATCACATCGTACAAACGCTGATTGCCTTGCATAATGGTATCTAAAACCGTAAATTCTTCATATGCAAAGTGGTCTTGTTTCAATACGGACATTCTACACTTAGGGTCAATGGAAACATCACCTTTGGTTGGTTCCAATTCACCTGACAATACTTTTAAAAATGTAGATTTACCGGCTCCGTTAGCGCCTATCACACCATAACAGTTGCCGGGAGTAAACAACAAATTTACATGAGAAAATAAATCTTGACCGCTAAAGCCAACACTTACATCAGATACTGTAATCATAGTTCCTCCAGTATAGTTGAATTTTATTATGAATCGTTCTAATCATTGTATCATAAATTGCAATTTTGTCAAAATATCCTGTGTTCAGTTTCGATAAATGGTCTTAGAAACCACAATGGTATTTCTCCGTTCAAACATATCATCCAAAAGCGCGTAATAACTGCCCGGTGTAACAATTCCGCTGACATCCAATACATCCAACCCTGCAGAACCTGTAATATAATCAGCCAATTTTACACAGTTGGTATTGATGGCAAAATAGGTTTTAAACTCTCCTGATTTGATTTTGTATATCTTCGCACCTGTTGCTTTTACCAGTTCGCTGGCAGCATCATTACAAGGTTCCTCCTGAGACAGTGTTCCATTTTGTATCCGTTCGTATCTTGTCTGCCACGGCATTGCTACCTGCATAATTTCGTCTATTTTTTCTTCCACTTTCTTTTTTTGAGCATCTGATAAACAAAGGCCGAAACCTACCAATATTTTCTTTTCAAACGATAAACAATGGCGTATATACAGTTCTCTGGGCGCCTTTACAATGGTCCCCTGACTGAACATACCAAAAAATTTATGCTCTGTTTCGTCATACGCTCCATAAGAATACACGGTATCTCCATAACAGAAATCGGAATGACCAAATTCATTTAAATTCTCTCCGCATAAATGGATAAATACTTCTAAATCCACCCGTTCTTTTCCTTCAGGTGCATTGATTTCTTGAATCATATTTGCTTTTACATTATGTTCTCTGAAATATTTATTAAAATTGCTCATTAATCTGGACGGTATAAAGGCAGTAATAAATAACGGAAGCGGAATACGAACTCTTCTTGAAGTGTTATCATCATTTAAATTCCATTTAAAAATTTCCGAAAAGAAATCAAACAGGACAGTAAGCCCATATAAAATCATATAGATGCCTACAATACGCAAAACGGTTGTGCTTCTCATAAACGGATTCATAAACAATATAATTGCAAATGCAATTGATAAAATCGAAACCAATGCACCAATCAGGCGGCCTTGAGACTGCTTTTTGATTGTTTGTATGCAAATAGCACCTCTGATAATACCTGTACATAAAAACCAAAGTGCAAAAATCCATGTAACAGATACAATGTAAAACCAAGATAATACAAATAGACTGGCTGCAACGACAACGTATGCCAGGCCAATAAGCACACCTTGTATCATATGTTTATTTAAAATAATGCCTACCGCATGTGTGATACCTGCCACTATGATTGCAATTGCAATACCAATCATCAGCACACGGGAAGCCAAATCATGGTCGATTAAAATAAAGATACCAATTCCCAAAAACAAAACGGATGTTACCAGCAAAAGCAATGGATTCACAACTTTCGCTTTGATATTCATTCTGTAACCTCCTCAATTTGGTAATATTACTCTTCTTTCCAGCTTTCAAATGCAAAGAACATGCCAAATAATCCAAGTGTAATGGAAACGGCCGCGCAGGTAATTGATACCACTTCCAAACGAAAGGGACTGGTAAACGCGGCAACAATTGCACATATGATTGCAATGCCGAAAAAAATCCATGCAATTTTTCCTGCCATATACATACTTCCTTTTCATGAAAAACAATTCAAGCGTTCATATACCAATCATAAAAACTTTTACACCGAATGAACTGCCACATTTATATCTCCAAACTTATCACTGCAAAGCTGTGCATCAACTCCATAAATTGAATGGAATGCACTCAATCATAGAACAAAGTTTCATAGATACAACTTTCATGATACCTAACACTGTATTTGTTCTATGATTGTTTTTTAGCAGAGCTTCAAAGTAAATTTACTTCGTCTTATTTGGAAATAAGAGATTACAAAGCGTTCCAAACTGCTCCATGGTTAATTGTTCTGCCCTGGCAGTTGGCGCAATGCCTGCCTGTTGTAAAGCTGCAGATAGTTCCTCTTTTGATTTTCCAAGGCCGGTATTTAAAGAGTTTAAAACTGTCTTTCTGCGTTGCCCAAATGCCGCTTTTACCAATTTGAAAAACTGTTTTTCTTCTGTTTCTAATTTTACGGGAGGTTCCTTACGGATATTAAGCCGAATCACAGCCGAATCTACATTGGGAGCAGGAAAAAAGCAGTCTCTGGGTACATCAAATAATATCTGTGGCTGGCTGTAATATTGCACCGCTACGCTGACTGCACCGCAGGCACGTGTACCGGGAGCTGCACAAATACGCACAGCCGCTTCTTTTTGTACCATAACCGTCAGAGATTCCACCGGAAGCTTTTCTTCCAGCAATTTCATGATAACGGGAGATGTAATATAATATGGAAGATTGGCACAAACCAAAACATCTAAACCGGAAAATTCATCCTGAATCAGTTGATGCAAATCCACTTCCATAACGTCTGCCTGCACAACTTTTACATTATCAAAATCTCTCAGTGTTTCTGCCAGTACAGCAGGAAGCCGTTTATCTAATTCAATGGCTACCACTTTATTGGCCCTTGCTGCCAATTCTCTGGTGAGCACACCAAAGCCGGGACCAACCTCAATCACTCCTTTGGTTTGGTCTGCCCCACATTCTGTAGCCATTTTGGGACAAATTTCAGGATTGATTAAAAAGTTTTGTCCCAACGCTTTTGAAAACTGAAATCCGTGACGGGACAATAAGCTTTTTACGACATTAATATCTGATAGATTTTTCATGCAGTCCTCCAGTGAAAAGGATATTTTTCGATTCTTATGATAATATTGTTATTATATACCAACCGCTCTATGCAAACAAGAGCAAAAAAATCATAGCTGCGGTGATAAATGTCGCAGCTATGATTTTTTACATAATAAAGCCCAATAACTCTTGTGTAATAAATGCTACAACAACCGAACTAACAGCTACCAACAACAATCCTCTGTTGAAATAAGCTAAGACCATTGCTGCCAGCATACCTACCAAACCGCCCAAAAAGTATACCAGCGAAAAACCGCCGTCCGGCGATGTGGAAAATAGAATGCTCGGAAATGTCATAGCACCAAGTACCGCATAGGGCACATATGCCAAAAATGATTTTATAAATTGATTCTCAATGGTTTTACGGAAGAGAACCAGCGGCAGCATTCTTGGCAGATACGTCACCAACGCCATAATTAAAATACTAAGAAGAACATAAGTATAATTCATGATTCCTTGTCCTCCTTAATTGGAAATTTCCAAGCTGCAAATGCCGACGCCACCACTGCACAAATGATAATGACCCAACCGTTGGACAATTGATTTAAAACAGGCGTCCAATAAAACAAACAGCTGATTGCAACCGAAATGAGGATGACGATTGCAATGGATTTCATTTTTCGTGCAGGAGGAATAATAATGGAAATAAACATACCATATATGGCAATTCCCAATGCACTTCGAATAGCAAAAGGCAAAAATCCCGTTACGGTTGCTCCCAACAAAGTTCCTAATGTCCACCCCAGATAAGGAGTTAACATCAAACCTGAAAGGTATCTGGCGCCTACTTTGCCTTCCTGCTGCATAGCGACTGCAAATACTTCATCTGTATTGCCAAACGACAGCAATGCACGCTCAATTCCATTCATACGCTTTTCGATTTTTTGAGAAAGCGACAACGACATTAACAGATAACGAATATTAATAATAAACGTTGTAACCAACATTTCAACATACATACCACCGGACACAATCAGGGCAATTCCTGCAAATTGTCCTGTACCGGTAAAACAGGTCATTGAAATCAGAACAGCCACCCAAGGCGGTAAGCCGCCTTCGACTACTACCATACCAAAGGTAAAGGCAACCGATAAATACCCCAAACAAATGGGAAGCCCGTCTCTCAATCCTCGACGGAAGGTAAGATGGGAACGTTCCTCCGCAGAAGCTTTTGCAGTTGTATTCTCTTCTGCCGAATTTAATTCAGCGGCATTAGATTCTTCCGTACGTGTTTTTTCTTTATAATCCATGAATACCCCCACTCTCAAACACAGAGAAAAGCTCCAATGATTGGTTGGAGCTTTTCTTTATGAATATCTTAACATGAAAGCAGTTGGCAGACAAGGTCACCCATTTCAGAACAATTTACCAATTTCATACCTTCTGTGTGAATATCGGGAGTACGTGCCATGGTCAACGCCTTAGATACAGCGTCTTCAATTGCTTGTGCTGCTTGTGGCTGATTCAATGTATATTTCAGCATCATAGAAACGGACAAAATGGTAGCAAGCGGATTGGCTTTTCCTGTTCCTGCAATGTCAGGCGCACTGCCATGAATTGGTTCATACAAGCCAAACTGATTTTCCCCAAGACTTGCAGATGCCAGCATACCAATGGAACCGCTAATCATAGAAGCTTCATCCGAAAGAATATCACCAAAAATATTGGAAGTTAAGATAACATCAAATTGTTTTGGATTGCGCACTAATTGCATGGCACAGTTGTCTACATACATATAGTCTAAAGTAACATCCGGATATTCTTTTGCAATTTTGGTAACAGTTTCTCTCCACAAACGGGAAGATTCCAATACATTGGCTTTATCTACGCTGCATAGGCGTTTGTTTCTCTTCTGCGCCATTTCAAAACCGATACGCGCAATACGCTCTACCTCTTTTACGGAATAACGTTCCGTATCAAATGCAGATTCTACACCATCAACCGTATCACGGCCGCGCTGACCAAAGTAAATACCGCCTGTTAATTCGCGAACTACCATGATATCCAATGCGTCTCCAATGATTTCTTCTTTTAGAGGGGAAGCATCGCGAAGCGGTTCAAAAATAACTGCAGGACGTAAATTTGCATATAGTCCCAATGCACCGCGAATGCCCAGCAAACCCGCTTCAGGTCTTTGACTGCCTGATAAGGAATCCCATTTTGGTCCTCCTACAGCGCCAAGTATGACAGCGTCGGATGCTTTACAGGAATCCACAGTCTTTTGCGGTAATGGTTCGCCTGTTGCATCAATGGCTGCACCGCCAATATATTCTTCCTGATAATTTACTTTAAAGTCAAACTTTTCAGCAGTTTTGTTCAACACTTTGATTGCCTGATCTACAATTTCAGGGCCAATGCCGTCGCCCTTTAATACGGTGATTTGATATTCTTTCATGATGTACCTTCCTTTTTTATATGAAATGATAACGTTCTGTTTTATTTTTGTGCACGATTGATAGCGCAAATAATACCCTTAATGGAAGCCAAGCTGATATTGCTGTCCAAACCAACACCGAAAATAGTGTTACCGTTGGGACATTCCAACTGAATATAAGAAATGGCTTTTGAGTTTGCACCTTCTGAAACAGCATGCTCACTGTAAGATACAAATTTATAATCTGTAATTCCAACGGTTTTCAACGCATTAAAAAACGCGTCAATCGGGCCGTTGCCCACACCGGAAATCATATGGTCGGTATGTTCAAAGCGCAGATTTCCTTCAAAGTGAACTACTGTTTCATTTTCCACATCATTTTCTTCATAAATTTTATAGCTTTTTAAGTTATATGGTTTATGAACATGTAGATACTCTTCTTCAAACAATGCAAAAATTTCTTTCGGCATAATCTCTCTGCCGGCTTTGTCACATGCGGCTTTCACGATTTTGCCAAACTCAGGATGCATGGCTTTTGGCATTTGATAACCAAAAATCTGCTGCATGATAAAAGCAGCACCGCCTTTACCTGACTGGCTGTTAATACGAATAATCGGTTCGTATTGTCTGCCCAGGTCTGCAGGGTCAATTGGCAAGTATGGTACTTCCCAATACTCTGAGTTGTTTTGTTTCATATAGTCAACGCCTTTATTAATTGCGTCTTGATGAGAGCCTGAGAAAGCGGTAAATACCAGTTCACCTGCATATGGATGACGTTCATGCACTTTCATTTCGGTACATTGCTCGTATACTTCTTTGATTTTGTTCATCTCTGAAAAGTTTAATTCCGGGTCAATGCCTTGTGTGTACATGTTCATTGCAACATTCATAATGTCTGCGTTACCTGTACGTTCGCCATTGCCGAACAAAGTACCTTCCACACGGTCTGCACCTGCCAAAATACCCAACTCTGTTGCAGCCGTTGCAGTGCCTCTGTCATTATGCGGATGCAGGCTGATAATTGCGCTGTCTCTTCCCTTCAAATGACGGCAGAAGTATTCAATTTGGTCCGCATGCTGATTCGGCATCATACCTTCAACGGTATTCGGAAGATTTAAAATTACTTTATGTTCCGGAGTTGCACCCAATGTTTCCAATACTTTGTCACAGATTAATACAGCATTGTCCATTTCAGTGCCTGAGAAGCTTTCAGGAGAATATTCAAAACGAATATTGGCGCCTGTTTTTGCAACTTCTTGCTCAGTTAGTTCTTTGATTAATTTAGCACCTTCCACTGCAATATCAATAACACCTTGCATGTCTGTATGGAATACTACTTTACGCTGAAGTGTAGAAGTAGAATTATAAAAGTGAACAATTACATTTTTTGCACCGCTGATTGCTTCAAAGGTTTTTGTAATCAAATGCGGTCTTGCCTGTACCAATACTTGGATGGTTACATCATCCGGAATTAAATTACGGTCAATCAATGCACGCAAAATTTCATATTCTGTTTCGGAAGCGGATGGAAAACCTACTTCTATTTCTTTAAAACCAATGCCAACCAAAGTTTGAAAAAAGAGCAACTTTTCTTCCAAATTCATTGGATTAACAAGCGCCTGATTGCCGTCGCGCAAGTCTACGCTGCACCAGATTGGCGCCTTCTCAATGACTTTGTCAGGCCATGTACGGTCCGGTAATTTCACAGGTTCAAACGGAATATATTTTTCAAACCCTTTTTTCATGATGATTCTCTCCTTTATATCAATTACAATTTTTACAAACAAAAAGCCCCGAACAGCTGTACAACATACGCTGTTCGGGGCGAATATATCAATTCGCGGTACCACCCAAATTCGGTTTGTGCTCACGCAGCAAACCCTCACCATCTCTAACAAGATTCGGCCTATAACGCAGCCTTACGTCCGTCCCTATGAAATCATCAGGCCGGCAACTCCGGGATGAGCTATACATACCAGGTTCAGTGCTGCCTCACACCAACCGGCAGCTCTCTGAAATTCTGTCCCTGCTATCTTATTCCCTTCAAAGTCTTTCACGGGCTATCTGAAATACTTCAGATAAACTTACTTGTAAAATTATTATACGCATAATGCATGTGATTTGTCAAGGGTAAAAAGAATTTGTCTTTCACAGAAACCTAACATGACAGTACAAAGTCTTTGACACACCACTCTGTATTTTATTACAACATCCATTTTAAGATTCTGTTTCTTCTTTATCACCAAACGCACGGTTTGCCGCTTCTCTTGCATAGTCTATGACAGTATGTTCCCTATTTTGCTGCTGTTCTCTCGGAGGAATGGTATCGTACACTTCCGCTACCATTGAGCGCATCCAAAGACCTGGTGTAATACGCAAAGAATAGCCATGTCCCGGCTCTACCATCCAGTCATAAAACGGCGCTCTTGGCAACCCATAGGCCGATAAAATAGACATAATGGTTCCGCCGTGTACCATCAATACGGCCGATGTCTCTCCAGTACGCATCGTACGTTCCACAAATGTTTCAAATTCCATACAGACGCGCTGCATAAAGTGGCCTCCATCTTCCCCTCCGGGCGGAGACATGGTGGAACCGCTTTCCATCCATTGGATAAAATCGGGGTCATGTTCCAAATCTTTTGCTGATTTTCCTTCCCATTTTCCAAAGTTACATTCTTTAAAACCTTCAACGACAATTGGTTCTGCATTGGGATAAATGAGTTTTAAACTATCCACGCAACGGCTCAACGGACTGGTATAGTAAGCTTGAGCGTACGGATAACTGTTTTGCTCTGCCAACTGTTTTAATTGTTCTTTACCTTCCTTGGATAAAGGGGAATCCGTTACTCCAATATACTGGCCGAGTAAATTTCCCTGAGAAATACCGTGGCGAATCAAATGTATGGTATAAGACTTCATATATTTTGCTCCTTTTTTGCCTCAGATACGACATATAGTGTCTTTACAAAGCGTTATATTTATTGTATACTTTACATATTGTTAAGTAGTTTTCAAAACTATGATATCAGATGAAGGGAGGTACCTATGTGAACGACGCATTCCCACGAATTATTACTTTGTTGCGAAAAGAACGCGGTCTGAGCCAAAAAAAGGCTGCAGAGGAATTACAAGTTTCCCAAGCGCTGTTATCGCACTATGAAAAGGGAATCCGCGAATGTGGCTTGGAATTCGTAGTAAAAATTGCAAACTTCTATAACGTATCCTGTGATTACTTATTGGGAAGATCTCCAAACCGTTCAGGTGCCACCATCACAATAGATGATTTACCGGAAGACACGGAATCAAAAGGAAGGCGCAAAACAGGCATTATTGCTACCTTAAATAAAAAATTGATTATGAACTCCATTCATGTCATTTACGGTATTTTACAAGAATGCAATAACCATGCACTGACAGAAGAAGTCTCTTCTTTTTTATCTACAAGCATTTATAAAATCTTTCGCTTGCTGTATTCTGCCAATCCTAAAAATCCCCAGGGACTCTTTGCCGCACCTTACAAAAGACACTTTGGTCTTGCCAATGCTTCTATGGAACTATCCGAAGCAAATGCGGCTTGTCTCATCAGCGGAGAAGCTGTAGAGGATTTGGAGCCGCTTGAAAAAGAAAAAGCTCCCCATTTATCTCCCGAGTCCATTACAAAAAAATATCCTTCTTTTGCAGCTTCCCTATTTAATCTGATTCAAAACGTAGAACAGAAAATGGGAATCAAAAAGAAACAAGATCATTAAAAGGACACTTGTATTATAACAAGTGTCCTTTTTATTTGCAAATATCTGCACGATTATTCCAGCTGTTTTAAATTGTTATGTTCTTTTCTTCTGCTTAAATATTCCTTTGTTTCTTTTATTACTTGATTTGATAGTAAAAAAATAGCTACTAAATTTGGTATTGCCATAAATCCATTTAACGTATCACAAATGTCCCATACCAATGTTAAATCCATGCCGCAGCTGGCTGCTGCAAAAAAAGCAAATAGGATACGATACGGTATCAACAATTTATCTCCGCACAAGTATCGCAGTCCGCATTGTCCGTAGTGAGACCATCCCAACATGGTTGCAAATGCAAATAAGGTAATAGATACAGAAATAACACCGTCTCCAAATACTCCAAATACCGTGTGAAATGCCGCTGTACTCAGTGCACCGCCATCTTTGCCCGTTGTCATAGCTCCGCTGCATAAAATACAAAGAGCTGTGATGGTACACATGACAATGGTATCGGTAAAGACCTGAAAAATTCCCCACATTCCCTGCTCTGCCGGCTCTTTGCAGTCCGCTTCCGTATGCGCCATGACCGAAGAACCCAATCCTGCCTCATTTGTAAAGATTCCCCGTGATACCCCGCTGCGCAGAGCAATCATCATAACAGAACCGCTGATGCCCCCTGTTGCACTTTGTAAATTAAACGCGCCGGAGAAAATTTGACCAAACACACTTGGAAGCATCGTTCCATGTACCGCAATGACAATGATACCTGCCAAAAGATAAATACCCGCCATAATAGGCACTACTTTTTCCGTTACTTTTGCAATTCTCTGGATACCGCCGCTTAATACAATAAATACAACCAGCGCAACAACAACACCCGTAATTGTAGTATTTACGCCAAAGCTATCCCGTAAGGCTCCGCCAATTGCATTTGCCTGCGCCATATTTCCCATTCCAAAGGAAGCCAGTACGCAGGCAATGGCGAATACAATGGCAAGCGGTTTGCATTTTAATCCGTATTCTATGTAATACATGGCGCCGCCAAGCCATTTTCCGTTCTTATCTTTTTTTCGATATTTCATACCAAGTACTGTTTCCGCATATATGGTCATCATTCCCAATAGGGCTGAAATCCACATCCAAAAGATTGCGCCGGGACCTCCAAGTGTCAGCGCAGTTGCTACACCCACAATATTGCCCGTACCTATGGAACCTGCCAATGCTGTTGTCAGTGCCTGAAAGGGAGAAATGCCGTCATTGCTTTGTTTTTTTCTCCGAAACATACCGGCAAAGGTGAGTTTCATCCATAAACCTATTTTTGTAAATTGAAAAAAACGCAGCCTAACGGTAAATAAAATTCCCGCAAGCAAAATACATATTAATACAGGCCAGCCCCATAGAATAGGTTGTATAAAATGATTTACTTTTTCTATCACCTGCAACAACCTTTCAACCGCCTTTCTTTTCCATTAATCTTATTAGATTGTATTCTCGCAGTATCTATTTCATGTATCTTTCACCATAAACATAAAACGTGAAAGCCAAATTCTCTTCTTTTGAAAATGAAATTGTTACAAATATCAACAGTTGCCTTATGCTATAATTTGAACTTACTGCTTTGAATTATGGATGTGCGATAGAACAATAACAATGTTAAATTTTTGTGCATATTTTCTTAACATTGCCGAATATCAAAAATAATTTTTAGGATAATAGCACCAAAATCCTTGAAATTTCCAAAATTTATGCTATCATTAAATTAGACGAATATAGGATGCGAAAGGGAGTTATATATTGTGAAAAATATCAACAATCAAGAAAAAAATCAAATCCCGTTACAGTTATTTCATCAAGGAACCAATCCATATGCATATGAGTTCTTAGGAGTACATAAAACTATAACAGACGGCGCTCAGGGAATGGTATGCCGTGTTTGGGCTCCAAATGCCGTTTCCGCTTCTATTGTTGGAGATTTTAATGAGTGGAATTCCTCTGCGCATCCTATGGAAAAAATCAGTGACGGTGTATGGGAATGTACGCTGCCGTTTGAATTTGCTCAGTTTGAAACTTACAAGTTTTTAATCGAAGACGACAATGGCAATTTCATTTATAAAAGTGACCCTTACGCACACCATTTTGAGACAAGACCGGGAACAGCCTCCAAATACTACGACCTTTCAGGATACCGATGGAACGATTCCGATTGGTACAAGAAAAAAGAAAAACACCCGCACTATGAACAACCTGTCAATATCTATGAAATACATTTGGGTTCCTGGAAACGCTATCAAGACGGACATGTATTCTCTTATGAGAAAATTGCGGACGAGTTAATTCCATACATGAAAGAAATGGGTTATACCCATATTGAATTAATGCCTATCACCGAATATCCGTATGACGGCTCTTGGGGATACCAAGTCACCGGATATTTTGCACCTACTTCCCGTTACGGGGAACCAAAAGAATTCATGAAATTTGTAGACAGATGCCACCAAGCGGGTATTGGTGTGATTATGGACTGGGTTCCGGCGCATTTTCCGAAGGACGAAAGCGGACTTGCCCGTTTTGACGGTACTGCCTGCTATGAATACGCCGACCCCAGAAAAGGAGAACACAGCGATTGGGGCACTTTGGTATTTGATTACGGAAAAACAGAAGTAGTGAACTTTTTGATTTCCAGCGCTGTTTTTTGGCTGAAAGAATTTCATATTGACGGCTTCCGCGTCGATGCGGTTGCCTCCATGCTTTATTTGGATTACAGCCGTGAAGACGGACAATGGGTTCCAAACAAATTTGGCGGAAAAGAAAACTTAGAAGCGGTTGCATTTCTGCAAAAATTAAACGAAGTCGTGTTTGAGCTTTTCCCAACCGTTATGATGATTGCTGAAGAATCCACTTCTTGGCCCATGGTATCTAAACCTACTTACTGCGGCGGCCTTGGTTTTAATTACAAATGGAATATGGGCTGGATGAACGATATGCTCAGTTATATGAGCCTTGACCCATTATTCAGAAAAGGTAGTCACGACAAACTGACATTCTCGTTTTTTTATGCATTTTCAGAAAACTTTATTCTACCCATTTCTCATGATGAAGTGGTACATGGCAAATGTTCTCTCATCAATAAAATGCCGGGCGACAATGACCAAAAACTGGCAGGTATTCGCGCTTTTATGGGATATATGATGGCACATCCGGGCAAAAAGCTAATCTTTATGGGTACAGAATTTTGTCAGTTTATTGAATGGAATTATGAGCAGGAATTGGATTGGCTTTTGCTTGCTTATCCGTTTCACCAAAAAGCAAAGCATTTTTTCCAATCATTAAATCATTTCTATTTGAATACACCTTCTTTATGGGAAGTTGATTTTTCTTGGGAAGGCTTTTCCTGGATTGCTCACGATGACAATGAACAAAGTGTCATTGCATTCCGCAGAATTGATAAAAGCGGCCACGAAATCATTGCCGTATGTAACTTTGTACCCGTACAACGAGAGCATTACTGTATTGGCGTACCATTTGCAGGCACGTATGAAGAAGTCTTTACAACAGATGCGGAAGAATTTGGCGGAAACGGTATTACAAATGGAAATGCAATCAAAACCTTGGATGAACCTATGCATGGCTTTGAGCAATGTATTCCGCTTACCTTGCCACCGCTATCCGTTATTTATTTAAAATGCAAACGCCGCAAACAGACCAAAGCGGCTGCACATACAGACAAAACACCAACCAAAGTAACGAAAACTGCGAGAAAAACAGCAGACAAAAAAACGAAAACAACAGATAAGAAAACGAAGAAAAAAGCGGATTAATCCGGCAGCAAAACGCATACATCAAGGAGGAATGAATATGTTACCAAAACAAGAAGTAGTTGCCATGCTGCTTGCAGGCGGACAAGGCAGCAGATTAGGAGTATTGACAAAAAAACTTGCCAAACCGGCGGTTCCTTATGGCGGAAAATACCGTATTATAGATTTCCCACTGTCTAACTGTATCAATTCCGGCATTGAAACCGTAGGTGTTTTAACACAATATCAACCGCTGATATTAAATGATTATATCGGCAGCGGACAGCCTTGGGACTTAGACCGTCTGGATGCCGGTGTACATGTTCTTCCTCCCTATCAGCACATTGACGGTTCCGATTGGTACAAAGGAACCGCAAATGCAATTTATCAAAATATCAATTTTATTGAACGATATCATCCGGATTACGTCGTTATTTTATCAGGCGACCACATTTATAAAATGGATTATTCCAAAATGGTAGCGTTCCACAAAGAGCATCACGCAGCATGTACCATTGCGGAAATAGAAGTTCCTATGGAAGAAGCTTCCCGATTTGGCATTTTAAATACATACGAAGACGGAACCATTTACGAATTTGACGAAAAACCAAAACAGCCTAAGAGCAACAAAGCATCTATGGGAATTTATGTATTCAGCTGGGATAAATTACGTAAGTACCTAACTGAAGATGAAGCAAACCCAAATTCCAGCAATGACTTTGGCGGAGATGTTTTACCCGCAATGCTGGGGGCAGGAGAAAAAATGATGGCTTATGAATTTTCAGGTTATTGGAAAGACGTAGGCACCATTGATAGTTTATGGGAATCCAATATGGACTTGCTCAATCCAAAAGTCCCTCTGGATTTAAGCGATGAAAGCTGGAAAATTTATTCTCGTAATCCAACACTCCCTCCTCATTATATTTCCAATGAAGCACATGTACAAAACGCTTTAATTGCAGAAGGCTGCGATATTTACGGAGCATTGGATTCCTCCATTGTATTTGAGGATGTTACCATCGGAAAAGGCGCAGTCGTCCGTGATTCCATTATTATGCCGGGTGCAAAAATAGAAGAAGGCGCAGCGGTACAATATGCAATTATAGGAGAACAAGCTGTTATAAAAGCAAATGCTGAAGTGGGAAAACGACCCGAGGATATGGAAAATTTAGAGCAGTGGGGTTTAACTGTAGTAGGCGGCGGCTATATTGTAGCACCTAACACAGTAATTCCTCCCAAAACCATGTTAGATGCAGACGACCAAAAGGAGGAAATATAATATGCGCGGCAATAATGTTGTAGGTGTTTTATTTTCTAATGTACATGATGATAAAATTCGTGAACTGACAGAAAGACGTACCATAGCTTCCGTTCCTTTCGGCGGCAGATACCGCTTAATTGATTTTCCTCTTTCCAATATGGTAAATTCGGGTATCAGTAAAGTTGGCGTTGTGACAAAAAGTAACTTCCAATCTTTAATGGATCATCTCGGTTCGGGAAAAGCATGGGATTTATCCCGTAAACGCGACGGTCTTTTCTTTCTTCCTCCTTTTGGAAAGCAAGACCAGGATATATCCAACAGCCGTATTGAAGCGTTGGAATCCATTCGTCATTTTTTGGTAACATCAAAAGAAGATTATGTTTTGCTCAGCGACTGTGATATTGTCTGTAATATTCCCTATCACGATGTAGTGGAAACACATATACACAATCAAGCAGATATTACTGCGGTGTATCAGCATGGCATCATTCCGCAGCATATGAGCGAACCTACTGTATACAGCGTAAAAGAAAACGGCGCATTGCGCGATATGCTGATTCATCCAAAAGTGGACGGTCCATGTAATTATGGATTGAACATGTATGTCATTAATCGTCCCCTATTAATTGAATTAATAGAAGACTGCGTCAGCAGAAACATGTATAATTTTAACCGTGATTTTATTCAGCGCAATATGTTTCAATATCGTTTTTATTGTTATGAATTTAAAGGTTATTCCAAAGTAATTTGTTCCACACAGGATTATTTCCAAGCCAATATGGATTTATTAAATCCTGATGTGAAAACACAGTTGTTTCAGCCTGATAAACCAATTTACACTAAAGTGAGAGATGACATGCCCGCAAGATACGGACTTGGTTCCAATGTGAATCAATCCTTAATCGCAGATGGATGCGTGATTGAAGGCGAAGTACAAAACAGTATTTTATTCCGCGGTGTAAAAATTGCAAAAGGCGCAAAACTGAAAAATTGTGTCATTATGCAGGATACTTGTGTCGGCACTGACTGTAACTTACAAAATGTAATTACAGATAAAGATGTTATGATACAAGACGGACGCTCTTTCATGGGTACAGATACTTACCCTGTTTTCATCAGCAAAGGCAGCATTGTATAGATACCAAATAGAAAGGCATGTGATAGTAACATGAAAGTTTTATATTGTACAAGCGAAGCGCTTCCCTATATTGCAACCGGCGGTTTGGGAGATGTTGCAGGTTCCTTACCGCAGGCTTTGCGCCAGCGTTTGATTGGCTGCAGAATTGTAATGCCGCTTTATGAAGATATTCCACAGCATTTGCGTGATGAAATGAAATTTGTCACCAGCCTTTCTGTTCCGGTTGCTTGGAGACGTCAGTATTGTGGTGTATTTGAAGCAAGATACGGCGGTGTTATTTATTATTTTATAGACAATCAATATTACTTTAAACGAAGCGGTATTTACGGTCATTTTGATGACGCAGAACGTTTTGCATTTTTCTCCAGGGCTGTTTTAGAAATGTTGCCTTTTATAGATTTCCAGCCAAACATCATTCACTGTAATGACTGGCAAACTGCCCTGGTACCTATTTATTACCATCTGTTTTATGGACATCAGGAATTTTATCAAAACATGAAAACATTGATGACCATTCACAACATTCAGTATCAAGGCAAATATGGCCTTGAGGTATTGACAGATGTATTGGGGATTCCAAAAGAAGCAACCTCCTTGGTAGAATATGATGACTGCGTTAATTTGCTCAAAGGTGCAGTTGAATGCTCCAATTGGGTATCTACCGTAAGCCCTACATACGCTCAGGAGATTATGGACCCATGGTTCTCATATAAACTGGATGGTATCTTAAAAGAACGCTCCTGGAAGCTCTCAGGCATTCTAAACGGTATTGATACCAAAAACTATGACCCTGAAACAGATTCGGATATTTATGCTCCTTACAGCGCTGCACATCCCGAAGGAAAAACTGTAAACAAACAAAAGTTGCAGGAGCGTCTCGGGTTGGAGCAAAATCCGGATATTCCATTGATTGGTATGGTTACCCGCATGGTATCCGCCAAAGGGTTGGACTTGGTCATTGAAGGATTGGACCAAATCATGTGCAGCAACCATGTCCAATTTGTGATTTTAGGGTCAGGTGATTTTGAATATGAATCTTTCTTCCGCAATATGCAGGATAAATATCCGGGAAGATTGGTCGCATGTCAAGGATTTGTACCGGAATTATCACGCAAAATTTATGCCGGTTCAGACATTTTCTTGATGCCATCCAGAAGTGAACCTTGCGGATTATCTCAAATGATTGCATTACGTTATGGTTCTATCCCTGTAGTAAGAGAAACAGGAGGATTAAAAGACTCCATTCAAGACAGCGGCGACGGCAACGGTAATGGATTTACCTTTCAAAATTATAACAGCGGCGATATGGTATATGCAGTTCAACGTGCACTGACCGGGTATGAAAACAAAGAAGGCTGGTCAATATTAGTGGAGCGCGCTTTAAAAAGTGATAA
>UQNI01000038.1 GCA_900542375.1 uncultured Oscillospiraceae bacterium | reverse complement strand
CCCCCTTGTGCGAGAACATCCGGCAGGACTACGCCGCGGTGATGGTGGACGAATACCAGGATACCAACGAAGCGCAGGACATGCTGTTTCGGGCAATTTCTCAGGATGAGAAAAATTTATTTATGGTGGGCGATGTAAAGCAGAGCATCTATAGTTTTCGTCAAGCCATGCCAAGTATCTTTTTAGAACGCAGACACAGCTTTCCCGAATATCAAAGGGAGCTGAATCAATATCCCGCGTATTTGATTTTGGATAAAAACTTCCGTTCCCGTGAAACAGTAACGGATACCATTAATTTTATATTTTCGCAAATTATGTCGCCCCAGGCAGGCGACGTTGCGTACGAAGGAAAAGAATTGTTGGTACCAGGGGCGCAGTATCCGGAATATGATAAGTGTCAGACCCAATTGGATATTATCGATTTAGCGGCGGTTCAGGACGAAACGGAAGATGAAACAACGACCGTGCTGGAAAGCCGTCATATTGCAAATACCATACAAAAAATGGTGAAGGAATCCTTTCTTGTAACAGAAAACGGGAAACAAAGGCCTGTAAAGTATGGAGATTTTTGTATTCTTCTGCGCAGTGCAAACAAACATGCCCCCGATTATGCAAAAGAGTTGGAAAAATACGGTGTTCCTGCGTGGGCAGATACCCACAATGGTTTTTTTCGTACCGTGGAAGTAGCGGTCATGCTGTCGCTGCTGCGAGTGATTGATAATCCTTTGCAGGACATTTCGTTTGCCTCTGTTTTGATGAGTCCTATACGGATTTACGGTGGACGATATGGCGCAAATGCGTGGGAATGAAAGAAAACAGCCGTTATATTTGGCGTGTAAATCTTTTGGTAACCAAAACCGGCAGGCGGCTGCATTTTTAGAGGATTTGGAGCAGTACCGTACCATGGCGGCAACCATGCCTGCCGACCGTTTGTTAAACTATATTTACCAAAAAAGCGGATATCTGAATATGGTACAAACCATGACCCATGGGGAAAGCAGATTGGCCAATTTACAGATGTTAATGGAATATGCCAAACAGTTTGAACAGGCAGGTTATCACGGGTTATCCGGGTTTATCCGTTACATTGACCGTTTGCAGAAACAGGATGCCGATTTACCTGCGGCTTCTGTTATGTCCGAAGGAGCTGACGCGGTAAAAATCATGAGCATTCATCGCTCCAAAGGTTTGGAATTTCCTATTTGCATTTTAGCCCGCTGCTCCAATCCGTTTAACAGGGAGCAAAAGGATGCTTTGCTGCATCCCCGTTTGGGTCTGGGCGTAAAACTACGCGATTTGGAAACCAATTGCAGATATACCACGTTGCCCAGAGAAGCCATAGCGTTAGAAATGAACAGGGAAAAGCTGTCTGAAGAGATGCGTGTTTTATATGTGGCAATGACCAGGGCAAAAGAAAAATTGATTATGCTGTCTACCGTAAAAAATTTAGACCGCACTCTTACAAAATTAGCCGCCCAGCTAAGTGGAGAGAGAAAGCAAGAGCCATTTGTGGTGAATCGAGCTTCCAGTTTTTCAGATTGGATTTTATCCTGTGCGTTGAGCCATACGGACGGTCATCAGTTACGGGAACGTGCTATGGCAGACGACAGCATCATTTTGCGCAATTCTTCACAGCCTTGGAGCATGCATGTGGTACTGCCTCCGAAACAGGAACCTGTCATAGAAGAAACGGAAGAAAAACAGGAAGCTCCCGTAAATAGGAACCTGCTTCAATCTTTACAAGAAAAAATAGAGTTTCAGTATCAACGAAAGATGCTGACGCAATTACCTGCAAAAGTAACAGCATCCGAATTGGCAGGTAAGATTTCTAAAGTGAAGAACACGCTTTCGCGGCCGCGTTTTATGAGCAGTTTTGGATTAACGCCTGCAGAACGGGGAACAGCGCTGCACGAATTTATGCAGTTTGCGGATTATGAAGCTGCAAGCCATGATGCGCAGGCAGAATGCGACAGAATCGTAAAACAAGGATATTTAACATCGCAGCAGGCACAAGCAGTTGATTTATCAAAAGCACAATCATTTTTTCAAAGTCCATTGGGGAAACGCATGCTGGCATCCACCTCTTTGGAAAAAGAAAAACGCTTTATGGTGGAACTGCCATTATCAGTTGTGGAAACACATCTGCCGGAACACTTAAAAACAGAAACTGCTGTTTTGCAGGGTGCGGTTGACTGCGTATTTGAAGAAGACGGTGCATTGGTGATTGTGGACTTTAAAACAGACCGGGTGAAACATGCAAAAGAACTGTGGGAACGTTACCGTCTGCAATTGGAACTGTACGTATACGCAATGGAGCAATGCTGCGGAAAGCCTGTAAAAGAATGTATGTTATATTCGTTCCATCTCAATCAAGAAGTAACGGGAGAATGGAAACGTGAATTTTCTCTTGACAAATAGAACGTAACCTGTTAAAATAACTGGAGTAAAACAAAGCGGAGCACATGTGCTCTCACCTGTGGGGTATCGTCCGACACGGGTCAATATTCACTATCTCTCATTTTGACGATGGGATAAGTATGTTTATTGATGCGCGGACGGAAGATTCTGTCCGCGTTTTTATTTTGTAAACGATAACAATCACAACGTATTTTTGGAGGTGTGTAACCATTAGCAGTAAAGAGCTACAGATTAACGAAGAAATTCGTGACAAAGAAGTCCGTGTAATTGATTCTGACGGCAGCCAGCTTGGTATTATGCCTGCGGCAAAAGCCTTGGATTTGGCAGCAGAAAAAGATTTGGATCTTGTAAAAATTGCCCCTCAGGCTACACCGCCTGTATGCAAAATTATTGACTACGGCAAATATAAGTTTGAACAAACCAAGCGCGAAAAAGAAGCAAGAAAGAATCAGCACGTGGTTGACATTAAAGAAATCAGACTTTCTTTAAATATTGACACGCACGACTTTAACACAAAAGTAAGCCATGCAATGCGCTTTTTAAAAGGCGGCGATAAAGTAAAGGTTTCTATTCGCTTCCGCGGAAGAGAAATGGGTCATCCGGAACACGGATATGACATTATGAATCGCTTTGCAGAGGCGCTTTCCGAGCATGCAAATGTTGAAAAGCCGGCGAAATTGGAAGGCCGCAATATGCTAATGTTTCTTGCAACCAAACCTACAAAGTGATGTTAAACAATTAAGGAGGATAAACTCATGCCTAAGATTAAAACACATTCCGGCGCTAAAAAGCGTTTTAAATTATCCAAGAACGGAAAGGTTATCCGTGCACACGCAAACAAATCTCACATTTTGAACAAGAAAACAACAAAACGTAAAAGAGGTCTAAGACAAACCGCTGTAACAGATAAAACAAATGTAGCAGCAGTAAAGAGAATGATTCCTTACAAATAATAGGCGTTCTTTTATAAAAGAGATGGAAACACGATAATTGACCGAATATTGGAGGTATATAGATAATGGCACGTATTAAAGGTGCGTTGGCAACACGCAAAAGAAGAAAAAAAGTATTAAAACTGGCAAAAGGATATTGGGGCGCTAAAAGCAAACACTTTAAAATGGCAAAACAAGCCGTTATGAAGTCCGGTAATTATGCATATATTGGCCGTAAACAAAGAAAAAGAGATTTCCGTCGTCTATGGATTACTCGTATTTCTGCTGCTGCTCAATTGAACGGCATGAACTATTCTACATTTATGAATGGCTTGAAAAAAGCTAACGTTGGCCTAAACCGCAAAATGCTTGCTGAGATTGCGGTTGCAGACCCTGCTGCTTTTGCCGCTTTGGTAGAAACAGCAAAATCTGCCCTATAAAAAAGCTATAGTTGCGCTCGGGGGATTCCCTCGGGCGCAAATTTTGGTTACACGGAGATTTTATGTTATGTTGGAAATCATCAAAAGTCGTAAAAATGAAGAAATCAAATTGGCTGCAAAATTAGTGGATTCAGCATCGTTTCGCCGTGAAAAAGGTATGTTTGTGGTAGAAGGAGCAAGACTGTGCAGAGATGCCGCACTGAGCAATATTGAAATTGTCTCCGCATACTTTACTGGGACTGCTCAAACAAAATACAACGATTATATCACTCAAATCATACAGGAATGCCGTTCATATCGTTTGATAGAAGAACATGTGGCCGACGCACTTTCTGCCACAAAGCACAATCAAGGTGTATTCTGTGTATGCAGAATTCCGGAGCAGCATCACAGCATGATGGATATGAAGGCATTGGGAACGTACATTGCGTTAGAACAAATACAAGATCCTGCGAATTTGGGCTCTGTTTTGCGTACAGCAGAAGCACTGGGAGTCAGTGGTGTGTTGTTTTTGGGAGATTGCTGTGATATTTACAGCCCCAAAGCATTGCGCTCCAGTATGGGTGCAATTTTTCGCTTACCGTTTTATATAGAAAAAGATACGTCCTTTGCAATTAAAGAGCTAAAAAGAAAAACATTTGCTGTGTTTGCGGCAGTTCCTTCTGAACAGGCGCAAAGCGTTTTGGAAACAGATTTTTCAAAACCCACAGTGATGCTGATTGGTAATGAAGGAAACGGCTTGAGTCAGACCGCAATCGACGCTTGTGACGCTTGCGTTACCATTCCTATGATGGGGCGTGCAGAATCGTTAAACGCAGCAAGTTCTGCCGCAATTTTAATGTGGGAAATGATGCGCGGAAGAATTGACATGCAGTTAGAGGAATCCGTATGACAGAAGATAGTAAAGCTTACTGGGCGTGGCTGCAATTATCCTTAGGAGAAGGCAGTTTTAAACCAAAACGGATATTATCCTATTTTCCGGATATACCATCATTTTACGATGCCGGACCAACCCAATGGCATTCGATGGGATTATTTACCCCAAAAGAACTCAAACAATTGTCGCAAAATACATTGGAAGATGGTAAAATACTAATTGATTCCAGTGAGTCAAAAGGAATTCAAACCATTACTCCCGCTTGTAAAGCGTATCCTCAAAGACTTTACCAAATTGATAATCCGCCTTGCATGTTGTATGTTAAGGGTACCTTGCCAAATTTGGATGAACAGCCTGCTTTAGCGGTGGTTGGTACCCGAAATGCAACAACTACGGGCAAACAAATTACTTATGACCTAAGCATGCAGCTGGCCCAAGCCGGCATGGTGATTGTTAGTGGAGGAGCCAAAGGAATTGATACGGCAGCACATCAAGGTGCGTTGCAAGGCAATGGTAGTTCCGTATGTGTTTTGGGATGTGGAATAGAATATCCGTATTTGATGGAAAATGAAGCTATGAGACGGTCCATTGCCGAACATGGAGCGATTATTTCGGAATTTCCTATAACCAAACCTGCATTTAAGCATCATTTTCCTATCCGAAATCGTATTATTTCCGGCTTATCCGTTGGTGTACTGGTAGTGGAAGCGGCAGAACGCAGCGGTTCTCTGATTACAGCCAGAACCGCTTTGGAACAGAATCGTGATGTATTTGCGGTTCCTTGCGGAATTTATAATCCTGTTTCAGAAGGTGTCAATAATTTAATCAAAGCAGGTGCAAAACCTGTGACAAAAGCACAGGATATTTTAGAAGAATATACAAATACGTATCTGCTTCAACTTGAGCAATTCAAAACAGAATCTCAGTTACAAAAGAAAGAAGAACAACTGCGTTATCAGGAACCTAGACCTGTCAAAGCAGTTGAGGAAAAAGAAGCGACAGAAAAGCACAGAGAGTTAAAGGAACAGCTTTCTCAAGACGGAGCATTGCTGCTCAGTAAATTATCCAATGAACCTGTGCATATAGAACAATTAGAAGTGTTAACAGGATTATCGGCGCAAAGAATTTTAATCGCCGTTACAGAATTAGAATTATGTGATGCAATTTTTTCTCACTCTGGCAGACGTTATAGTCTGCCCGGACAAGTTTAATTTTTCTGGAATTTATCGTTTTCATTTGGAATATCTTTCATCAGATAGTAATCATACAAACGATACATTTGAGATTGAAAAGTACGTGAGCAAAGGTGGTTAGACAATGTCTAAACTAGTAATAGTGGAATCCCCTGCAAAAGCAAAAACAATTAAGAAATATCTCGGTTCAGACTTTGATGTCGTGGCCTCAATGGGTCATGTGCGCGATTTGCCTGAAAACCGATTAAGTGTAGATGTTAAAAAAGATTTTAAACCCAAATACGAAGTCATCAAAGGCAAAGAAAAATTGGTGGAAGAGTTGAAAGAGGCTGCCGATAAAAGTGATGAAATTTTTCTTGCAACTGACCCGGACCGCGAAGGAGAAGCCATTTCGTGGCATTTGGCTTATTTATTGGGACTGGATGTGGAAGATCATAACCGCGTTACCTTTAACGAAATTACAAAGACGGCGGTTACCAATGGAATTGAGCATCCGCGTGCCATTGATATGGATTTGGTAAATGCACAGCAGGCACGCCGTATTTTAGACCGTTTGGTGGGTTATAAATTAAGTCCGTTTTTATCTCAAAAAATCAGACGAGGACTTTCCGGTGGACGTGTACAATCAGTAGCGGTTCGCATTATTGTAGACCGTGAAAACGAAATCCGCAAATTTGTGCCGGAAGAATACTGGACCTTGGATGCAAAATTTATTCCAAAAGGCTCAAGAAAAGCATTCCCCGCTTCTTTTTACGGAGATGTTGACGGAAAAATCAAAATTTCCAACAAGGAACAAGCAGATAAAATTCTGGCAGAGCTGGAAGATGCGGAATATCAAGTGGTAAAAGTGAAAAAAGGTACCAGGAGAAAATCTCCCGCGCCTCCGTTTATCACTTCTACATTACAGCAGGAAGCCTCTCGTAAACTGGGTTTTCAGGCCAGAAGAACCATGAAAGTAGCGCAGGAACTGTATGAAGGTGTTGAAGTAGCTGACATGGGTGCAGTCGGTTTGATTACGTATATGAGAACCGACTCCTTGCGTATTTCCGAAGATGCAGTGAAAGAAGCCGCCGATTATATTTTAGAGCGCTGGGGTAAAAAGTATTTGCCTGATACCCCACGTAAATTTAAAGTAAAAGCAAACGCACAAGACGGACACGAAGCCATTCGCCCGACTATGCCGAACTTATCTCCCGACCAGGTAAAAGAGAGCTTAACATCAGACCAATATAAATTGTATAAACTGATTTGGGAGCGTTTCATTGCCTGCCAAATGTCAAATTGTCTGCAAAGTACAACTCAGGCAGATATTCAGGCAAAAAATTATATTTTTAAAGCTTCCGGTTATACGGTTACATTTGACGGTTATACCGTATTGTATGAAGAAGGCAAAGATGAAGAGGAAGAAGCTAAAGGCGCATTGCCTGTCTTGGAAAACGGTATGCCTTTGAAATGCAAAGAATTGGTTGGAAATCAGCACTTTACACAGCCGCCTCCGCGTTATACGGAAGCTTCTTTGATTAAGGCTCTGGAGGAAAACGGAATCGGACGTCCTTCCACTTATGCAACTACTATTTCTACCATTACGGCAAGAGAATATGTCACAAGAGAAAATAAAACCCTAAAGCCAACGGAGCTTGGGGAAGTGATTACAAAACTGATGAAAGAACATTTTCCGAAAATTGTGAACATTAAATTTACCGCACAAGTAGAAAGCGAACTGGATGAAGTAGAGCATGGCAAGGAAGAGTGGACACAGCAGCTGCATACCTTCTATGATGAATTTTCTGATACGCTGAAAAAAGCCAAAGAGGCCATGGACGGCGTGAAAATTCAGTTGGAAGAAGATAAAACAGATATTATATGCGAATTGTGCGGTCGTCAAATGGTGGTAAAAACAGGTCGCTACGGCAAATTCATTGCATGTCCCGGTTATCCCGAATGCAAGAATATCAAAAAGATTATCAATGAAACAGGCGCGGAATGCCCAAAATGCGGCGGCCGCGTCATTGTGAAAAAGACCAAAAAAGGCCGTGTATTTTATGGCTGCAAAGAGTATCCAAACTGTGACTTTGTTTCCTGGGACGAACCTTCTATGGAAAAATGTCCGCAGTGCGGAAAAACCTTGCTGAAGAAAAAAGGTAAAAAACCAAAATTATACTGTATTACACCGGATTGTGGGTACGAAAAAGTGGAGGAAGAATGAGCATTACAGTCATAGGAGCAGGATTAGCGGGATGTGAAGCTGCATGGCAGATTGCATCAAAAGGAGAGGCAGTTACGCTATATGAAATGAAACCGAAAAAATATTCTCCTGCTCATTCCAGTGAACAGTTTGCTGAGTTGATTTGTTCCAATTCTTTCAAAGCGGATCGTGTGGAAAGCGCTGCGGGTTTGTTGAAAGAAGAAATGCGTCGGTTTCATTCTCTGCTGATGGAATGTGCGGATCAATGCCGTGTACCTGCTGGTGGGGCATTGGCAGTAGACCGCGACCGTTTTTCTCAGATGGTTACAGAAAAAATCAAAAGCAATCCTTTGATAAAGGTGGTATCTGAAGAAGTCACAGAGATTCCAAAAGAAGGCATTACTGTGATTGCAACCGGTCCGCTGACATCGGATACATTGGCAGAACAAATTGTGTCTCTTTGCGGAGACAGCCTTAGTTTTTATGATGCCGCCGCACCGATTGTAACAGCGGAAAGTCTTTCTATGGAAGATTGCTTTACTGCGTCCCGTTATGATAAAGGCGGAGATGATGCCTATATCAACTGTCCCATGAACAAAGAGGAATATGAGGCGTTTTATGATGCACTGGTATCGGCAGAACGTGCTCCTGTGCACGACTTTGATGTTGCCAATCCAAAAGTATATGAAGGGTGTATGCCAATCGAAGTTTTGGCTCAGCGCGGAAAAGATACCATGCGCTACGGCCCTTTGAAGCCGGTTGGCTTAATCAATCCGAAAACAGGTCATCGTCCTTGGGCTGTAGCGCAGCTGCGAAGGGAAAATAGAGAAGGTACGCTTTATAATTTGGTTGGTTTTCAGACCAATTTAAAATTTGGCGAACAAAAGCGTGTATTTTCTATGATTCCGGGTTTGCAGCATGCCGAATTTATGCGTTACGGTGTGATGCACCGCAACACATTTTTGAATGCGCCTCAAGTGTTGAATCAGGATTTCAGTTTCAAACAAAATCCCAATTTATTCTTTGCAGGACAAATTACAGGGGTAGAAGGATACATGGAATCCGCCTCATCGGGCATTTTGGCGGGCATCAACGCGGTAAACCGAAAACATGGGGCATCTGCGTTGATTTTACCGAAAGAAACCATGATGGGGGCTTTAAGCGACCACATGGCGAACAGTGTTTCCAAAAACTTTCAGCCCATGGGGGCAAATTTTGGTGTGCTGCCTGCACTGAGTGAGCATATCAAAGATAAAAAAGAGCGTTACGCTGCCTTAGCACAGCGTTCACTGAATCTGTTGGAACAATATGTGTGAATTAAAGTAAAGGGTGTGCGAAAACATGAAAATAATCGTAGATGCATTTGGCGGGGACAATGCGCCTTTGGAAATTTTAAAGGCATGCGCCGAAGCTGTAACAGATTTTGATATTGATATTTTGTTGACAGGAGATCAGGATGAGATTCGTCGTGTTGCCAAAGAAAATAATATTTCATTAAATCGTATGGAAATTGTTCATGCGCCCGGTGTCATTACCATGGAAGATGAGCCTACGGAGATTACAAAAGGAAAATCCGATTCTTCCATGGCAGAAGGATGCCGCCAATTGGTTGCGGGAAACGGAGACGCATTTATTTCAGCCGGCAACAGCGGTGCTTTGGTTGTAGGAGCTACCTTGTTGGTGAAAAGAATCAAAGGAATTAAACGTGTTGCGTTTGCGCCGATTATGCCTAAAAGCAAAGGACATTTTATGCTTTTGGATGCAGGTGCAAATAATGAATGCCGTCCCGAAATGTTGCAGCAATTTGGTGTAATGGGCAGCATTTATATGGAAAAAGTAATGCATTTACATAATCCGCGTGTTGGACTTGCGAATATTGGCGGCGAAGAAAACAAAGGCACTCAAGTACAAGTAGACGCCTATCAGATGTTGAAAGCGTCAAAATTAAACTTTGTGGGTAATGTGGAAGGCAGAGCATTGCCTGTGGATGCTGCCGACGTTGTAGTTGCAGACGGATTTACAGGGAATATGATTCTAAAAGTATATGAAGGCGTTGCTATGGTGCTCATGAGTAAAATAAAAGGTATTTTCACAAAGAGTACAAAAAACAAACTGGCAGCCTCCGTTGTGTTAAAAGATATGAAAGAATTGAAAAAGATGTTTGATTATACAGAAGTTGGAGGCGCGCCTATTTTAGGTGCGGCAAAACCTGTATTTAAAGCACACGGCAGTGCGGACGCAAGAACATTTAAAAGTGCAATTCGTTTGACCAAACAATATGTGGAATCCAATGTGGTTGGTTTGATTGCCGACAGCATTTCAGATTATCAAACAAAAGAAAACTCATAAATGTTACATGATGGGATATACCATTAAAAAATAGGAAAGGTAAGGTTTTCATGCTGCAAGAACTTGAGGATAAAATCGGCTATCATTTTAAAGATAAAAAGTATTTGAAAACTGCATTAACACACTCGTCTTATGCAAATGAAAACAAAAAAGCAGGCCCAAGCAACGAGCGTTTGGAATTTTTGGGTGACTCTGTTTTGGGTGTTGTTGTGGCAGATTATCTGTTCAAGCACTGTCCAAATATGCCGGAAGGTGATTTAACCAAAACACGCGCATCACTGGTCTGCGAAAAAGCGCTGTGCGGATTTGCTACTCAAATTGGTGTAGGAAATCATTTATTATTGAGCAATGGAGAAAAAAATACAGGCGGAGATACCCGTCCTTCTATTTTGGCAGATGCTTTTGAAGCAATCATTGCGGCCATTTATATGGACGGCGGTATGGAACAAGCGCGCTCTTTTATTTTGCGTTTTATTGAACCTGCCATTCAAACGCCAAAGCCAAAACCATTTAAAGATTATAAAACAATGCTCCAGGAAATTATTCAGCAAAACCCTGAGGAGCACTTAACGTATGTATTAACAGGTGAAAGTGGCCCTGACCACAATAAACACTTCACTGTTGAAGTCCACCTAAACCAGAATGTAATTGGCAAGGGTGGAGGAAGAAGCAAAAAAGATGCGGAACAACAGGCTGCCAGAGAAGCATTGGAGCTGATGGGATATTAAACACGGGAATATTGCAATCTTTGTTCCGCACAATGGATGTCCTCATCAATGCAGCTTTTGTAATCAAGTCAGCATTACGGGAATACAAGAACAACCTGCTCCTAAAGATGTTACAGATGCAATACAAGCAGCTGTTAACCATAAAAGTCATGAAACCATGCAGCTGGAGCTTGCGTTTTTTGGCGGTAGTTTTACAGCGCTGGACCATGATTATATGGTTTCACTGTTAGAGGCGGCACAGCCGTTTGTAACAGGAGGAACCATAAAGGGAATCCGTATTTCTACTCGTCCTGATGCAATTGATGCATCTGTATTGCAGTGTCTGAAGCAATACGGGGTAACAGCCATTGAATTGGGAGCGCAAAGTATGCTGGATACCGTGTTAACTGTCAATCAGCGCGGACATACGGCACGGCAAGTGAGAGAGGCTTCTGCTCTTATCAAAACCTTTGGTTTTGAACTTGGTCTTCAAATGATGACGGGATTATATGGGGATACGGTGCAAGGTGCAAAACAAACAGCGATTGAAATCGCTAAGTGTAAACCGGATACGGTGCGCATTTATCCTACTGTAATCATGAGGCATACTTATTTGGGACAGCTGTATGAGAGTGGAAAGTATGATACGTTATCTTTAGAAGAAACAATTGACCTATGCAGTGAACTGCTTGCATTTTTTGAACAAGAACAAATTAGGGTCATTCGTTTGGGACTGCACAGTTCTCCCGAATTGGAGCGAGACCGTTTGGCAGGACCTTGGCATCCTGCATTGAGAGAACTTTGTGAAAGCAGAAGATATCGCAATGCTATTTTGCAAGATTTGGAGCATTCTTTCGTAATAGGAAAAAAGATTGAACTTTTTATCCATCCAAAGGATTATTCCAAAGCAGTAGGGCAAAAAAAGAGTAATTTGCAATTTTTTACTTCTATGGGTTATCATATAGAGATAAAAACAAAAGAGACGATACAGAGAAATCGTTTTTTATTAGCATATGCAGATAAGGAACAGAAAGGAGTGGAAGTTTGCGGTTAAAGTCATTAGAAATTCACGGATTTAAAACGTTCCCCGACCGCACAAAATTAACTTTTCATCATGGATTTACTGCTGTGGTTGGTCCAAACGGAAGCGGCAAGAGTAATATCAGTGACGCAATCCGTTGGGTTTTGGGCGAACAATCTACCAAAAATCTGCGTTGTTCCAAAATGGAAGATATTGTGTTCAGCGGAACAACAAGCCGTAAAGCCCACGGTTATGCGGAAGTTACCATGACCATTGAAAATCAAAATCGTGAACTTCCCTTTGACGGAGATTTGGTTTCCATTACACGCCGTTATTATCGTTCCGGCGATGGTGAATATTTAATCAATAATGCGACTGTGCGGCTAAAAGATATTCACGAACTGTTTATGGATACCGGTCTTGGCCGTGACGGTTATTCCGTCATTGGACAAGGCAAAATCGACAGCATTGTATCTGCCCGTTCGGAGGAGCGCCGCGAAATTTTTGAAGAGGCGGCAGGTATCTCCAGATACCGTTACCGCAAAGAGGAATCCGAGCGAAAATTATTTCAGGCGGAAGAAAACTTGGTTCGCCTGCATGACATTGTTTCTGAATTGGAAGACAGGGTAGAACCTCTGCGCATACAGTCGGAAAAGGCCAAGAGCTATCTGGAATTTTATGAAGAAAAACGCAATCTTGAAATTGGTCTTTGGCTCAATACACTGGAGCGTTCCGGTAATGTATTGCGTGAACAGGAAGAAAAAACTGCAATCGCGCGAAATCAGGAAGAACAAGTTTCTGCCCAGCTGGAAGAAATCAGCCGCGAAATTGAGATGAGTTTTAATCGTGCTAACAGTTATACGGTACAAATGGATGAAATACGTACCAAAACATCACAGGCAGAAGCACTTGCAGCACGCAAAGAAGGCGAAATATCCGTTTTAGAAAATGATATGCTTCATAACAATCAAAGTATTGAGCGTATCAAAAAAGAGTTGGATTTGGCTTCTTTATCACATCAATCATCAGAACAAGAGTTGATTATAAAAAAAGATAGACTAAAAGAAACTGAGGAACTATGCTTAAATAATCATAGAGAACAGCAATCTTATATAGAAAAGTTGGAATCAATCAGAAACGATATGAATCAATCGGATTCTGAAATTGCACAGGCAACGCAAAAGTTACATAATTTAACGGAACAAAACTCAGAGATAAAATTGCAGCAAATGGTTGCAGATTCGGAAATGAGTCAGGCGGAAGAAAGACAAAATACGTATGTACAGCAAGCAAATGCTTATCAAGCGCAAATAGAGAAGTTAAAATCGGAAGAACATGATTACCACCATATGGTAGCCGATGCGAAAGCACAGCTAGAATCTATGGCGCAAGAGATTGAAACCTGCCAACAGCATTATCAAGATTGCCGCAAACAACTGGAACAGGAAAAACAAATTGCCGACCGTATTATTCTGGACATCAATGAGCAGAGTAGAAAAATCAAATTTTTAGAGAACTTGGAAAGCAGTTTGGAAGGTTTTCATCATTCCGTTAAGGCAGTTATGAATCAAGCTGCAAACGGTCATTTAAACGGAATACACGGTCCTGTGTCCCGTTTGATAGAAGTTCCGAAACAATATGCCGTTGCTTTAGAAACCGCGTTGGGCGCTTCGATGCAGCATATAGTAGTTGGAAATGAACAAGACGCCAAACAGGCAATTCTCTTTTTAAAACAGAAAGAAAAAGGCCGAGCGACATTTTTGCCTATGTCTACCATAAAAGCAAATAAGTTGACTGAATCGGGATTGGATTCCTGTGAAGGATTCATTGGTATTGCGGAAGATTTATGCCAATGTGATGCACAATATCGCAGCGTATTGCAGTCTTTGCTGGGGCGTATCGTAGTAGCGAGGGATTTAGATGCCGCCACTCAGATTGCCAAACGGTATCATTATCGTTTTCGTATTGTGACATTAGACGGACAAGTAGTAAATGCGGGCGGTTCCATGACCGGAGGTTCCCAAGCACGCAGTGCAGGGCTATTAAGCCGCAGTGCTGACATCGCACAGGGCAAAGAAAAAATTGCCGCTTTGGAACAGCAGGCCGCAAAAGCCAAAGAGACATTTCAGGCAACCGCACAGCGTACAATCAAAGCAGAACAGGCGATTGAACATGCGAAAAATATGTTGTATCAAAGACGGGAAGAGACTGTACAGATACAAGCGGAGTATAACCGTGTTCTCAATGAGCGCAAAGCCATCGAGGAAGCTTTGCGGCAACTAAAGTCAGAACAAGAGCAGTTCTCTCATCAATTGGAACAGCAAATGCAAATAAAAGAAGATACAGCGGCACAATTGTCCAAGATAACAGATGAGATTACAGCTGTGCAAACGTGGTTAACTCAATTAACAGGCAGCAAAGAATCTTTCGGCAAGGAAAGTCAATTGTTGAATGAACAGTTACAAGAACTGCGTGTTGCAGGAGTCTCTATTGAAAAAGAAAAAGAAGCTCTTGAAAAAGAGTTGGAAGATTTACGTCAAAATCGCTTGAATTACGACCATAAAGCGGAAGTGCTGAACAGTGAAATTCGTGCAGTGACAGGCGCAAACCAATTGGTAGAAAAGCAGATTGCCGCTTTCAAAGAAGAGGTAACTTCTTTGCGTGAACAGGCAAAATCCTCAAAAGAAGCCATTGCTAAATTAACAGAAGAACGGCTGCAAACAGAGCAGCATTGTGCGCAGTTGAGAACGCAGGAACGTGAAAAATCTGTGGAGCGTGAAAATCTAGGCAGAGAACTTGCACGTTTGGAAGAAAGAAAAGCCAACTTGCAAAAAGAGTATGATAGTATCATTACAAAATTATGGGAAGAATATGAATTAACCAGACGAGAAGCACAGGCGCTTGACATTCAAATGGAAGACGCAGGAAAGGCACAGCGCAGATTAAATGAACTCAAATCAAAAATAAAAGCGTTGGGCACGGTAAATGTAGCGGCCATTGAGGAATATCAAGAAGTATCCGAACGTTATGAATTCTTGACTTCCCAAATTGCAGATGTAGAGAAATCGCGCAATGAGCTGAGAAAGTTAATCCACGATTTAATCCATCAAATGAAAGAACTGTTTCTGGAACGTTTTGAACAAATCAATACCAATTTCAAAGAGACGTTCCAAACGTTGTTTGGCGGCGGAAAAGCCAATTTGGAATTACTGGACTCTGACAATGTATTGGAAAGCGGAATTGGCATTACGGTACATCCTCCGGGCAAAATTGTGACCAACATTGAATTGTTGTCCGGTGGTGAGAAGGCTTTGGTCGCCATTGCACTGTATTTTGCCATTATGAAAGTAAGTCCTCCGCCGTTTTGTATTTTAGATGAAATTGAAGCGGCGTTGGATGATGTAAACGTATCACGGTTTGCTTCTTATTTACGCAAAATGAATGATAATACACAGTTTGTTACCATTACACACCGCCGGGGCACCATGGAAGAAGCGGACGTTTTATACGGCGTTACCATGCAGGACCAGGGGGTATCGAAATTGTTAGAGCTGGATGTAAGCGAAATTGAAGAAAAATTAGGTTTATAATACTAATTTGAATTAAGGAGTAGATGAGCTTATGGGATTTTTTAATAAAATCAAACAAGGATTAAAGAAAACGAGAGAGAGCATCTCAGGCTCAATTGGCTCTATGCTCAATTCCTTTACAAAAATTGATGAGGAATTGTTTGAAGAGCTGGAGGAGCTTCTGGTAATGGGAGACGTGGGTATGCCCACGGCTGAAAAAATTTGTGCGGAGTTAAGAGCACGCGTGAAAGAAGAAGGCGTCACCGACCCGCAGTTGATTATGGGTATGATTCAAGACATTGTTGCAGAAATGATTAGCGGCGATGAGGAGTTGCATATTCAGACAAAACCATCTATTATATTAGTAATCGGCGTCAACGGTGTAGGTAAAACCACAACCATTGGTAAAATGGCGCTGCGCCTGCAAAAAGAAGGGAAAAAAGTCATTTTGGGTGCTGCCGATACGTTCCGTGCCGCTGCGATTGAACAATTGGAGGTTTGGGCAAACCGTGCACAAGTGGAAATGGTAAAACGTGACGAAGGTTCCGACCCCGCTTCCGTTGTATTTGACACCATTGCAAAAGCAAAATCAGTTGGAGCAGATGTAATTATTTGCGATACAGCAGGCCGTCTGCACAATAAGAAGAATCTAATGGACGAATTGGCAAAAATCAGCCGCATCATTGACAGAGAGCTTCCGGACTGTGACAAAGAAGTATTGCTTGTACTGGATGCCACTACAGGTCAAAATGCGGTCAATCAGGCAAGAGAGTTTAAAAATGCCGCCGGTATTTCAGGTATTGTGCTGACAAAATTGGACGGTACTGCAAAAGGCGGCGTAGTGCTTGCCATTCGAGAAGAATTACAGCTGCCTGTAAAATTCATTGGTGTAGGTGAAAAAATACAAGATCTTCAGCCATTTGATGCTCATGCATTTGCTGCAGCATTATTTGAAAAAAGAAATGATGACGAGCCGGAAGCAGATGAGGATGAAGAAGACGAGGATTTTGACGATTTTTATAAGGATTAACGTTTATGAAGTTTATCATAGCAACCCATAACAAAAAAAAATTAGCGGAAATGGAACGTATTTTGAATCCTATTGGGATTGAGGTTTCCACTGCACAGCTACAGGAAGTAGACGAAACAGGAACCACTTTTGCGGAAAATGCGTATCTAAAGGCAAATGCTGCATGCAAAGAAACAGGATTACCGGCCATTGCAGATGATTCGGGATTGGCAGTAGACTCTTTAAACGGTGCCCCCGGAATCTACTCTGCCAGATATGCAGGCGAACATGCGACAGACCTGCAGAAAATGGAGAAATTGTTGTACGAATTAAAAGACGTACCAAAAGAAAAACGGACTGCTCGTTTCGTGTGTTCCATTTGCTGTGTGTTTCCAAACGGAGATTGTATTACCGCAGAAGGAACTTGTGAAGGAACTATCGCATTTGAATTGACTGGTGACGGCGGATTTGGTTATGACCCAATCTTTTTGGTGGGAGAACAATCTTTCGGTCAGTTGTCCGATGAGGAAAAAGACCGTATCAGTCATAGAGGAAAAGCGCTTATGCTGTTTTCTCAAAAATTACAAGAGTATTTGAATAATTGATAAAGGAGCATACCATGCTAACAAGTAAACAACGCGCTTATTTGCGTGCTATGGCAAATTCTATCGAAACCATTTTGATGGTTGGAAAAGGCGGCATTAGCGACGACATTGTAAAGCAAGCAAATGATGCGTTGAAAGCAAGAGAATTGATTAAAGGAAAAGTGCTGGAGACAGCGCCGCATTCTCCGCGCGATACAGCAGAAGAAATTGCAGAAAAAACAAAGTCTGATGTGATTCAGGTGATTGGTACAAAGTTTATTTTGTACCGTAAGAATCAGCAAGACCCTAAAATTGTTTTGCCGAAATCTAAGAAAAAATCATAGATTGGTCGTGATGTGCTGTGATGCAGAAAATTGCAATTTTGGGCGGTACGTTTAATCCGATTCACAATGGTCATTTGCATTTAATCAAACGGTTTTCTGAAAAAATTGGATTTGACCGTGTTATTTTGATTCCCACCAAAGTTCCTACCCATAAGGGAGAAGAACATTTGGCGGATGCAGTACATCGTGTCCGTATGTGCCGGTTGGCGGCAAAGGAATTCGGTTACGAAGTCTCTGATATGGAAGTGCAAAGAGAAACACCCAGCTACACAGTTTTGACGTTAGAAGCGTTAAAACATAAATTTCCCAATGATATGCTTTATTTTATTACAGGGGAAGATATGTTTTTATCTTTGTTGACATGGAACGACCCTGACCGTATTTTTCAATTGGCAACCATTTGCTCTGCGCCTCGCAGCATAGAGGGAATGGGGAAAATGGAACAATATGCCCAAATTCTGAAAACGCACGGTGCAAATACGATACTGGCTAATATTGATTTTTTACCTATATCATCTACATTGGTCAGAACTGTATGGAAAAATGGAGAGGATATTTCCGACTTGGTTCCTGCAGCTGTTGTGAATTATATGAAACAATATGACTTGTATAAGGAGTAAGTCTATGAATTCAAAACAATATAAAGAGATTATTCGTCCGTTTTTGTCTGATAAACGTTTTCGTCACTCTGTTTATGTTGCGGAGGAATGTATTGCGTTGGCAAGCAGATATGGCGTAGATGAAAAAAAGGCGGAAACAGTCGGAATTTTACATGATATTATGAAAGAGCTTCCAAAAGAAGAACAATTGAAAATGATGGAGGACTCTGGTATAATACTCACTGATGAAGAGCGCGACGTTCCAAAGCTTTGGCATGCAAAATGCGGATATTTGTATATGAAACAAGTACTGCATATTGAAGATGAAGAGATGCTTAACGCAGTACTGTACCATACAACCGCACGTGCTCATATGACCCAGTTGGATAAAGTGTTGTTTGTAGCGGACTTTATCTCAATGGACCGTGACTACGAAGGTGTAGAAAAATTGCGGGATTTAGCAAGAGAAAGCCTTGATAAAGCAGTATTGGAAGGTTTAATATTTTCTATTCAGGATTTAACATCAGCTCATAAAACGGTACATCCTGACAGTGTAGCGGCATATAATTGGGCAATCAAACAGTTTGATTTATAAATTCTAATTTATGAACGCAATTTTCTAACCGGCAAAAGAAAATTGTTGACAAAGCGATATTTGCCGGAGAAATGGTGGGAGTGCATGACATCTTTAGAATTAGCAAAAGAAGCGGCAAAATATTTAAATAACAAAAAAGCAGAAGAAATTAAAATTGTCAAAATAGAGGATATTTCTTCCCTGACAGATTATTTTGTATTTGCAACAGGTACCAGCAATACTCATGTAAATGCATTGGCGGATGAATTGGAAGTCGGTCTGAAATCTGTAGGCATTATGCCTGACCATATGGAAGGTTACAGAGCAAATTCTTGGGTGTTAATGGATTATAACAGCGTAATTGTTCATATCTTTACACCTGAATCCCGTGAATTTTATGACCTTGACCGTTTATGGCAGGACGGAGAATCTATTGATATGAGCTTTTTAAATTAGGGGGAAATTCTGTGAAGTACGAACATCAACCATTAGAAGAAAAATGGCATAAAAAGTGGGAAGAAGCAGGAGTTTTTCATGCTTCCAATCAATCAGACAAAGAGAAATATTACGCACTGATTGAATTCCCTTATCCGTCAGGACAAGGGCTGCATGTAGGACATCCGCGTTCTTACACTGCAATTGACATTATTGCAAGAAAGCGCCGCATGCAGGGGTATAATGTGCTGTATCCGATTGGCTGGGATGCATTCGGTTTGCCTACTGAAAACTTTGCAATTAAAAATCATGTACATCCCAAAATTGTAACAGAACAGAATATTGCGCGTTTTAAACAGCAATTGATTTCTTTGGGTATTTCTTTTGACTGGTCCCGTGAAATTAACACCACGGACCCGGAATACTATAAATGGACACAATGGATTTTCCTTCAGTTATTTCAGCACGGTCTTGCTTATAAAAAAGAAATGGCTGTTAACTGGTGTACTTCCTGTAAAGTAGGCCTGGCAAACGAGGAAGTTGTAAACGGTGTCTGCGAGCGCTGTGGTGCTCCGGTTGTCCGCAAGGTAAAAAGCCAGTGGATGCTGAAGATCACCGCCTACGCGGACAAGCTCATCGACGGTCTGG
>UQNI01000037.1 GCA_900542375.1 uncultured Oscillospiraceae bacterium | reverse complement strand
CACCGACGGACACATGATACCATTTGACGGCAGCCTGAACTTTGAGAAATTTCTCCGGAAGTAGTTATCTCATTTTTGGTTGCCAAATATAACACTGTTCTTATTGCATAATCGGTTGTAATTTTAAACTGCATGATTCAATCTCCTATTTAACTCATCCTTATGCAATATTGTTATATACCAATATTTTATATAAATGAATCAAAAAATGACATCGTATTTTACCTTTACATTATAACAAGCTTTTAAATTTTCGTCTATATTTTTCACATTTCTATTCAAATATTTTTTATTTCACTCATTATAAACGGCTTTATTTATGTTGATAGCAGTTTAAAATATGCAGTCCTGCAAAAAAATTATGATAGCATACAGCTATTTTATAGAAGTGTCTAACAATGAGTCTGCCGATACTTGAAAATACTGCGCCAATTCCCATAATACAGAAAGCGAGGGCTCACTGCCGCCGATTTCATAATAGGCATATGCAGACCTGGATATACCCAATGCATCTGCCACTTGCTGTTGTGTAAGCCCTCTTTCCTGCCTTAAGATTTTACAACGTTTTCCAAACTGTACAGACATATTCATCAACTCCATTAAGTATAAATCAAGTACCTGTTCATATGGTTTCAATATTTCAGTTCGAGGTGAATAACAGTTATTTTATAAAATAACGTGATGTCTTAGCAAAACTTCTGTAATAGAGACATATAACATGACAAAATTAAAAACAAAATGTGCTATACAGACAATAATTTGAACAATTCATCCAGTTCATTTATTTCTCTGATTAAATTCGTTTATAATTTTTATATGTTAAAAATAACATTCTATGAATGTCATATTATCAATCATTTTAACATATAATACAAGCAATGACAAGAACGGAATGTCAAGGTGGGTGTAGCATATGTTTATCAATAAATCCAAAGATGGTCTTAATAATGTTTGCGGCAGAAAAGTTGCAGCTTTAAGAAAAAGCATGAAACCAAAAGTCTCTCAGCGTGCACTGGCTCAAAAACTGCAAGTTGCCGGTTTAGATGTAGATAAAAATGCCGTTCAAAGAATTGAAAGTGGTCAACGATTTGTCACAGATATAGAACTGGTCGTGCTTTCCAAAGTACTAAATGTTAGTATTGAAACACTTTTAACCAATGATTGATACTAGCTATAACTGAATTATAACTCAAAATGGTTATTTATTTGTAAAGTGTGTTATTCTTTCACCTAAAAAGAAGAGCGAAAACAAGAGGTTTTCGCTCTTCTTTTGCCTTAAATGACAGGAGAAATGCCTCTCATATGGAGCATATCTTATTGATGTTCCGCATAAAGCTATCGTGTGCGTAAATACATATCTCTAATAAGAAAGAATATAAATATAAAATTCAACTTTGTTTTGTCTTTAAAATTTGTTATAATATAGTTTAACATTTTAGTTCATTTGTTATGAGAGAAAAGAGGTGCCTTATGAAGCATGTGTTTCCTTTTCAAAAACAAAATAATTCCTTTTTGTACGAGGCACCTGATTACTCTCTAAGGAAGCAGTCAAATAAAATAGGCTTTTTGTTATGCGCTGCCATTGCCGCTATGTACTTATTTTCTTATGCTCTGCAATGGTTTTTAATTGGTATAGGTTATCAAAAATCTACGTATAACGAAACAATTTCTATTTTAAATTACCTGTTAAATGGCTCTGTCAGTATATTAAGCATGTTGTTGCCCGCTGTTATTTTTATTGTAATCTTTAAACTACAGCCCACAAACATCATTATAACCAAACAAGTTAAACCTGCCGTTGGAATTTCTTTCTTTCTTATAGGCACTACTATTTGTCTATTGGCCAACTTTCCTTCCAATTGGATATCTGCTATATTGGAAAATTTTGGGTTCCAAGGTAGCTCACAGTCTATACCTGTGGTTCCTACCATTCCTTCCTACATTATGAATGCGTTGGCAACCGCAGTAGTTCCGCCTTTTGTAGAAGAATTTTTATTTAGAGGTGTTATTTTAAGTCAATTTCGTAAATACGGAGATTTCTTTGCCGTTATTGCATCTGCCTTGTTATTTGGTTTATTACACCGCAATTTCTCGCAAATAGTGTTTGCATTTATCTGTGGTTTGGCACTGGGAATTACTTTGGTTAGAACAAATAATATATGGATTCCGGTAGGCATTCATATGTTTGTAAATGGATTTTATGTCTTATTAAATATTGTTCGTTTTCATTGTAGCGCCACTACTTATGCTGCCGTATTTTATATTATTATTTTAGCAATGATATTTATGTCTTTGTTTTCTGTATTATATCTGCTGCTAAAGAAAAAACAATTATCCGAATTTCGGCCGGGAGCGTTATCCGTAGGTAGCAGTATGGGCAATTTATTTGCAAATCCGGGCATATTAATTTTCACAGGTATTTGCATCATTCAATCTATCTCCAGACTAGGTGTGTTTTAACGATGAACGAATATATGAATCAAGCATTGCAATTGGCTCGTGAAGCGGCAAATGAAGGAGAAGTTCCCGTTGGCGCCGTGGTTGTAAAAGATGGTATTGTAATTGCAACGGGAAGAAATCGGCGTGAACAAGGAAAAAATGCCCTATGCCACGCAGAAATAGAGGCAATTGACAATGCCTGTAAACGACTTGGTGGTTGGCGGCTATGGCAATGTGAGCTATACGTTACACTGGAACCGTGCCCTATGTGCGCAGGAGCAATTATCAATGCACGCATTCCAAAAGTTTTCTATGGGGCAAAAGATGAAAAAGCAGGTTCCTGCGGTTCTATTATTAATTTATTTGAATTGCCGTATAACCATAAACCGGAATTAATCGGTGGCATTATGGAAGAAGAATGCAGTAATATATTAAAGGAGTTTTTCCAAGCGCTTCGTTTAAAAAAGGCAACTCAGCCAAAATGGAAATCGCCTCAAAACTAAAAAGGAGGATATGCAATGTTTGCATATCCTCCTTTTATTTATCATGATTATTTTTATGTTCCTCAAAAAATTTATCCCAATCAATATCATCCAATTGTGTTTCAGACGATGTCCCGGAATGTTCGTTCATATCTTGTTTCTCTTGTGGTTTTTCTTTGGAAATTTGTTCTTTAAAGGAATCTCCGCGTTTTGGTTTTACTGCTCCTGTTTGTTCCTCATGGTAATCCGATTTTGTATCAGATGCAGCTTTCATATGTTTATAAACAAACTGGGAGTAAATAAAGAAAGCAATTCCCAAAACACCCAGACCAACAGCAATACAACCCCAAATAAAGAAACTATCCCCACTTATACCGTTTTTTAACGGCGAGCCCAGCAGTGTATCTGTAGCTTCTGAAGAAACAGGCTCACTCTCTTCAGAAGATACATTCAATAATGCTTCCCAGTCTTGGGAACTTAATATTTCTGATTCATCGTCAGAAGAAGCAGAACCTGTTACTGTGGCTGCATATGGCTGTATCATATCTACTGAAGTATACTGCGCAGCATCGGCGCTAAATGCCAAAGCTGAAATGACACACGTCATGAGCACTGTTATGAAACATGTAACCGCAATACAGGTTTTTGATTGAATTCGACTCAAGATTATCCCATCCCATAAACACATTTTTAAACTGAATTCTACATAATCCTATCTATTTTGCAAAGATAATCATACCATTTTGAGTCAATAATTACAACTGTATTTTTCTTTGCATGCCATACGTTTACGCATATTTTACAATCATTTTTCTAAATCATCATACTGCTCGATTTTTATTTCATATTTAATAAACGATAAATATCCCCTTTTTTATAACCTGTCTCCTGTGCAGACTTTTTTGATGCCTCTGAAGCGGACATTCCATCTTGCAGATATGTCTTTGCTTTTTGTACAGCTTCTTCTATGGTAATTTGAGCCTCTTTTTCTTTCTCAGCACCTTCTATCACCAATACCAATTCCCCTTTTGCATTTTCATTGGAATAACGTTGTACAGCTTCTTTTAATGTGGTACGGATGACTTCCTCGTGTATTTTGGTAATCTCGCGCACAATAGCAATTCTTCTGTCTCCCCAAGCTGCCAGCATATCTTGCAATGTTGATGCCAATTTATGTGGAGCCTCATAAAATACCATTGTTCTTCGTTCTTTTTTTACTTCCTCTAAATGTTCCCTTCGGCTTTTTTTATTCATACTTAAAAAACCTTCAAACGTAAATCTTCCTGTTGGAAGTCCTGAAACCGCCAATGCAGAAATAACAGCCGTTGGACCCGGAACTACATATACAGGGATATTCCGCTGTACACATTGTGCAACCAACAATTCTCCCGGGTCGGAAATTGCCGGCATACCTGCATCGGATACCAGAACACAAACCTCTCCTTGTTCCATACGGTTGCAGATAATGTCCCCGCGCTCCATTTTGTTATGTTCAAAGTAACTTACCATAGGTTTTTTAATGCCAAAATGATTCAATAACTTTACTGTAACTCGCGTATCCTCTGCCGCAATAAAATCACATGTTTGCAGTGTTTCTATCGCTCTTGGAGAAAAATCTGACAAATTTCCGATTGGGGTTCCTACAACGATTAACTTTCCTGCCATACTGCTCCCCTTTTTCCTTGTTTATAGTCGCCATAAATTTGTAGCATCTCATCAGAAAATGCGCCGTTTTCATCCTCTATCATCAAAACAGGTTCCACTATCATACCAGAATTTCCTCCTTTTCGCCCTTCCAATAAAAATAAGCTGGGCGCCTTAGATAATCTCTGTTGGACAAGGCGTAACCGCTTTGGCATAATACCTACCTTTTTCATAGATTCCATAATGTCGAATAGTCTTTGCGGCCTTTGGCACATACATAACTTGCCACCATATTTTAACAATTTGGAAGCTACACGACAAATATCATCAGGTGTACAAGCACCTTCATGTCTGGCAATACGTTTACTATCGTCAGGATTTACCAATCCCGTACCAGCCTCTTGATAAGGAGGATTGCACGCAATTAAATCCAATTCCTGAGTAAAAGGGGTTAGTCCCGGCTTTAATGTAGTTAAATCTTGATGAATCAATGTAATATTGGCTTCTAAGTTATTTTTTTGTAATGTTCTTTGTACCATACTGCATGCGTTATCCTGCAATTCTACTGCATAAATATGTCTTGGCATATACCTGCTGCTCCAGATAAGGGGAATGGTACCACAACCTGTACCAAAATCGGCACAGAAATCTTTTTTTCTGGGAGATGCAAAGTGCGCCAATAGAATGGTATCTGTATTAAAACAGTGCTGTTTCGACACAATAATTTGATATTGACTTGAAATAGGTTCCCAGCGTTCGCCATCTAACAGCATCTATTTCATCTCCTTTTCCCATACAAAAATATCTAATCATAGAAAAAAGAGCGATGCATGCAGCACCGCCCTTTTTGTTTACTGGCGAATTATGCTTGTTGTGGAGCACCTACCGGACAAACGTCTGCGCAAGCACCACAGTCGATACATGTATCAGCATCGATAACGTAAATGCTATCACCCTCTGAAATAGCGCTTACAGGACATTCAGCTGCACAAGCACCACAAGAAATACAATCTGTGTTAATATGATATGCCATTTTTAAGCACCTCCCTCTAATTTTCACCTTTATTTTACCATAGATCTTAAAAAAATCAATAGAATTCCATGGATATCTTGTAAAAAATAAGCAGATTTTTTGTTACAATATAATAAATTTAATTCTTTTCCAAGCCTTTTAATTGCTCTAGTTCCTCTTTATTCACCCTAATTTGACCGTCTTTAATTACCTTTACCTGTTTGGCATGAAATGTAGCAGGCGCTGCATCGGGAGCCTTATCCAAACGTATGGTTAGAATACCCGTTAATAAGTTTTGGTCAATTACGGTACCTTTTCCTTCCGGAGTGATTACAATGGCATTTACTTTTGGAATTGTACGCAGTAAATCCAAATAGGCATCCTGCTCAAATTTAAGACAGCACATTAGGCGGCCGCAAGTACCTGAAATTTTAACCGGGTTTAAAGATAATCCTTGTTCTTTTGCCATTTTAATAGAAACAGGTTGGAAACTGCTTAAAAATGTGGAACAGCAAAATGGCTTGCCGCAAACACCAAGCCCACCCAGCATTTTTGCCTCATCACGTACACCTATTTGACGCAACTCAATGCGGGTGCGGAATACAGAAGCTAAATCTTTTACCAATTCACGGAAGTCTACCCTACCTTCAGCTGTAAAGTAAAATAATACCTTACTGTTGTCAAATGTATATTCAACTTCTACCAATTTCATGTCCAATTTATGGTCGGCAATTTTTTTTAAGCAAATGTCGAACGCTTGTTTTTCTTTTTCATGATTTTCTTCTACTTTTTTTAAATCTTCTTTCGTAGCAACACGTATCACAGGCTTTAATGGTTGTACCAGACCTTCATCAGATACTTCCTTCCGTTCCATAGCTACTTCGCCGCATTCTACTCCTCGAGCAGTTTCTACAATTACTCGACTGCCCTTTATAATTTCCAAATCCAACGGGTCAAAATAATATATTTTACCTACATCTTTAAATCTAACACCAATTACTTGTGCCATTTTACCCTCCCATACATGTAAAATGTTGTATTATCTGCCTGCTGCTGTACGCAGTTTTGTGCATAGCAGCGTTACCAGAATTGTCATATTTGCGTTAAAGACCATAGCATTTTGTATTTCGGTTACTACTTGTCCCAGCTGAAATAATTTCGCTTTTGGTATTGCGCGGCATAAAGCGTTTACTTGCTCTGTCTGAGTCGATAAATAGCTGCTTCCACCTGCACGCTGTATACATGCATCACGAAATATAAGTGTTAACTGATTTAATACCTCTTTTAGCAAATCTTTATCCTTAATAAGAGGCGCTGTTGCCTGCAGTATTTCTATTTCTTTCGTATGAATTAACGCCTGCGCAATCTCTCCTGCAATTCGTACGGCTTCCGGATTTTCCTCTGCATCATCTTCTAAAGTAATTATCTGAGAACGTGAACGAATGGTTTGCAGCAAGCGGTTTGCTGTAAGACAAGTAAGTATAAATACAGTGTCGGCCGGAGGCTCTTCCAATACTTTCAGCAAAGCATTTTGTGCTTCCGCAGACATACTTTCCGCACGAAACAGCAAATATACTTTACATCCGCCTTCCTGAGATTGTATATACGCATCACTGCGAATTGCGCGTATAGCCTCAACCTTAAATGAACGCGGCGTCAGGCCGCCTTCTGCCAAATAAATATCAGGGTGAGAACCGGCACGTGCTTTGATACAACTGCTGCACGTTCCGCACGGTTTATTGTCTTGCGACCGACAAACCAATCCGGAAGCAAGTACGCGTGCCAGTTCTGTCGTCTTGGTATGATCTCCTTCAATGATGAGAGCCTGAGGTACACGCTTTTGCACAAACATTGTGTCCAACATTCTTTTGACCGGTTCGGAAACAGTACATTGTTCTAAATTCAGCATGTATCAGGCCCTCCCTTTCTATGAATGATTACGGATAACCCGTAATAATTTATTTTACCACTTTTATAGTCAGAAATCTATAGTTCTTTAAAAACATCACAATTTCTTCTGTAATCATTTCTCCCGGCATAACAACGGGCACACCCGGAGGGCACGGACAAGCAGTAGTTGCAGCAATTCTGCCAATGCTGTCTTCCAAATTGATTTCTTCCCACGCGGAAAATACAGCCTGCCGTACTGACATAACGGAATTTGGCAATGACGGAAGAACTGCATTGAGTTTTAACGGCGTTCTGTTGGGCAGTGCCTGAATTGCTTGCTCTACCCGTAAAAAATCTTGCTCAGTATGGAAAGGTGTTGCGATTAAAACAAGATTCGCATTATCTGCATACTCAGGTTCTACAAAGTGAGCTCGGAAAATTTCGGCAGCCTCTTCTCCCGTAATCCCTAATGATGCAGTTTGCAGAGTGATACGTACAGGGTCCGTTTCTCCTAAAGGCACAGCAATTCCTTTTGCAGCTGCTATTTTCTTAATATCTACAACACGCTTCTGCAATTGTAAATAAGCATTCTTCCCTTTTGTTTCTGCCCACTGCATACATAAATCCAAAGAAGCCATAATAGGATAGGAAGGGCTTGTAGAACCAAACAGCGCCATTGCGTCTTTTGCATTTGCTGCATACGTATCAGACGCCATATTCAAAAAAGCGCCTCCTGTCAAAACAGGCAAAGTTTTATGAGCAGAACAAGCAGTAATATCGGCCCCAAGATGAATCGGATGTAAATGTTCAGGCATTAAAAACAAATGACAACCATGTGCATTGTCTACCAATAACGGCACATGATAACGGTGACATACTTCTGAAATGCTTCTGATATCGGACAAAACACCAAAGTAATCGGGACTGGTAATATATACCGCCGCAGTATCCGGATATTGTTTTAAAAGGGATTCTACATCGTCCGGATGAATCCTTCCGGGGAAACCAAGTCCTGCATCTGCTCTTGGCAGGAGCCAAACAGGATTTAAGTCAAGCAATGCCATAGCATTGACAGCACTGCGGTGAAGGATACGATCCGTTAAAATTGTTTTTTTATTGCTGTCAGCCGAAACAAGACGCAGCATTGCCTGAATACATAAAGTGCAGCCTCCGGCAGAAAATAAGGTACGTGCTGTCCCAAATACTTGTGCAGCATGACGTTCCGCTTGTAAAATCGCGTGCTCTGCCTCGAACAGACTGTCTGTATCCGGCAGTTCAGTTACATCCAATTGCAGTAAATGATTCAATTGAGAAATCGGCTTTCCTGAATGCCCCGGCGTATGAAAAGCAGATCTTCCAAGACGATGATGCTGCACCAAAGCAGAATATAATGGTGTTTGATTCGACATATGTGTTCTCCTCTTCTTTACTTGACCTTATTATCTTATGAAACAAGTTTGTTTTCAAGCAAATTTTAAAACAATCCTTTGATATAACCATCATTCAAACAGTTTTGGTAATGGTACGTCCAATTGCTCTGATAATGCAATTAAAATTTCCAATGAAATATTTACTTTCATGTTTGGAGCTTCAATGATACTGAGATACGTCCGGCTGATATGAAGCTTTTCCGCCAATTCATATTGGTTCCAACCTCTTAATTTTCGATAGCCCGATACATTCATACTCAGTATGCGATAATAATTGATTCTTCTATATGCCATCTCTATTCCTCCTCCCTACTTTTAGTAGGATAATAACAAGATATCACACTTTAAGTAGGAAATCAACCCAAAATCATACTTTTAGTAGTATTTTTGCATCTTCGCTAAAAATGAATCATAAGGAATGTAAGGTTAGGTTAGAATAAAATAAGAATAACGTGTTATCAGAGTGCCAGATTCATTGGAACATTTGACGGTATCCTTTTTACAATATTGCTTCGCATTATGAAAGTGAGTATAATGAAGTTACAAAGATAAAGGAGCAAGAAGATATGAAAATGATAAAAAGATTTTCTTTACTATCTTTCGTATTCATCCTGGCATGTTCTATTGTTGGATGTCAGCAAATAGATGCTTCTCAGGAACAAAAACAGTTTGACCAATTCATCCAGCAAGAATTTGTAAAAACTATGGAAAATGATTATGTCGCGACTCATATATACATGCAAAATCCGGAATCGTTTGGAATAGATTTAAGTAAAACAGAAGTAAGTTTAGGCGCTCGCCCAAACAGTGACGGAGAAATAGTAACAGCTCAAGATAGTGATAATGCTTACAACACATTTCAACAATTTCATCGTAATGCTTTGACTGAGGAACAAAAAGATATCTATGATATTTACGAATATCAGGCTTCTTTATCCCAAAAGCTGAGCAACGAAAAATTCGACTATTACGGCTCCTATTTTGAAAGCATGAGTGGAATTCAATTTCAACTTCCCACTCTATTTGCAGACTGGCAAGTACGAAATGAAAAAGATGTACAAGATTTAATCACTTTGTTAAACGACACAAAACCCTATGTAGAAAGTGTATTGGAATATACAAAGAAACAAGAAGAAAATGGGCTGTTAATGCTGGATTTAGAATCAATTATTGAATATTGTGACAGTATTTTACAGCCCGGAGAGAACAGTGCGATACTGGCATCTATGAATACCAGTGTAGAACAATTGTCATTAGATACAGAAAAAACCGAAAAATACAAAAGTCAATTAAAAGAAGCCTTTTCTTCTTCGTTTTTACCTGCATTTGAAAGCATTCGCTCTACAATGGAGACTTTTCAGAAAACCGGCCGAAACAATACAGAAGGGCTTGCAAAATTTAAATATGGCAAGGAGTATTATGAGCTCCTTCTGCAACAGAGCATTGGAAGCAATAAATCTGTTGAAGATATCAGAGAAATGATGGAAGAAGCATTCAGCACACACTTATATAACTGTGCAAAAATTGTTATCAGCAACCCTGAATCCGTAGAACCGTTAATTTCTAATACGCTTCCCAAGACAGGATACCTCAGCTATACTGATATATTAGATGATATGAAAAACGTTATCTCCGAAGAGTTTCCGCCTGTGAGCAATTTAAATTATCATATTGAAAATATGAATGAAGAATTGGCTTCTAAGTCCGGTGTAACTGCTTATTTCAATATTCCAACATTGGATGGAGATTCCGTAAAACAATTGCGTGTGAACCCTATCTCCAATGATGTGTCCTCTATTTCTACCTTTTCAACAGTAGCACATGAAGGCTTTCCGGGGCACATGTACCAATATGCATATATGTATGAAAATGTAGGAAGCAACTATATTAAGGCTCTTTCCAATATCAGCGCGTATACGGAAGGATATGCCGTCTATGCCCAATATGAAGCGCTCTCGTATCTTGATGGAGTAGACCAAACACTTTTGGAAGCATATAAAGAAAATGAGTTGGCAACGTACTGTATGATAATTCTGGCAGATATCGGCATCCATTATGATGGCTGGTCAGTCGAGGAATTCAAAGAATTTATGGAATCAAAAGGATTTTCTCTGGACGATGCATCCATCCAGACGCAATACGCTCAATTACAGGCAAATCCTGCTGCATTTGAGCCATATTATGTGGGATATCATGAAATTATAAACATGAAAGAGGACGCACAACAGGTGCTTGGAAGTCGCTTTCATGAAAAAGAGTTCCACACAGCTTTACTGGAAAGTGGAATAGCTCCATTTCAAGTTGTACAGCAGCATATAGATGCTTATGTGGAAAAAAATAAATAATTAACAACGTTGTTAATTATAATCACCTTTTAGATAGTTTTTTTATAAATATTATGTTAACATTTATAATGTTTTATAAGGTAGTTTGTCTTATAAAATTACTGGGCAAATTAATATTGTTATCACACTTTCCTATTGGTAGCAAAATGAAAATTTTTCCGTTAGGAAATGCTTTAAATCATCTATGTTATAGCAACTTTTCCAAAATTAGAAATTTTGTTTGTTAATTAAGAACGTTGTAACATTTATTTGTTAGAAATTGTGATTCAATTTCTTTTATGTTATAACAACCTTTCAACAAATTCAAAATTAGAAATTTTGTTTGTTGTTAAGAACGTTGTAACGTTTATTTGTTAGAAATTGTGATTCAATTTCTTTTATGTTATAATCTTTTCAAAGAGGTGATACCATGGATTATCGCGATAGATTAAAAGAACTGCGTATACAAAATAAAAAGGGGCAAAAAGATATTGCCCTTTTATGTGATGTGTCTGATTCTACCGTAGGACATTGGGAGAAAAAACGCAGACACATGACGATTGATTGTTTGATTAAACTATGCAAGTACTACAATGTCAGTGCCGATTTTATATTAGGATTTTCTGATACCCCAATTCAATTAACCGATTTAAATGTAGATACATCTATGGAAACATCACAACAAAAGAAAAGTTCCTAATCTTTTCGTCATATGAACAATCAAAAGAGGTAATTGTAATTTTACAATTACCTCTTTTTAAATATCTGGTTATATGTTATCTCTCACTTCCTATTTTTAGAAAAAATGTATAAAATAATCTATATTTGCAATAAATAATATCAGTGTTTTTCAACCTCTATATGTTAAAATTTTTCACTATTGCCTGTTTGATAGAACTACTCCTATAAATATCATTATTTCTGTAATTTCTCAACATGAAAATAAACTTTCTGATATAAAAATAAGTACTGTATAACATAATACTTGATGAACCATTCAATTATCTCATATTTTTTACCGAATGAATAAACAAACATCATTATTTTAAATCAGCTTCATCAAATTACGTTTATATAACGTATTTCATTGAAAAACATATGCTAAAGTCAAGTAAAATACGTTATATAGACGTGGAGCGTTCAACATGAAGAAAATTATTTACGGAAAGAATAAAAATATTATCAGCACCAACTTAAAAATTTACAGAATGAAAAAGAACTTATCTCAAAGCCAACTTGCCGCTAAAATGCAGACCATGAATGTGAACATGGATCAACAAATGATTAGTAAAATAGAAAATAACGCCAGATTTGTAACAGACTACGAACTGGCATGTTTCTGTTTGATACTTGAAATTGATTTAAAAGATATGTTAGGTCATTTTTACAACGAACTTGAAACATAAATATAAATAAAAAAGAGGGGTATTTTATTTACCCCTCTTTTTATTGCATTATTTTTTAATGTTGCGATAATACTTTTCATTCAAAATTCGTTTGCCTTTTGGCGTCATAGGTTTTCGCTCATATCTCTTTTTACCGGTTCCTCCTTTTGGAGGTTTTCTGGTTGCCGCCACAATCACCACAACAACAATTAAAATACCAATTGCAATACAAATCCAGAATACAACTCCCAACCAAGTTTGTGTGGTATTGGATGGCGTTACATCGGTTCCCTTTGAAATAATACCTGCAGCCTCACTGTCTACAGAAACTTCCGGAAGAGAAATCTCACTGCTTTGAGAAAGGCTGTTATCTTGTGAGGTAGAATCCTCAGATGAAACAGACGTTGTTTCCTCACTGCCTGTTTCCATAGTTCCTGACACATTTTGTTTCGAACCGACGCTGGATTGCTCTGAACTTCCGGTTCTTCCATTACTCTGCGTCTGCATTGCAAATACCGGTAAGCTCATAAACGAAAACAATAGCATAAACATTAGAATGGATACAATCCCTCTGGCTAATTTCATTTATATTCCTCATCACTTATCTGGTGTTATACTTTTGTGTATACATACTTTTTCTATTATAACAGATTATAGCAAAAATTTTGACACATTCCTTTAACTTTCTTTGAACAATTGCAAATCTATTGTAAAGAGGATATAAATACATCACCTACATAAGCGATTCCAACGTTTTTACCAGTGCATCTCCAAACAGCTGCCCCGAATATTTTACTTCATCAATGGTATTCACTTCTGTACCGAACTCTACCAACAATGAACCATGTGTTGCATTCATATTATAACGACTATTTGTAAAATTGAGAGGCCGGATAAAGGATTGTTCAATATTTGCACAGTTTTGCTGCAACCGTAATGCCAAACGTAAATTTAGTTCCCAATCCGGAAAACCTAGGGAACCATCACCGTCATAGCCGGATAAAATCATAATTTGCGCTGCTTTTCTGCCATTAATCACAGTTGTAGGTTTGATTCTGGTAGATTCTCCTCCCAATGCGTCGCGATGAACGTCTATTGTAACTTGAATGGTCGGATTTTCATTTAAATTACGTTGAATCGTTTCCCATGAGCGATTATATGCGCCTGTATAAGGGTCATCATGAATCGTTGTATCATGTATGACTCCTATGCCTGCCTCTTCCAGTTTCTTTGTAATTTCATTGCCCACCGCAATTACGTTTAAATTCTCATCTCTGGAGCGTGTATCTAAACTGGAATAAAAATTAGGCATTTCCGTTTTTAAAAAGGATTCTCCCGTATGGGTATGATAAATTAGTACTTGCGGTGTTCCGTCTTTTTTAATTTTTACATCAGGTGAAAGTCCCAACTCTTGTGCAATATCCAGTTCATAATCTGTATCGTTGCGAACTGTAATATTCTCATATTTTAATCCTACATTTGCAATCTGCATTTCGTTAATAGGGTATGCTGTCCCTTCATATACCGTATAATCCGGCTCAGGAGGCACATACGCTTCTGAGGATGACTGCCCAACCGTTTCTTCAGATGTAACGGTACTTTCTGTAATTTCCGGTACAGAAGACGCCTGAGAAACCATTTCTTCTACTTCTGACACGCTAAAGTATGCATCGTCATATCCATTTTTCATCACCTCTACAGCTCCGTCAGGCATAATAAACCCTGCGGCTGTTAACGCTGTATTGTTCTGGTTAGACAACAATGCCGGTACAAGACGAATAGAAAAACAAGCTACTGCAACGGTGGTAACTAAAACAGCGCCTACCCGCAGCAACAGTTTTCTTCCGCGTTTTGTTTCTATGACCATAAACAACCTCCCGAAGTGTTTCACTGCAACCGCCTACCTCCTATTTTTATACATTCCTGTAATACTAGAATTCTATTATTTTTCGTTTCTATCATTATATTAATATTATTGAATAAAATACGGCGGTTTCTGTCGAGGCTTTTATTTTGTTAAAAGTTCAAAATCATTGACGGTAAAACAAGGATTTAACGTAGCATTAATTGCCATACCAATCATTCTGGCCCCGCGTTGTATCAACAAATCAATTTCTCTGGGGGTAACAAACATAGCAGCTCCGTTTGGGCTTACCATTTCTCTGAGCTTCTCTTTTTCTTCATCTGTTACATGTTCTTCTCCAAGTAAATCCACAGCAACTGTTGCAGCATCTACCACCGTAGGTACTCCAACAGATATCACGGGAACACCCAATAATGCCTGATCTATTTGCGGTCTGCGGTTTCCAACACCTGCTCCCGGTGCAATTCCTGCTGTACTGATTTGCACTGTTTTGCCCAATCTTTCTAAACTTCTGGCGGCCATTGCATCAATTACAATCACAGCTTTGGGTCTTAATTGCTGTGTTAAGCCTTTTAAAATTTCTGCTGTTTCCATTCCTGTATTTCCCAATACATCTGTACTTACAGCCGCTACCGAACGGAGCTCCGATATACCTGTAATACGCTCCAGTTCCTTTTTTACATGGCGGGTTGCCAATATTTGTGCAATTACCTTTTCTCCCAAAGCGTCCGGAGTAATTGCAGCATTCCCTAAACCTGCTACCAGCACTTCGCCGTTTTCAGGTAAAAAAGGTTTGATTTCATCTGAAACGACCTGTAAAAACCGATTGTTTTCGTCTAATGCATCACTTAAGGGAGGCATTTCAATGGTAATGTATTCGCCCGGTGCCATGCCTGTATCTTTTATATGACACGGAACCGTAATATGACTAATTTTACAGCGGTCTTTCTCTTTGATTTTACAAGGTACATCCAACAATTCCGATTGTCCGCCTTCTTTTAATTCCAATGCTAAGTCTGTACGAAAAAACATTTGCAATCTGACTCCTTTTCTGTTATAATCATTCTGTTAAAAAATCTATGGATAAACGCAAAAATATATTGCTTTTTTAGCATGTCCATGTTATTATTATCTGTACGTGAACAAATATATAAGGAGGTGGAATTATGCCTAACATTAAATCCGCAAAAAAACGCGTAAAAGTGATTGCTACTAAAACTCTTAGAAATAAAGCAATTAACACAGCTTTGAAAACCGATATTAAAAAAGCAAACATTGCACTTGAAAATAAAGACGCAAATACAGCTGAGGCTGTTAAAGTTGCAATCAGAGCAATTGATAAAGCTACTGCAAAAGGTATTCTTCATAAGAATACTGCTGCCAGAAAAAAATCTGCGCTTGCACAAAAGCTTAACGCTGTTAACGCATAATTGCTATGCATAACACAAAAGCAGAGCCGAGGGCTCTGCTTTTTGCATTTTGTAATGACAAGGACTGCAGCAAAGCCTAAAAATTTCCTAGTTTTTACTTCCTTTTTTCTCCATGACAAATTATGTGGATAGGTTGACTTTTTCAATATTTTTGGGTATCATATACTTAAACACAGATTTATAATTATTGGAGGTGCTCTATAAATGAAACATTGCAATAAATTTCGCTGGTTAATCGGAATTCTGTCTTTGGCAGCTGTTGTCGCGGCAACTGTAGCAGCTGTTGTAGTTTATCTTGAAAAGAAAAAGAAAGACGAAGAGGATCTTGAGCACTACTTAGATTGCTCTATCCAGTAATCTATAAAAACAATGCGAGTAGGTATTATGCCTACTCGCATTTGTTTTTTATCCTTTATCCGATGGTTTTGCGCATAATGCTGCAATATAACCAAAAAATACTGCTGCTCCAATTCCGGCTGCGGCAGCTGTAACACCACCTGTAAAAGCACCCAGAAAACCTAAACTTTCAACGGCTTCCATTGTACCTTTTGCAAGTGTATATCCAAAACCTGTTAATGGCACTGTAGCACCTGCTCCCGCGAAGTTAACCAATGGTTCATACAAACCAACAGCTGTTAGAAATACTCCCAAAGTAACAAAAAGAACTAAAATTCTGGCAGGTGTCAATTTGGTAAAATCAATTAATAGCTGACCGACCACACAAATAAGACCTCCAACAACAAATGCGATTAAGAATTCCATAAATTTCACCTCAGTGACTATCTTTTCCCTAATAGCATATCATTATGCAAGGTATACTATAGAAAGAGGCACAATATAGAAAGGATGAAAATACGTGCAGAAAAAAACAATTTTTTTCGATATTGACGGAACCTTATTGGATTGTTGGCACAATAAACCATTTACCATTCCAAACAGTAATCGGCAAGCACTTCAATTGTTAAAGCAACAGGGACACCAAATCATTGCTTGTACCGGCAGACACGAGGCCTTTTTGAAAAAATATTTTCCTAATATCTTTGAAAGTTATATTACTATGAACGGTTCTCACATTGTTTATCAAGGAGATATCATCTACGATAGAATTTTTTCTCACGAAGAAGTATCTTATCTGATGAAGCATTTTGATAATGTAAAAGCACGGTATGCGTTCATTGGAAAAGTTTGTGCTTGGTGCAGAAATATGGACCCGGACTCCATTCGTTATTTTAACCGAATATATGGAATGGATGATTTTGCAAAGACAGAATGGAATCCCGGTGATGTAACTGCAAACAGCCTTGAGTTTATGTTTGATACGGAAGAAGAATTTGACCGCTGTAAAACTGCATTTGACGGCAGCATGATACTAAACAGACATAGGGGGAATGCTTCTGCTGATTTGGCATTTGTAGGAAATGATAAAGGAAATGCCATTCGACTGTTGACCAAACATGCAAATATCGACCTGAAAGATACGATTGCCTTTGGAGACGGAAATAACGATGTATCTATGTTAAAATTAGTCCATTGCGGCATTGCCATGGGCAATGGGACAGAAGAGGCGAAACAAGCTGCGGATTTTGTAACAGATTCCATTTTTGACGACGGCATTTATAAAGCTTTAATTCGGTTAAATTTGGCAAACCCGCCTATCCCAAAAGCAAACAGATATAAAAATCAAATAATAAAAAACGGTACCTAATGGTACCGTTTTTTATTATAACTTTAATCTGCTGTAATGTGTACTTACCACCAAACAAAGCATAAATTTATCCATGATATTTAACGCTTTGAATACTTCATCAAAAGGATCATCCAGATTTTGCAGTATGGTATCAAAAACACGGTTCATTGCAAATTCTACCATATCCTCTATATCATGATTAATTGGAATATGATCCTTTTCCAAACGCAATAAAACTTGTTTTTTCACATGGATATGCCATTCTTTTAAAAAATCAGGATCTCCGTACTCACTCATTAAAATAGATACGGTCTTTTTATTTTCTTGTACATACTGTGCCAATGCACGATTACATGCAATTTCGCGTGACATATCTGCTGTATATTTTTTCTCTTCTGTTATTTCCATAATACTTTTTACAGTATCATTGCCTATCTCATGAATCAATGCCGCTATATTTTCATAATGCACATAAAAGCATGCTCGTGAGATACCTGCTACCTGGATGATTTCTTTTACAAAAATCTTATTCGCAGGTTTGATATTTGTTAACTCCAAAAATGCTCTTTTAATTTTATTTCTTGTTACTTCAGTACATTTATATTTCACAGCCCACCAATACTCCCCACTGCCCTCTGGCAATCAATTATATTGACAACATATTCAGTACAAAATATCAAAAATAAAACTTTAGACTTTTTAATTTTATTTAAAACAAAAAATCAAAATTATGTAAACTGCTTTTTATTTTTAACAATCCCCAAAAACATTCTCAATTTGCATTGAGCCCCCATATGCTTTTACAGTACTGTATATGTTAATCACAATTAGAAAATGCATCCTAATCCAAATAAGTTATATGCGGAAATTCAAATTAACGTATATTATTAGGAAAATGCTTTTCATACGATAATGCCGGATTGTTTTGGTCTAATATTAAGAACGAAAATATTTAGATTTTAGAATACCGTCATTCAAATAACGTTTCATACCTATTTTGCCTTGTTTACATTCAAATTTAAGCAGCTTATCTCCGCAATACATTAAATACCCCCACTGTTGCTCTTGTACTCTGCCTTTCATCTTATTGTTAACAGCAAATTTCAATTCAGTTCCATCTTCTACCAAAAATACTAAAACCATAGCAGTTATTTTCGAATAGATTTTCCCATCTGGTCCCTCAAATTCTGAACGTTCTGTTTCTGTACGAGCCAATTTTGCACGTACATGCTTAATAACATTCTTAGAAACTTTTGTACGAACATAAATAAGAGCTCCAATCACCCCTACCGCTAAAACCGCAATAATCAGTGCATAATACCATTCCATTGACATTCCCCCATATCTCTTAAATCTATCTATATTTTAACATAAGAACACGTTTTATACAAGATTTCTGCAAAATATCACATAGAAAATGTTAAATATTAACGATTTAGATTATCTTGTGCGACATAAGACTTGCCCATTTCAGTTAACATAACCTGTCCTCGTTTGATATAAGGTATATCAAATAAATAATCCGGATTTTTCTTTCCTTGCTCCACTAACTGATGTAACAATAAAAAGATATCGCTGACCTCATATATTGCGTAATCAGATTGGACGGTAATAAAAACTTTATAACTTATTTTTATGAAACCTTTTTCACATAAAGATTGTAAAACGGATGCACGTTGTTTGACAATTTCCATGCTATCATGTTTTGTCTCTAAATGCACATGGTTTAATGCAGTTGATATTAAAGAACGTTCCTTTGAGCTTCTTAACTCCAGTCTTACGATAGGATAACGAGTACGATTCGCAATTTGAAAAATAAAATTCTTTTCATCCGGTGACAATTGTTTCATTTTGTTTCACACTTCCTCATTTTAATAAATTATGGTATAACATGCAAGAAACTACAAAGTAATTTCTAATTGACAGAACATTAAAACCGTTCTCTTAACAACCAAAATTATGAATATTGAAAGATATTTTTAAGGTTTGTTTTGTTGCTGTTTTGAGGTTATTATAACATAGATAAAATATTGTGGTAATGTTTTTTGTATTAATATGAAACTGTTCGGTCCATCTCTAAAATGAAATATTGTGTTGTTGCAGTAAAAATATTTTTACTGCAACAAATGTGCATAAATTTATGACATGATTCATTTTGCAAACTGTCAGTTGGCACATAAAAAGGTGTAAGTAAGACATATATTCTCAATAATATGAATGAAATAATTCAAATCCTGTAAAATTATAATAAACATAAGTATTATTGCATGAAATATCATTCTATTTTTTTCTCAATAATAAAAGAGATATTTTTTTTACAAAAAATGGATTGTGAGAAATATCAAAAATATTTTCTAAATTTTTGTTGACTTTGTTGTGATTCTGGTCT
>UQNI01000036.1 GCA_900542375.1 uncultured Oscillospiraceae bacterium | reverse complement strand
GTTCCTTTTTTATAAAGAAGTATTTTACTGAATATCTAATATATTCGTGACCTGATTGTCAATGATTATCGTTCCGCTTTCCTCTATCATCACCGTATGTTTTTCTCCCGTAGATTGACCATCATGTGTTAATTGTATCAACATGTATGTTCCCGGTTTCATATCATGAAAATAAGCTTCTCCCTGTTCATTTGTATCTGCACAAGCTACCATTACATCATTCTGACTTAATTGAAATGTAACGCCGCGTTCAGGTTCTAATCTTTGTACATATTTACGTACCGTAATCTGTTCTTGCTCTTTTTTATCACGGATTCTGGCATATTCTACAGGCATATCATCAATGGTGACCATACCGTCCTGTGCAACCACAACCGTATATTCATGTTCATTGATGTGATATCCCGAAGGTGGTTTTTGTTCTTTTAATGTATAAGTTCCCGGTGCAAAACTGCCAAAATTAATTTCTCCCTTTTCATTGGATATGGCGGTATACAGTACAATTCCTCCATGAAGCAGGTCAAAGACAGCTCCTTCCAGCGGTTCTCCTGTCAATTCATCTTGTTTCTGAAAGAAAATGTCGTATAAAATAGGTTTGTTTCCAATGGAAGCATATTCTGCCGCATATCCGTCTATGGTAACGGTACCATCGTTTGCAACCACAACAATATGTGTATCCGAAACTTTCATATATCCTTCCGGCGGACATAGTTCATTTAGTTGATAAACGCCTTCTGACAGTCCATAAAATTGCACAAAACCATCTGCATCCGATGTGCTGGTTGCAACGGGAACATGATTTTGGCACAACTGGAATACAGCTCCTTCCAGCCGTTTTCCGGTTCTGATGTCATACTTAATCACTGAGAACGACGCTTTCTGTTCTGAACTGCGTTTATGAAATACTTGAAATCTTGCTGCAGGGACACCTTCAATACAAATGTTTCCGTTATAATCTACATACATCTGAAATGCTTCTTTTTCCGGTACATATTGTTTTGGTGGCTTTGCTTCTTTTAGTTGATACAGTCCCTCCCGCAGAGGCGGAAACCATACAGCACCGGAACGGTTGGAATAACTGCCGAATACCAACTCGTCGCGCTGAAACAATGAAAATTCAGCTCCTTTTAATCCATATCCTGTATCAGCATCTACGACATAAAACATAAACGGTGTTTGATTTCTTGGAGATTTTTCTATGTAAGACAACCATAGTTCCATACTGCCGCGTTGTGCATTTGGCGGTTGTTCCCTTCTAAATGGCGTATGCCGAAAAGAATCTTTCATAATACGATTCGCTCCTTTTTCGCACAGGTTACTTACGTTACTTTTTTCATCCCTTTTACAGTATATTCCTCTCTATTATTACTTGTGAGAATTTTCTTTTAGAAATAAAAATTAAATACTATCTTTTTTCAATATGTAAAGATATTTCAAAGAATCCGGCAAAAAGATTGCAACCATTTGTAGAATCTTGTATCATAAAAGTAGATACAAAGGAGGATTACTGCTATGAAACAAAAAATTGCAATGATGATTGTCGGTTCTGTCTTTGTTCTTTCTTTTGCTTTGGCCGGCTGCGGTTCTGAACAGCAAACATCCAGTGAAACGGAAAGCACTTCACAAACCGTCAGCCGACAGTCTTCTTCCGGTACTTCATCTGGTGCTTCATCCGGCACCAATACTTCCTCGCAAGTTACCAATTCCGTGTCGGAGACAGTTACGGTCACCATTCCCGAAGGTTTTACATGGGACTTAATTGCAAAACGTTTGGAAGCCAATGAAATTTGTTCTGCCGAAGACTTTTATCAGGCTTGTCAAAATTACAGTCCAAAATCTTTCAGCATTCCGATTGATGAAAATCGTCCATTTAAAATGGAAGGATATTTATATCCCGCAACCTATACCTTCCAAAAAAATTCCAATGCGGAAGATGTACTCATAGAGATGTTAAATGCCTACCGCAATAACACCGGCGGAAATGTAACGGATACCGAACTGATTGTAGCTTCTATTGTACAAATGGAAACCCGCAGTCCGGAACATATGTCTATGATTGCAGGCATTATTTACAATCGTTTGGAACAAGGAATGCAGCTGCAAATGGATTCCACCAGAGAATATATCAATGACTATGTGACAGGCAACCCTTTACTGGGGAATACATCAAAATACGCAGAACTATACAACACCTATAAATGCGCCGCATTACCCGCAGGACCAATTTGCAGTCCGGGAGCAGATGCAATCAATGCAGCAAAAAATCCAACTCAGACAGACTATTTATATTTCTTCTTTGGCAATGATAATGAAAACCATTATTCGGCCACATACGAAGAACATCAGGCTGCAATGGCGCAATTCGGTGTACAATACGGAGAATCCACAGAATGATAAAAAAGATGCCGAAGGGCATCTTTTTTATTTTGCAAAAACTTGGAATGTATCATACAACCAAGGAATATATTTGAAAGGTATAAAAATAAGGAAAGGAGTGCTGCAATGGCCTTATCAGATTTAGAAATATTGGCACGTCTGATTCAGTGTGAAGCCGGCGGCGAAGGTGAAAACGGAATGCAAGCTGTTGCCAGTGTCATTATGAACCGCGTTCATATTACATACGGCGAGTACGGCAGATTCAACACCATTCGCGAAGTGGTATTTCAGCAAAGACAATTTGTATGTGCTATGGAAACGGTAAACGGTTCCTACAATATGCAAAATCTATATAATATGCGTCCGGAGCAAACACAATACGATATTGCCAATTGGGCAATTGCAGGAAATAGATTAACCAACTTAGGTTTTGCATTATGGTTTTTTAATCCATTTTCCACTACTTGCAGAACAAATTTTCCGTCCAGTGTAGGCGAATTTGTCATACGCATCGGAGACCATTGTTTTTATAATCCAACAGAAGCATACAGTAATACATAAGTGGAGGTTATTATGAGCTCTTTCAAAAGTGAACGTGAACTGAATACAAGATTTTGCGCCAACTCACCAAATGCACAATATCAAATCAACGAAGATGGTTCCAGCCAAATGTACGATTTTACTGCGCCGCCCCAACAGTCATTCAATTCTCCCGAAATGATTGGTTCCATGCAAAGAATTTTGGCACAGAATGTAGGCGAATATGTTGTCATAGAGTTTCTGATTGGAACAGGTCAAATTATGAGAAAACAAGGTTTGTTATACAACGTTGCTACCAGTTTTGTTGTTTTATACGATGATGCAGTAACCAACTTTATCGTATGTGATATTTTTTCTGTAAAATTTGTTTACTTTTATCTTCCCGGAGAACGTCCAAATCATAATTTCAATATTCTTAGAGACAGCAATGTTGCTCCCTACTCAACTTCCAATTCAAATATGCGTAACCAACGCAGATAGAAAAAGGCTGAGAATCATGGATTCTCAGCCTTTTTTACGGTGTATCCGGTTCTTCTAATTCTAATGCTTCGATTGTTTCCATAGATGACTCTCCCGCTTGAACCTCTTCTTCGGAATTCACCAATTGAACAAATCGAATCAATCCTACCAAGATGATAATTTCGCTTAATGTCAAATCTAATTTTTGTGCTGCAGTTGCTGTACCGTTTTCACATGCTTGCTGCAATAAATCCTGCGATTGTCCATAGAACTCAAACAGTGCGTATAAAATAATCAAAGAAGAAACAGCCTGTATCTGCAAAACGTTCGGCTGACATTCGGGCTCAAACGCTTCCGGGCATAATGCCTTACATAATATCTGTTGTTTTTGAATGTCCAAACTTTTATAACGCATCAGCGTACCTGCAACAATGGTCATAATCAGAGACTGACTTTTGTTTAACAGCTCCAGTTGTTGTTTCACTTCATCAGATAGCTGAGTTATATCAAACTCATGATTCTCATTTACGTGAGCCGTTTTTATCACCGCCTGTACATTTCTTTACGCGGAAAAGCCTGTTCCATTCTATGTAATCTACCCCAGCATTGATACTAAACTATAAAACAGCAGCCTCTGTCTTCACACGGCTGCTGTTTTATTATTCAAAGATACAATATTGTTCCATATAAGTTTTCATTGCTTTTAGTACGCTGTCATAAGTACCTTGTTCTTTTAAATATTCATAAATATCCTTTACGGTAATTAACGCATGCACTTTAATTCCAAATTCTTCCGCCACTTCCATAACAGCTGTTTTTCCGGGTGTTTTGCCAACTTCGCAGCGATTCACTGAAATAAACATATCAGTTACTTTTACATCGGCACAGCCTTTTAAAATGGGCATTGTTTCACGAATTGCAGTTCCGGCAGTAATAACGTCTTCAATGATAATTACTCGGTCGCCGTCTTTTGGATGATAACCAACGGTATTTCCGCCTTCGCCGTGGTCTTTGACTTCTTTTCGGTTAAAAAAGTAAGGTTTGTCAATTTGATAGTTACGTGCAAGCGCTCCTGCCGTAGTCGTTACCAATGGAATTCCTTTATACGCAGGACCAAACATGGCGTCAAAGCAATCCCCAATAGTTTCCTTGATAAATGCAGCATAAAATTCACCAAGCTTAGAACTTTGCAACCCTGTCTTGTAATTTCCCGTATTTACAAAATAAGGGGTATTACGTCCGCTTTTGGTAACAAAATCTCCAAAACGCAGGACATCAGCAGACATCATAAATTCAATAAACTCTTTTTTTGCGGCAGATAACATAATTTTCCCGTCCTTTTCTTTCTAATGAGCATTATTATAGCATAAAAGAAATTGCAAAGCAATTTCTAACATATAAACGCTGAAACGTTTTTGTCAACAGCCAAAACTTTAGTTTTACTGCTGTTACAAGGTTGTTATAACATAAAAGTTAAAGCGTTCTTGTCAACAGTCAAAATTTTAATTTTGTATTTGTTGCTAGGTTGTTATAGCATAAAAGAAATTGCTTTGCATGTTTAACTATAAAAAACTAAAATGTTCTCCTAACAACCAAAATTTTGAACATGGAAAATGTTCCTTTCTATGTTTATTTTGCTACTGTTACAAGGTTATTTCAACATAAAACAAGCTCTACACCTTTGTAAAAGGCACTGCTTTGGGTAACAAATACAAATAAAAAGGCGCCGTTAAACGGCGCTTTTTTCATCGTTTCTGATTCGCATATCGTTTTGCTTTTTTATTGGACATAGAACTTTTAAAAATCGCATTGGTAATCAATGCAACAATACGTTCTATTACAATACTTGCAACAGCCGCAATAACAAAAATAAGAAGTGCGGTTCTGGAAGGCATGGTTAATTCCAGTAAACCTTTGAAAATATATGCTGCAGCAAAGTATCCAAATGTCATGGACAAGAATAAAAATCCGCGCAATGGATTAAATGGACAACAAGCCTTAAATACAGCTGTAATGCCAACAAAGCCAACCAAAAGATACATAATGGTATTGGTTTGTTCGGGAGAAACACCAAATAACGGCGCTATGAGAAACAATGCTACCACGCCAATGGTGGTTGCAACCGCATTTGGAATTGCCCGCCTGAATACTGACGGTAAGAACCGACCAGTTACCTTTCTTCCATCCGGCTCAAAGGACATAAAGAATGCCGGATATCCCTCAATGGCCAAGTCAATCAAGGTAATTTGAATTGGCAAGAACGGAAATGGTTGATTGGTGCAGATACAAATGATGGATAACAAAACGGAATAAATGGTCTTTACAAAGAAAACACCTGCAACACGTGTAATATTATTTACAACACGTCTTCCTTCAGCCAACACTTGCGGTAAAGAAGAAAAATCCGAATTAAGCAACACCAATTGCGACACTTGTCTGGCTGCATCGCTGCCTTCTGCAATCGCAATACTGCAGTCTGCTTCACGCAATGCTAAAATATCGTTGACGCCATCTCCGGTCATTGCCACTTTGTGACCGTGTTTCTGCAAGGCTTCCACCAACATTTTCTTTTGCTGCGGTGATACACGACCAAAAACAGAATAACGATTTGCCGCTTTTACCAACTCTTCTTTTGTCTGAATGGTGCTCATATCAATGTAATTTTCAGCACCTTCCAAACCGGCTTTTTTGGCAATGGCAGCAACTGTTGCCGGATTGTCACCTGAAATTACTTTAATTGCAACACCTTCACGTTTAAAGTAGTCAAAAGTTGCTTTTGCGTTTTCACGAATAGGGTCGGTAATCACAATTGCTTTTAACGGTACTACTCCCGTCAGCGGTCCGTCTGCAGTAACGTTATCCTTTGTCATTCCTACCAAAATGACACGGTTTCCGTTCTGAATCTCCAGCTGTATTTCTTCGGGAAGCTGTGAATTGGTTAATCTTTCAGGTGCTCCCAGAACAAGTGTACCGAATTGTTCAAATGTCATTGCACTCCATTTTCTTTGAGATGAAAATGGGATTTTTTGTACGGGTGCATAGCGTTTACATTCTTGATAATATCCTTTAATCGCTTGAAATGTTGCATTATTATCATCGGTGTAATGTAAAAAAGACCCCATGACATCATCAAACCAAGCAATATCGTCTTCTCTTCTTAAAGGATAAACTGTCTCTACTTTCATGTTGCCTTCTGTAATGGTACCTGTTTTATCCAAACAAAGCACATCCACATGGGCAAGTGTTTCAAGGGAGTACAGTTCTTGTACCAACACTTTACGCTTTGCCAAACGGCCTACACCAACAGCTAAGCTAATGCTAATCAACAGAACCAGACCCTTGGGCAGCATGCCGAGCAAACCTGCTGCTGTGGAAACAACAGAAGTGGTAGGGTCTCCGCCGCGCAAGAAAAATGCTTCCAAAAACAATACAATGCCTAAAGGAATAATTAAAAATCCTGTAAAACGGGTTACTTTTCTCATAGAAGTAACCAATTCGGAATGTACTTGTTTCATTTTTTTGGCTTCATGCGCAATATGTGTGGCATAGTTGTCATTACCTACATGCTCCACTTTTGCATAACACTTGCCGCTGATAACAAAGCTGCCGGATAATACCTGGTCACCCGGCACTTTATTGATTGGGTCGGATTCACCTGTCAGCAAAGATTCGTTTACTTCCGCTTCACCTTCTAAAATAATGGCATCTGAACAAATTTGCTGACCTGCATATAGGCAAATCACGTCATCCAAAACCAAATCTTCCACCGGAACTTCCCGTTCTTTTCCGTCACGTATTACTTTGGCATGCGGAACAGAAAGCAAGGAAAGGCTATCCACCAATTTTTTTGCTCGCAATTCCTGAATAATCGCAATTAAGATATTGGCAATGATGATAACGATAAACAATAAATTGCTGAAGGCACCAACACAGGCCAAAGCAATTGCAATAATTAAATTGAATAAATTAAATAAAGTACAAACGTTATCTTTAATAATTTGTCCTGTGGATTTTGATATTTTTTCCGTTGCCTCATTTTTTAGTCCCTTTTCTTTTTGACTGGCAACTTGCTGAGATGTTAAGCCGGTTTTTGCATCCGGATGCAGTCTCTGCTTTTCTTCCATCATATCACCTTTTCTGTTATTTTGTATGTATCAACACATACGGATTGATTGTCATATTTACTATACCATATCTTGCTAACAATACAATAAAAAAATTCTAAACGATTTATAAATTTTACAATGAAAAAAACAGCTGCCAATGGCAGCCGATACTTAAACCTCTGAATTCTGATTTTCTTCTCTGGGACTGCATAAGAATTCCACATCGTTAATATGTAGCGTTTCATACAGTTGATAGCTGTTTTTCTCCTTGATTTCGCTCATGCTCCACAAAAACATAACTCCTGTTATTGCAAGCATAGCCGACCATACGCACTCTTTCACAAATACCGCACCAATCATACTGCCAATTCCTACTATGAAAAATACCGGCCAAACTTTTTCCATAAAACAACTGTTTTGTTTTTTCACAAAAGAATAAAACACACTCATCATAACGAAACAAAAAATACCAATAAATAATCCTTCCATAGACAAAATGACCTCCAACTGTTATTGATTTACACCTATGGTTTACCATATTGCATCTAACAAAAATTGGTTACAAATAAAAAAATTAGAAAAAAACATAATTTAGACATAATTATGGATTATAATCAAATTATATACTAAATAAAAGAAAAGAATTAGGAGGAAACAATATGCTAAATCAAACACTGGAAGAATTAGCCCTAAATATTTTAATAGAGGGTGAATTTGATACACTGCCTATTAAAATTACACATTTGGCAAAGGTAAATCGTGTTGACTATCTGAACAATTTTGAACATGAAAAATTTGAAAATTGTACGGATATATGCCAGTTCATTTTACAAAGCGAAAATATGGATTCCGACCGCGAACAGGCACAAAAATTAGCTGCATTGGTTATGGCTCCTAAATGTGTACTGAAAGCTTGCAAAGTATCCAGCGCTGAAAATCTACATGTATTAACAGCTGTTCCAATTAAAATAGCAACTGACTTATATGAACACCTGAATACCTCCTCTGCAAGTGAAGCCTTATCGGAGAAAGAAAAGCAAGTAGTTGCTCAGTTCCACTCATTTATCAATCAACAACTAAGCGAAAAACCGCATTTTCACAGACCATAAAAAAAGAGGAACGATGTTCAAAGTCGTTCCTCTTTTTTTATCTCATTCCATCAAAGATGACTGTGCTTCTTTTCTTTGCTGCTCTCTTTCCTTTTTGGAAAAAATACATCCGCAATAGTCTTGTCGATATAACCCATACTGTTGGGATAATATCAGGGATTGTTTAAATCCTTCTTTCTTCTTAAAATCGGAGCACAAGTATGGTATATGATATTTTTCACCCAATAACTGCCCTATCTCATTTAATAAATTTGCGTTTTTATGCGGACTGATGGTCAAAGTAGTGGTAAAATAATCTGCATCTAATTCAGAGGCTTTCTGCGCCGCTTCTGCCAGCCTTAATTCAAAGCATTTTTTGCAACGCTCCCCGCCTTCCGGTTCATTCTCCAAACCACCGACGCAATGGTAAAACTGTTCCGGATGGTATTCTGTCTCTATGACTTCAATCTCTTGCTCCAACTGCATTTGCTTGAGCAAAGAATGCAGCTCATCCAATCGGCGGTAATATTCTTCTTTCGGAGAAATATTGGGATTATAAAATAAAATTTTGATGATAAAATACTGGGCTAAATACTTTAAAACATAAGTACTGCACGGTGCACAGCAGCAATGCAGTACTAATATGGGCCGCTTTCCTTCCGCCTGTAATTTTTGTAATGTTTCCTCTAATTCTTTTTGATAATTTCGCTTCATACTGTCCCCTACTGCAAACCATATTTTTATTAATCTTATCATATTTCCCGAAAAAAATCTACCGGCACAGTCAACCTTCTGTGTTATCTACTATCTAACAACACAACATTTTTCTGACAAATCCAGTCTGTGGACAAATTCATTGCCGTTCTGCAAGCATTTGTCTGATCCAATACATTCAGCATAACAAAATCATGGATGGTTCCTTGAATTTGTACTGCGGTGACATTGACGCCTGCACGCATTAATTTTTTTGCATAGGCTTCTCCGTCATCTTTCAGCACATCAGCTTCTCCGTTGATAATCATGGCATCCGGAAGACCTTTCAATTGATGTACAGAGGCTCTCAGCGGTGAAGCTAAAATATGACTGCGCTGTTTGAACAGGGGTAAATATTGATTCCAAAACCATTCCATTCCTGCGCGATACAGATAATATCCTCTTGCAAATCTATGGTAGGACTCTGTTTGAAAACAAGCATTCGTTACAGGATAATAAAGCAATTGTTTATGAATCTTGGGACCGCACTTTTCTTTGGCCAAAAGCGTCATAGCAATTGCCATATTTCCTCCAACGCTGTCTCCCGCGACTGTGAGCGTACGGAAATCAATATTGGGGTATTTTTTTCCTATTAATTAAGGAAGGCGACATAATAGATAATAGCATTGATGAATTGCGGTTGGAAATCTGACTTCGGGCGAACGCGTATATTCCGGAAATACAATCAAAGAATTGGTACGTGCAGACAATTCTCGAACTAATTTTTCATGGGTATGAAAACTGCCAAACACCCACCCCGCACCATGAATATAAAAAATAATACTTTTTACAGAAGTATTTTCTTTTGGAGTGACAAAATAAGTGGTGATTTCTTCCCCTCCATTGATTTGAATTTGCTCACACTGAATATTGGCAGGATACATATTTACAGGGGAATTTTGCTGGTCTTCCAGTTGTTTTCTGCCTTTTGCGGGAGGTAATTGAAAAATAAGGGGTGGCACTGAGCTTTGCTCGCATACTTTGAAAGCTGCCTCTTCTAAAGGGATACGTCTCATAAAAAACTCCTTTCATAAGAATTTTATTCATACTTATGCTGAAACATCTCATTTCACTCCTAACAATTTTTATGGACGTATCAAACCGACAAATACATTTGTCGGTTTGATACGGCAAGTATCTACGATGTAAAAACAGTTTCGTTGTCAGGCAATTGTTTATGTAACGCCTCATCTCTTCTTTTATGAACGGCACGATGGATAAAATAAAGATACGGCAATCCCAAATTGGTTTCAAGCAAAGAATTGACAATTAAAGTTTGCAAACTCTGATTGCGTATTCCTGTTATATTTAAAACAAATTCCCAGCCGAATTGAACCAAAATGCCAATGGCCAGAATCCATAAGACAGGAATCTTTTTTGTTTTATCTTTCAATCGAATGTTATAAATACATACAATGCCGTATCCAATGACCAAAATCAAAGCCATAATTCCATGATAATCATTGGTACCCCGCATAATAGAAATTTGCGAAAATTGATTTCCAAAGTTTTGTGACAGCAGTGCAGTAGCCAACCAACCTGCAACAATTAAGACTGACCACTCTAAGGTATGTCCATCGCGGTCCAGCCACAGCCATATCCATACGAAATTTGTAAATCCGTAACTGATGGAAAGCCATAGCAAAAACCAAAACGGATCTGCTCCAACTACTTGCCGTGTTCCCAGAAGCAAATAGAACATACCGTAATCTACCGCAAAATACAAAGCTCCTCCGATGAGTCCCGCAATCACAGCTTGTCTGCGCTTGGTCCATAGCAACACGCCCAGTAACATCATAAGATAAGCAATATCTAACCAAATATATAAACTGTTCATGGTTCTTGCCGCAATCACTTCACCTTCCAAGTTCGTCTCCCCCTTTGCATGTTATTTACAAATAAAATAATACCATAATCATCTGTAAAAATAAATATAAAATATACTATTTGTATTATCTTTTTGTTTTAAGGAGCAAAATTTGAAATAAATTGTCAAATGAACGGGGTTTTATGCGCTTACATTGACAAGGTTGCCCCAAGTATGATATGCTACAACATACAGCAAGGAGGCGTTTTTATGGCAGAAAAAGCATCAACAAAAACAATTGCACAAAATAAAAAAGCCTACCATGACTATTTTGTAGAGGAAAGCCTGGAAACAGGCATTGAGCTGTTTGGAACAGAAGTAAAATCCTTGCGCCAAGGAAGAGTAAATTTAAAGGACTCCTGGTGTTCGATTGTCAAAGGTGAATTGTTTATAAATGGCATGCATATCAGCCCTTATGAACAGGGAAACATATTTAACAAAGACCCTATGCGTGTAAGACGGTTATTGGCTCATAAACGAGAAATTATGCGTTTATACGGTCATGTAAAGCAAGAAGGATATTCTTTGATTCCCATCTCCATTTACTTTAAAAATTCAAAAGTAAAAGTTCAAGTAGGCTTATGCAGAGGCAAAAAACTCTATGACAAACGTCAGGATTTAGCCGCTAAGGCTGCCAAACGTGATATTGAACGCGCTATGAAAGAAAAAAATCGATAGGATATCTCCTATTGTTCTATATGGGGGCGTAAAGGTTTCGACGGGGATTGTGAACCTTAGTAAGCGAGTAGTGGTACGGACCCACTGAAAACGCCGTATTTTTAAAATTAAACGACAACAAACAAGTTGCGTACGCAGCCTAATTAAGGCTGCCGTCTCATTTAGGAGTACCACGGCCTGAATTGAGATGTCGATGAGTGGTGCACGTGAATCAAGCGACGCCTTTCACTTGATCATGACTCAAAGGCTACCAATTCTTTCAGCTTTCCAATTAGCGGTAAGATGCGGGAATGTTAAATAATTGGATACACTCGTAGAAAGCTTTGGCAAGTGATTTTCGGACAGGGGTTCGATTCCCCTCGCCTCCACCACAAGACTGAGTCTGGACGCAAGTCGCATTCCGGACTCATTTTTTTGCCTTTTCACTCGCGTTTGCAGCGGATATTTTTTACAGCATAAATCCACAACAAAGAAATTCGAATTCGTTTCCGATTGGTAATGGGTTCGAATTTATTCTTTTTCAAAATAATTATAGGTAATTGGGCATTTAAACTTAATATGTTATATTAAGTTTAAATGGAGGTAAATTATGATAGATTTTGAAAAAGAATTACTAAAGCTAGCTTCTCCACACATTATTCATTATTGTTTAATAAAACATAAAATTACTAAATTTGATGATGTAGACTTTATAAGACAAGTAGTTGCAGAAAATCTTGAAGAAATAGTAGATAGGTTGCGTTATTCGGTGACTTATTACGATGAACTAAAGGATGGAATTAAATCTGAGATAAAAAACAATAGAAATGAAACCGCTATTATTCTTGTAGGAACCTATATTGAACATTTGTTAAATGAATATTACATACAAGTGTTAGATTTTAAATACAGAATGACAAAAAATGATATTGAACATTCTATCAATTCTTCCACCTTAGTTGATAAAATTACATGGATGTATAAAATGTAGATTTTGATAAGAAACTTCAAAGTTGGATTAAGCAGGTAAACAGCGCCCGTAATAAAGCAGTACATTATAAACCATTTGGAAAGGACAACGAAGAATTTATAAATGATAAATTCACTGAAACAATTTATTTTGCCTTAGATAATGTTATTGATAAAATAGAGAACCTCTCTAACTTAATTGAGAACTCTAAGTCAGAAATACTGATAGGATGGGATGACGCTAAAGAAATAGCAAAAAAGTATTTATATAGTTACATAATGTTATACGTAAATTTTAATTAATAGGTTAACGAATGATTACAAAAAATTTATGGAATACATGAATTCTTTTTAACAAATTTATTTGTGAACCATAGTCGGTTAGTAGAATCATATTGTCATTGGAAATTTACCTGCAAAGTAAAATATTTTTGTCTGTGTTGCTCCACCAAAATTATCATTGGTCTAGTCTCTATATTTGTTTTCGTATAGGGATTCACGTTTAGCACTAAATTAGATGAATAACGCTAGATAACGATATCCTTCTAATTGAGAACCTCGATACTCAGGACTCTTTATTTGTGTATGGTTCTGTTCTCTCGTTTGTAGCAATATCTTTTTTATCAACGTTTCTCATAACTTTATCCTACAGTTATCATTTGACATCACAGTTGTCTCAGAAGTAATGAAAATAACCAAAGATATACCAAGCTATATCGGAAAATTTTATGGTAATCAACATATATTCAATTATCATACTCACCTTTTTAAGAAAGTTTTATTATAATTGCGGAAGAGAAAACTGAAGATACTTTCAAAATCGTTTTAAAGAATTGATTTTATTTTTATGGGAAAGCTATATTGGTATACAAAAAATATTGATTTTTTATAATGATATGTTACCATTTTCACATCACTGATTTTTTGGAAATACCATCATAAAGGAGTGTCTTATGAAACAAAATGTGTTAATCCTATTTGCTTTGTGTCTAATTTCACTTTTATTCACAGGCTGTTCTCAAAATAACGTTGTCCATGAAGATCATATATCATCTGATGTATTGGACTTGAATTCATCAGAGATTGTCTCTTCGGAAAGCGAGGAATCTGAAAGTTCATCGGAGGAAAACAATCAATCTGAAGCAAGCACTGAGAGCACCCCGCCTGAAAATCATCAACAAATCATAGAATCTTCGGAATCTTCGGCAAAAGAGTCCATACCTGAAAATACTATCCTTCCCCCATCCAACACACAGAGCGTCGCACCTCCTCAATACAACGAACCGGTGGAAGAAACACCACCTGTGGAAGAAACGCCACCGATAACCGTTACAAATGAGGGAAGTCAGGTATTTCAATTGGTAAATCAAAGAAGAAAAGAAAACGGTCTTGCCGAACTTACGTACCGTAACGATGTACAAGACGCCGCAAATATTCGAGCCAACGAAATCATCTCCACTTTCTCCCATACGCGCCCGGACGGTTCCAGTTGCTTTACGGCCGTAACTGTAAATTACTACGCAATTGGAGAAAATATTGCCAGCGGGCAAAAAAATGCAGAGGAAGTCATGAATGCTTGGATGAACTCACCGGGACATCGCGCCAATATATTGAGTGCTCAATTCACCGGAATGGTCGTAGGTGTTGTACAATATCAGGGCGTAAGCTATTGGGTACAAATTTTTATTGGATAACCTCCCCTTTGTCAGATAGCAAGCAACTTGTATAAAGTAAAAGTTTTATTTTTATGAAATATGCCCATTTTTTACTTTATAAAATATTCATAAAATAGTAACATTGTATATCTTGACTTTATCGCATATGAGAGTATACTAAATTTATATGAAATAACTAGGGATATATCATAGGGAGGTTTCAGGATATGGAAAATGTTGTAGTAGCTGTATTTCCGGTAGAAAGTGAAGCTTATCAAGCGTTCTCAAGAATAAAAGACGGAACTACAGAATTGTCCGGTTATTTGGTTTCTCAAATGGCAATTGTCAAAAAAATGGGTAACAATGTACAGCTGGAAGATGAGTTTGATACCGGAATGAAAACCAGTGATGACACCATAAACGGAGGACTGATAGGTGCTTTAATCGGTATACTGGGAGGCCCCTTGGGTATTCTGTTAGGCGGAGGCATCGGTACTTTAATTGGCAGCTCCATAGATTTAGGAGATATTGATACAAATAATTCTATGATAGAACGAGTATCTTGCATATTGTGTGATGGAGACACTGCGTTGATTGCATTTGTACAAGAAGATAACACAATGTATTTTGACAATGTGCTGAACACATTCCAAGATGTATCCATCACCAGATGGGACGCTGCTATTTTGGAACAAGAAATTGAAACAGCGCGTGTACTGCAAGAAGAATTTGAAAAAACAGCAAAAAAAGAGTTGAGAGAGAAAAAATCTCAAGAGCGAAAAATGAAAGCAGAAGAAAGACGCGCTAAGATGAAGCACGAGTTTGAACAATTAAAAGAAAAAAAGCATAATAAATAATAAAAGACACCAACTGACTTTCAGTTGGTGTCTTTTCATAACTCGCTTCTGCCCTCTAAAGCACGTGATAATGTAACTTCATCCGCATATTCCAAATCTCCACCTACGGGAATTCCATATGCCAAACGTGTTACTTTGATTCCCAATGGCTTTAATAAACGGGAAATATACATGGCAGTTGCTTCGCCTTCTACAGTCGGATTTGTTGCCATAATTACTTCTTTTACTTCAGGATTTTTCACTCTGTCCAGTAGTTCTTTAATGCACAGCTGGTCAGGGCCAATTCCTGCCAAAGGAGAAATGGCGCCATGCAACACATGATATGTGGCGTGAAACTCGTTTGTTCTTTCTAAAGCAAATACATCTCTTGGGTCTTCCACCACACATATAATAGAACGGTCTCTTTCCTCATTCCTGCATACAGGACAAAGTTCTTGGTCGGTTAAATTACAGCATACGTTACAATAGTGAATGGCATTTCGAGCCTCCAGTACTGTATTTGCAAATTGCTCTGCCTTTTCCTTCGGCATACCCAAAACATAATAAGCCAAACGCTGGGCTGATTTATGACCGATTCCCGGCAAACTTTCAAACTGCTCCACCAATCGAGCCAGAGGAGCGACATGATAAGATGCCATAGATTAGAACATACCCGGCATATTTAAACCACCGGATAATCTTTCCATAGTCTCTGCTTTTTCTGTTGAAGCAGCTCGAATTGCTTCATTTACCGCTGCAATTACCAATTCAGACAACATATCAATATCTTCAGGGTCTACAACCTCAGGCTTAATGTCAAGAGATTTCACTTCCATTTTACCTGTTACCACTGCTGTCACTGCGTTGCCACCAACGGTTGCAGAATATTCTTTCTGTTCCAATTCAGAGTTTGCCGCATCCATTTCTTCCTGCAGTTTTTGCGCTTGGCGTGCCAATTGCTGTAAATTTGTGCCTCCGCCATTGCTGAATCCTTGTGGTAATCTTGCTTTCATGTTATATTCCTCCAAATTGTTTCATTCTATTTTATTTGAACATCAATTCCCGCTTGCTCTGCTTGTTCTGCAAGCTGCTTTAACGGGTCTGAATTTACTGTATGAGTATCCTCTTTTTTTCTGTACGGTCCTAACTTGTACACTTTACCTGTAGCCTGTCGTATTGCCTCTCTCATTTGTTCCCTTTGAGATGATTTCCGCAATAATTCAAAAGCCATAGAATCGGACGGTGCATCTATCAAAACATAATCTCCGCTTACAAATGCATTGGTACCTGTAAATGCGGTGGCTATTGCTTTGGAATATCCACCTAAAATCTGTAGAATTTCGGGCCATTCTTCCAATACATGCGCAGAACCGCCAACTTTGGGATGTGTCACAACCGTCTCTTCCGATACCTGCTGAGCAGATTCCTGAGAAATGGTAATTCGCTTTGCCGCTGTTGTTTGCATGTTCGCAGGCAATTCCTCAACATTTGTAATCGAACTTGAAGAAATACCATCTGTTTTCAAAGTGTTTGGAACAACTGCTTCCGATGGAACTTTGGATATTGGTTCCTGAGAGCTGCTGCTTGCTGTCTCCAAAGACGTCGTGACTTGCTGTACCGCAACATCATTGCTTACCTCAGGAACAGTTACTTGCTGTGCCGTAACATTACTGCTTGCCGCAGAAGCCGCTGCTTGCTGTATCGCAACATCACTGCTTACCGCAGGAGCGGTTACTTGCTGTGCTGCAACACCATCGTTTTCCGCCGATACAGAGGAAGCTGCGGTTGGAGCAATTGCTTTGCGTTCCAAAGCATTAATTCTTCTGAGCAATGCCTCTGCACTGGTATCCAATTGCGGCGTACAAAGCTGAATCATGGTCATTTCAAATGTAATTCTTGCGTTTGCGCCGCGGTATATTTTTTCCAAAGCATCCTGGATAGTATCCAATCCGTGCAAGATGGCGGTCAGCGACAGTGAAAGGGCCTGTTTTGTCAAAGACTGAAACTCCTCTTCCGATACAGGAATGAACGCTCTTGCATCTTTCATGGTTTTAATTAGCATCATATTTCTGAAATAAACAGACAACTCTTCACATAAACGCGCCATATCTTTGGAGCCACGATACAATTGGTCAATCAATTCCAAAGCCTTTGCCGAATTTTGCGATGCAGCTGCGTCTACCAGCTGATACAGATGCTCTCTTCCTACAATTCCCACTGTACTGCAAACAACCTCTGTTGTAACATGATTGCTTACGCCAATACATTGGTCTAAAATAGAAAGGGCATCTCTCAAAGCGCCGTCGGCTAACCGTGCAATTAAAAGCGCTGCCTCGTCATCCAAATCAGCTCCTTCTTCTCTTGCAATGTAGCACAGCCGCTGAGCACTGTCATCAGGAGAAATCCGTTTGAATTCAAATCTTTGACAACGTGATAAAATCGTTGCCGGCATTTTGTGCACTTCTGTCGTTGCCAAAATAAACACAACATGTGCGGGAGGCTCTTCCAGAGTCTTCAAAAGTGCATTAAAAGCGCCTATGGAAAGCATGTGTACTTCGTCGATGATATATACACGATACTTTGCCATTGCAGGTGTAAAACCCGCTTCTTCCCGCAGCATACGAATATTATCAACACCGTTGTTGCTGGCAGCATCTATTTCCACCACATCTGTAACAGAGCCTTCATCAATACCGCGACAAATTTCGCATGTACCGCAAGGCTCACCGTCTATCGGATTCAAACAGTTGATGGCTTTAGCCAATATTTTCGCACACGTTGTTTTGCCTGTACCGCGAGAACCGGTAAACAAATAAGCATGTGCAATTCTCCCTGCAACCAATTCTTGTTTTAATGTTTGGGTTACCTGAGGTTGTCCCGTAACATCTTCAAATGTTTTAGGACGCCATTTTCGATATAAAACGCGGTACAAACGAACACCACCTTTTCTAAAAACGCCTGAAAAAATATAAAAGCAAGGCGAAAAACTATGCACTAGGATATGCGAACGAACAGACCACCTGCATCGCACAGAGACCTTCGCTTAATGCTGCTCGGTTCCCCGCCTGACATGGTTCACGATGCTCTATCGCGCAGAGCCCGCTCGCCCGCATATCCTATTGCACGCATTTCTGCCTTGCTTTTAAAAAATAAATAAGCTAACTGCTATATTATAACGTATAAATTGCAAAAAGGCAATAGGAAATCTACGAAAAAACCATGCCAAACCTTTCAATATTAAAATTGACATAGAAAAAGATTCCGATGTTCCTTATTACGGTATCAGAATCTTTTCCATACACTTCCACTCAGCAAGTAATTATAAAATAATTTCTCCCTCTACTGCGCCATTTAATCCTGCTGCGTTTGCTTCGTCTGTGTCAATATGTACAGCCAAGCCTGCGCTTGCACTTACACGTGCAACTACGTCTCCAAAAATCAAAGAACGTTCGTTGTCCCCTACTTTTAGAGAAACAATTTGTTGGTCTTTTATACCCCATTGTTCCGCTACATCAGGTGGAATATGTGCATGACGTTTTGCCACAATCACACCTTTAGTCAGCTCTACTTCTCCTTTTGGACCAATTAATTTACATCCGGGAGTACCTTCCAATTGGCCGGATTCACGAATTGGTGCGTCAATACCAACTTTTCTTGCATCTGTACGTGATAATTCCACTTGGGTTTCCGGACGTGTTGGTCCTAAAATAGAAACGTTTGCCATTTCTCCTTTTGGTCCTACGATTGTTACACGTTCATTGCAAGCAAACTGACCCGGTTGAGATAACTCTTTTTTCACAGTCAATTCTGCATCCGCGCCAAATAAAATTGCCAAATGCTCTTTACTGATATGTACATGACGTGCTGATGTTTCTACAAGAATTTTCAAATGAAACACACTCCCTATTATCATACATTATTTTCGATAACGTTATTTTACCCGATTCTACTTTAGATTGCAATACTTACATACTAGATGAAATATCTAAAAAATAGACTTTATATTTGTTAGATATTTCATAGCTATGTTTCTATGCTATCACAACCTTACAACAAACAATAAATCTAATATGAAAAGAGACCTCTTTCCATGTTCAAGATTTTGATTGTTAACCAGAACGTTTTAGCGCTCCAAAGTTAAAAATTGCTTTGCAATTTTTTCTATGCTATAATATAAAAAATTTGAAGGTAAACACAGAAAGAAAGGCTGCATGTATGTATACAAACTGGACAGAACTGGAAACCGCGTGCAAAGCATGTGAAAAATGTGAGCTTTGCCAAACCCGAACACACGTCGTATTTGGAATGGGAAACCCGCAATCAGATATTTTATTTATCGGAGAAGGTCCCGGAGAAAATGAGGATTTGGAAGGCCTCCCCTTTGTTGGCAGAAGCGGACAGCTTTTGGATAAAATGCTTGCTGCAATTGATTTAGACAGAAATAAAAATATTTATATTGCAAATATTGTAAAATGCCGACCTCCAAAAAATCGTGACCCACTTCTCGAAGAGCAAGAAGCATGTATTGACTGGCTGAGAAATCAAGTGATGATTATGCGTCCGAAAATTATTGTATGTCTTGGACGTATTGCAGCCATGAAATTAATCAAACCCGATATGAAAATCACAAAAGAACACGGTATATTTTTTGAAAAAAACGGAGTGCTTATGATGGCCACTCTGCATCCTGCCGCATTACTACGAAATCCAAGCAATAAACCGGCAGCTTTTGAGGACTTTTTAAAACTGCGCGCAAAAATCGATGAATTAAATCAAGAAGCTTAAACGTTTCTTGATGGAGGGAAGAAATCATCATGTTTCGTGACAAAGAACCTGTTTCTCCTATGCCTGAAGCAGCTTTTCTGACTACCGTAACCGATAATATCACAATAGGTTTGATAGAAGGTATTCTGGAGGAAAATCATATTCCCTTTTTAAAGCAAAGTCGTGGCAGCGGAGACTATTTGCAAATAGTCTGCGGTTCCTCTCCTTTCGGAACTGACTTTTTCGTC
>UQNI01000035.1 GCA_900542375.1 uncultured Oscillospiraceae bacterium | reverse complement strand
TGATTTTGGTAAACTGCAACGCCCGCAGAATCATAGCCGCGATATTCTAATTTTTCCAGGCCATTGAGCAGAATAGGTGTAGCTTTATCGTCACCTATATAACCAACTATTCCACACATTGTAAACCACCATTTCTCCAGTAGTGCATAATAGAGAGATACACAACATTACTACTGGAAATGTTGTGTATGAATAAATTATCTATAAATAATATCATCACGAGAAGGACCGTTCGAAATCATGCCGAAAGGTACGCCAATTTCTTTTTCTGCAAACTCAATATACTTTCTGCAGTTTTCAGGGAGGTCTTCATATTTTTTAATACCACGAATGTCGCATTTCCATCCCGGAAGTGTTTCTAAAATAGGCTTGCAACGTTTTAACTGCGCTGTGGACGGGAAATAGTCAATACGTTTTCCGTCCAACTCATACGCAACGCAAACAGGAATTTCATCCAAATAACCCAACACATCCAATACTGCAAATGCAACTGTGGTAGCACCTTGTACACGACAGCCATAACGTGAAGCAACCAAATCCAACCATCCCATTCTTCTGGGACGACCTGTAGTTGCACCAAATTCTCCGCCGTCACCGCCTCTGCGACGCAGTTCATCTGCTTCTTCGCCAAAGATTTCACTGACAAATTCACCTGCACCAACAGCACTGGAATAGGCCTTAACCACAGCAATAATCTCTTTAATTTCATATGGAGGCAATCCGGCACCTACCGCACCGTAACCAGCTAAAGTAGAAGAAGATGTTACCATTGGATAAATACCAAAATCAGGGTCTTTCAAAGCACCCAATTGGCCTTCCAACAAAATATTTTTACCCTCTTTTACTGCTTCATACAAATATTCAAACGTATCGGTAACATAAGGAGCAATCAATTCCTTATATTCCATGAGTTTGTTGAATACATCGTCTACTTTCAAAGGAGGCTGATGATACAAATGTTCGTACAATGTATTTTTTACAGCCAGCACGCGTTCTATTTTTTTCTTCAGTTCAGTTTCGTCATCATAAAGTTCGCTGATTTGAAAGCCGATTTTTGCATACTTATCAGAATAAAACGGCGCAATACCGGATTTTGTAGAACCAAATGAATTTTCAGATAAACGAGCCTCTTCCAATGTATCCAGTTCAATATGATACGGCATAACAATTTGAGCACGGTCTGATATTAGTATATTCGGTTTTGGCACATTTCGTTCTTCTAAAGAAGAAAGTTCTTTTATAAAATTTTCTACACTAAGTGCAACGCCATTGCCAATAATACTGGTAGTATGGTCATAAAAAATACCAGATGGCAATTGATGCAATGCAAATTTTCCGTAGTTATTGATAATTGTGTGTCCGGCGTTACTGCCGCCTTGAAAGCGAATGACAATGTCAGATTGGGCAGCAATGACGTCAGTAATTTTACCTTTACCTTCGTCTCCCCAATTAGCACCAACAATAGCTTTAATCATAAGGATATTCACCCTCCGCTGTGCCGCCTCAGCAAATAAGATTGATTCTACGCGGCGATATTTCAGAATCAATTCAATTTTTAATTATACCATAAGAAACATTCGTTGGCAATTTTCCTGTATTGATTTCAATTACAAACTAATTTCCGAATGTTGAATTTCATCGAAATGATATGCTTCTAAAGCAGGTTTTACATATTCATTGATAAACTCAACTGTTTGTTCCGGCGCTCTGCCAACATAATTTTCAGGACGAAGAATTTCCTGTAATTGTTCCAAAGTTACACCAAAACTGCTGTCGTTTGCAATGCGTTCCATTAAATCATTTTTCCCGCCTTGCTCTTTTACCACTTTTCCGGCTTCCATAGAGTGAACACGGATTTTTTCGTGTAATTCCTGTCTGTCTCCTCCGCGTTTTACAGCATCCATCATAATGTTTTCGGTTGCCATGAACGGCAATTCATCCATAAGATGCTTTTCTATCACTTTGGGATAAACTACCATACCGTTTGCTACGTTTTCATATAAGCTTAGTATTGCATCAATTGCCAAGAATGCTTCCGGAATGGCAATTCGTTTATTGGCAGAATCGTCCAAAGTGCGTTCAAACCATTGTGTCGCAGTAGTAATGGCAGGGTTTAAACTGTCTACCATGACATAGCGTGCCAATGCGGTCATACGCTCTGTGCGCATTGGATTTCTCTTATACGCCATAGCGGAAGAACCAATTTGATGTTTTTCAAACGGTTCTTCTATTTCTTTCAAATGCTGCAATAAACGAATATCCGCAGCAAATTTAGATGCACTTTGAGCAATACCGCTTAACACTGCTAACATCTGACTGTCTAGTTTTCTGGTATACGTTTGTCCGGAAACCGCAAAACAAGAAGCAAATCCCATTTTTTCGGCAATTTTATGGTCAAGCGCTTTGCATTTTTCGTGGTCACCATCAAACAATTCCAGAAAACTTGCTTGCGTACCTGTTGTTCCTTTAGAACCGAGTAATTTGGCTTTGCTTAATTGATATTGGACATCTTCCAAATCCATTAACAAATCTTGTATCCATAAAGTAGCACGTTTCCCAACCGTTGTGGTTTGTGCTGCCTGAAAATGAGTATATCCCAATGTAGGTAAATCTTTATAGTTCAGGGCAAATTGAGACAGCGCAGCAATGGTAGCAGCCAATCTCTTTTCTACCAACTGCAATGCTTCTGTCATAATAATAATATCGGTATTATCGCCAACATAACAAGAGGTAGCTCCCAAATGAATAATAGGTCTTGCATTTGGGCACTGTTCTCCAAATGCAAATACATGGGACATTACATCATGACGTACTTTTTTTTCTTGCGCTTCTGCCACTTCATAATTAATTTTATCTGCATATTGCTTCATTTCATCAATCTGTTCTTTGGTAATGGGCAAGCCAAGTTCCATTTCAGATTCAGCAAGGGCAATCCACAGTTTTCTCCATGTTGTAAATTTTTTGTCCGGAGAAAATAAATATTTCATCTCACTGCTTGCATAACGCGTTGAAAGCGGAGATACATATGAGTTTTTCAAACTTGATAACATTCCTTTCGGTATGTGTAATAAAGTCAACCGTTAAATTTCCAAACGTTTAATAGGAGTGCTGTAAATGTCGGGTTTACCTTGACGAAGTCTTTCAGAAATTTGTGTGGGATAATTACCGGAGAAACATGCATCACAATATCCTCCGCATTTTCCCTTTACAATTTCAGGCAAACTTTCTAAACTTAAAAATCCCAGTGAATCGGCGCCTACCAAGTCTCTGATTTCTTCCACAGTATGTTTGCAGGCAATCAACACGTCTTTATTTGGGATATCGGTGCCATAATAACAAGGCCATAAAAATTCCGGAGAACTGATACGCAAATGCACCTCTTTTGCACCGGCTTCTTTGAGCATGCTTACAATACGTGCGCTGGTTGTTCCGCGAACAATGGAATCGTCCAGCATAACAACACGTTTTCCTGCTACTGCGGAAGATAACGCATTTAATTTAATGCGGACACTTTTCTCACGTTCCGATTGCGTCGGTTTGATAAATGTTCTGCCGATGTAATTGTTTTTTACAATTCCTTTTTCGTAAGGAATGCCGGATTCTTCACTATAACCGATTGCAGCATCAATTCCGGATTCAGGAACGCCGATTACAATGTCCGCATCTACAGGATGCTGTTTTGCAAGCAATCTGCCGGATTCTTTTCTGGCTTCATATACACTTACTCCATCAATCACACTGTCGGTTCTTGCAAAGTAGATATATTCAAAAATACATAAGGATTTGTTTAAATCGGTTTTTGCATCAATATAACGAATTCCCTGAGGGTCAACCACAACCATTTCACCGGGATTAATATCTTTTACAAATTCAGCATTGCAGCTGTCAAGCGCACAAGTTTCGGACGCAAAAACATAAGTGTCATCTACCCTGCCCAGAGCCAGCGGACGGAATCCATGAGGATCACGCAGCGCAATTAATTTCTGTGCACTCATTACCAACAAGCTATAGCATCCTCTTAATTGAGGCATTGCACGAATGACCGCTTCTTCAATGGATGGCGCTTTTACACGTTCTTGCGCAATCAAATATGCAATTACTTCAGCATCATTGGAAGTTTGGAAGATGGCACCTCTATGACTTAATTCTTCTCTTAATTCAAAGGAGTTGGTTAAACTGCCGTTAAATGCAATTGCAAAATTACCTTTCGCATATCGCATTACAATTGGTTGTGCATTTTCTCTTGATTTTTGCTTTGCAGTAGAGTAACGAACATGAGAAATAGCAATTTCTCCGACCAAATCTGTAATAATTTTGTCGTTAAACACTTCATTCACAAGACCTAAATCTTTAGAGTAGGAAATAACACCGCGGTCACTTACCGCAATACCGCAGCTTTCCTGCCCACGGTGTTGTAAAGCTAACAAGCCGTTGTAACAGGCATAAGCGGGTGACAACGCGCCGTCAAAAGAATATACACCAAAAACACCGCATTCCTCGTGGGGCTTAAAATCGTCAGCGTCAAAATTAAGTACAGAATTCATATTGTTTGTTCACACTCCTATGTTTCTCCAAAAGCCTATACGCATAACAAAAATACATCTATTATGCCCGTGCATGCATGTCCGTAAAAACAGAATGAGCATAAATGGGTATGCTCAATTGAAATAGTAGACTGCAAATACTGTTTTTTTCATAAATAACCAAGTTTATTTTATTATATCTGCATAGACTTTGTCAATATTTCTGTTTCATAATTCATAAACACGATACAAGTAATAATATTTGATTGCCTAATGGATGGCATCTCAACAAATTGCAACCAAACTATAATTTTCCTGCAAAAAATAAGATAAACTAAAACTTTTATATTCAAAAATGAAATTTATGATAAATAAAATTGCGTTATTAGGCCGATTTTTTTAAATTTCATCTTGTAAATATAACCAAAATATGATAAAATGACAACCAGTTAATAATGATTGCAGTAGGAGGAAAAGATTTTATGTCTTATGTTAGCGAACAATTAGAAAAAGTAATACAAAAAAATCCAGACCAAGCAGAATTTCAACAAACCGTAACAGAAGTGCTTACTTCTTTGGAAAAAGTAATTGAACAAAACCCACAATACCAAAAAGAGGGTATTATTGAAAGAATTACAGAACCTGAAAGACAAATTATGTTCCGTGTTCCTTGGGTTGATGACAACGGCAATGTGCAAGTAAACCGCGGTTTTCGTGTACAGTTTAACAGTGCTATCGGTCCTTACAAAGGTGGTTTGCGCTTCCACCCATCCGTAAACCTAAGTATTATTAAATTTTTGGGTTTTGAACAAATTTTCAAAAATGCTTTGACCGGCTTGCCAATCGGCGGTGGCAAAGGCGGTTCCGACTTTGACCCAAGAGGCAGATCCGACCGTGAAATTATGGCGTTCTGTCAAAGTTTCATGACAGAATTATGCCGTCATATCGGTCCCGATGTAGACGTACCCGCAGGCGATATCGGCGTAGGTGCAAGAGAAATCGGCTATTTGTTCGGTCAATATAAGAAAATCAAAGGCAACTTTGAAAATGGTGTGCTAACAGGTAAAGGTCTCTCCTACGGCGGCAGCATTTTACGTCCTGAAGCTACAGGTTTTGGTGCTGTTTACTTCTGTAATGAAGTTTTGAAAGACAACAATGATTCTATCAAAGGCAAAACTTTTGCATTGTCCGGCTTCGGAAACGTTGCATGGGGCGCTGCAAAGAAAATTGCGGAACTTGGCGGTAAAGCAGTAACCATTTCCGGTCCTGACGGTTATATTTATGATGCCGACGGAATTACAGGTGAAAAAGTAGATTATATGCTTGAAATGAGAGCTTCCGGAAGAGATAAAGTACAAGACTATGCAGACAAATTCGGCGTACCTTTCTATCCCGGTGAAAAACCATGGAACGTAAAAGTTGACGTTGTTATGCCATGTGCAACACAAAATGAAATTGGCATGAAAGAAGCAGAACAAATTGTAGCAAACGGCATTCAATACTATATTGAAGTATCCAACATGCCTACCACAAATGAGGCTATGGAATACCTGCAAGAGCATAAATTGATTATTGCTCCAAGTAAAGCCGTAAATGCAGGCGGTGTAGCAGTATCTGCTTTGGAAATGTCTCAAAACAGCATGCGTTTGTCATGGTCTGCTGAGGAAGTGGATGAAAAACTAAAAGGTATTATGGTAAATATCTTCAAACAATGTTCTCAAGCTGCAGAAAAATATTGCGATGACCGCCGCAATTATGTTGCAGGCGCTAATATTGCAGGCTTCTTAAAAGTAGCTGATGCAATGCTGGCACAAGGCGTTATTTAATATCGCGTAAATCATATGACAAAACCACCTTTTCTTCTCTATCGTTTTGAAAAGGTGGTTTTATTGTTTGATATTTTACAAAAAAAACCGAGGAATCTAGATTCCTCGGTCTTTTTATGAAATGATATAAATAATCATCGGTGCAATATAAACAGCTATGATGACAATTGCAAATAAAGCAAAGATAATTGGATAGGATATGTACTCCACAAAACGAATATAGCGGTATCGGTTTTTATTTAGTAAGAGTATAAATCCAATACACAACAAAATACCTGCGGCAGATAAAATTCCTCCTGTGATAAATCCATTTGGAACATACGAAACAGTCACCGTATTCGTACCGTTTTGCAATTTGATTGCCATAAACGTATCAAATACTTGATAAATTTCTGCCTCTTCTCCATTTACTGTTGCCTTGAAACCATTTACATAGCCAATAGGCAAAAATAAATATTGATTTTCTCCCATAGCGTCTACAGTGCCTGTGATCGTATTTCTTTTCTGTTCCAAACTGACCGCTGTTTTATTATCCATATGCTTTGTCAGCGTATCCAGTTTTATTCCAAATACACCAAATGATTTTGCTATGACATTTTTTCGTACATCTACTTTTACAACAACCGTTTCATCCGTAAATGTTCCCAATTCCAGCAATCCGTTGCTGCTTTGAGACGGATACTTACTTTGTACCAAACTTCCGTTTACATAAACATCAAAAGAGCTGTTAATGGGTTCTACCAAATTATTTGACAACTCATGGAAACAGTCAAAATATAGTGTCTGTGTGCCTTCAACAGGAATGGTATACAGTAAATAAGACGCATCAGATGACAATTCTTTTTGAATGGTATGTAACCCTTCAGAACTTTGATGATATACGATATTGTCCATAGTAATAGGCGAATAAGTCTCTGTTACATCATCGGAAGTGTGATAAATTGCTTTGAACAGTGCATTTTGAATCTCTTCCCTGGAGCCATCCGGAAGTTGAGCATAACCTTCCATATCTTCCGCGGTGAATACAGAACCAAAGGTACTTGGCAGTTCATTTTTTACGATAGAATATTTGCTGTTCTGATAAATGATTTCCTGTTCATCGGTGACATCCGTATTCAGCACAATGTGATAGCGATTTCCAAGCAAACTGTCTGTCAGCGCAGTACCGCCATTGGAGTTTACTTCCATCCAGTAGGAAGAATATCCTAATTTTTTCATTGTAAACATGTACGATTCATTGGTAAACGAAGTATAGTGGCTTAAAGAGTTATACCCCAGCGCTCCTACCATATTGACATCAAAATACTTTTTATCCATCTTTACACGATATAACTCGTTGTCGTCAATCTTATTTTGCAAATCTAAAACCGCTTCATTTGAAAAAGTGGATCTTGACGCAGAACCAAAATAAATGCTGCCGCAGAACATCACTTCCACAATAGTCATAAGACAAAGAAAAATACACATGGTCAGTTTGCGCATAAGATTTAAATAATACAGCAATAAAACAAAAAAGTAAAAAATGGCTGCGGCTAACGCAAATAAGACAAATAATCCTAATGCTGCATAAGAACCGTGCAAGGTTTTGGTGTACACGGTAAGTGTATCCCATTGTTTGAAGATTAACAAAAATCCAACTGCGGCCACCACAATGATTCCTGCACTGAGACTACCTATCATGACAGCGTTTTTCTTCACGCTGATTTTTCCAACTGTATTTTTTGGGTTAAAGTCGTTTAGCATATCCGCAGCAATAATCAATCCTAAAAATACGGTAATGTATCCATATCGTGCGGGAAATGCCTGATAACTTCCTGTGTGCCACATCTTATTGATAGGCTCTATAAAGATGGGAAGCAGTGTCAGTAAAAATAAGATACCTATGATATTTAATTTTTTCTTTTTATACTTTTTGCAAATGAAATACAAAGGAACAATTGCGATTAAAATAGCCGTACATGTAATAATCGGTACAGTAGTATATACCTCTGAAATAAAACTTCCTGAGGATAAACTTTCAATAATTCCGGTTCCCCTGCCGGATTGCAGGTATTGAAGCAAAGAAGGCACCCATACAATTCCGGTAATACAAAGGACAATCAGTGTAGAAATTCCGAATAAACAGACGACTTTTTTCCTTCGTTCTTTTTCTACACAGAACCATGTATACAAGCCAATTGCTAAAATTAAAAAGATAGCAACCATGTAACATAAGTAAAAATGTATGGTAATCATTGCAGTTAAAGCAATGATATACAGCAATACTTTTTCTTTTTGTATAATACGGTCCATTCCCAGTAACAAGATTGGGAACATATACATCATATCCAGCCAAACCACATTTTGAAAATACATCATGGTATATCCGCAGAATGCATACATGACGGATAAAGCAATATTTTGCAATACATGCAGTGAGGTAAATTTATTTCGAAAGAACAGACTTGCTGTTCCTGCACAAACCACAATTTTTATAAATACCAGAATATTTGCAAACAAATAAATATCTTTTGTATCTATGAACGCTACCAGTAAAGAAAACGGACTGGATACAAAAAATAATAAAATTCCCCAAAAACTGGTGCCGCCTGCGTTGGCCATATTTAAAAATAAATCTGACTGGCCCGACAATACATTTTTTAAGTCCAGCAACAAAGGAACTACCTGTTGATTCATATCGCACCAGGACAACGTTCGTTGTGCAAACGGAAATAGTTGAAATATCGCAAAGACAATCAAACATAAAGCTCCGGAAGCAACAGGCGGCAATAAACATTGCCAGTATTTCTTCATAGATTCACCTCGACTTATAACGCAAAACAAAGCCTGCCGGCAAGCAAGCTTTGTTTTATCACAGCTTCTTTTATGACAACACAATTTTATGGAATACTTTTTTACCCTTTTTCACAATAATATAGCCGTCTTTAAAGTCTTCCGCCGTAAATTGTTCTGTAGGATTGGTGATTTTCACATCATTGACAGAGATGCCACCTTGTTCTACCAAACGGCGGCCTTCTTTCTTGGAAGGAGCTAAATTTGCTTTCATGAGCATATCCAGAATGCCCAATTGGCCGTCTGCAAAGTCGGCAGCAGTGAAAGTGGTGGACGGCATATTATCTGTATTTGCACCAGAACCAAACAAAGCACGGGCACCTTCTTGTGCTTTTTCTGCTTCTTCCTCCCCATGAATTAACTTTGTAACTTCATATGCAAGTACTTCTTTCACAGCATTTAATTCACTGCCTTCTTTTTTTGCATATTCATTGATTTGTTCCATTGGCAAGAAGGTTAGGATTTTCAAACACTTGATAACATCAGCGTCATCTACATTTCTCCAATATTGATAGAAATCAAACGGACTGGTTTTTTCAGGATTGAGCCAAACAGCGCCTTTTTCTGTCTTGCCCATTTTTTTACCTTCACTTGTGGTCAGCAGTGTAAAGGTCATTCCGTATACTTCTTTTTGGTCGGAACGGCGTACCAGTTCCACACCGCCTATGATATTGCTCCATTGGTCATCTCCGCCTAATTGCATGACACAATTGTATCTGCGGTTTAATTCCAAAAAGTCATAGCTTTGCATAAGCATATAGTTTAGTTCAAAGAAAGAGAGTCCTCTTTCCAAACGCTGTTTATAGCATTCAAAAGACAACATGCGGTTTACAGAAAAATGAACGCCGACTTCACGCAAAAATTGAATATAATTCAAGTCCAAAAGCCAATCTGCATTGTTTGCCATAATTGCTTTTCCATCTGAAAAATCAATCAAGCGTGACATTTGCTTTTGAAAACAACTGATATTATGTGCAATCTCTTCTTTTGTCAGCATTTTACGCATTTCAGTTTTTCCTGATGGGTCCCCCACCATACCGGTTCCTCCGCCAAACAGCGCAATTGGAGTATGTCCCGCTTTTTGCAAGTGAGACATGACCATGATTTGCACAAAATGGCCTACATGCAAACTATCTGCGGTAGGGTCAAAACCAATGTAAAATGTTACTTTATCATTGTTCAGCAATTCTTTAATTTTTTCTTCGTTTGTTGTTTGGGCAATTAATCCTCTTTCCTGTAGTTGATCAAAAACTCCCATAATAACCTCCTAAATTACAATTTATGACGTCTTTTGCAGGGATATAAAAAAGCCCCCTGCAAGTTATGCAGAGGGCGAATCAATCGCGGTACCACCTCAGTTTACCATACTCTCACAAGCATGGCCTTACAGGTATGAAAACATACCTTAGCTGTAACGTGCAGACACGGCATGTCCCTACTGATGATAAGTTCAGGACAGCAGCTCAGGAATGTATGTTCAGGTTACCGCTGGATTTGCTCACACCAACCGCAAATTCTCTGTACCGGTAACAGTAACCCTACTTTTTTCCATCAACGCTATTAATAAAATATTATAATGAAACAGATTTGCATTGTCAAGTCAAATGGCCGAACAAATTGCTTACGATTTCAGCTGTTTTGCAGAATCAATCATCTCTTGTGCATTCTGCAGTAACAGTGGTGTGATTGCCTGACCGCCAATCATACGAGCAATTTCTTTTATTTGAGCCTCCTTGCTCAATGGTATTACCTGCGTATAGGTTTTATTTTCTGTAACCTGTTTTTGAATCAGAAGATGATAATCGGCCAAACAAGCAATTTGTGCCAAATGTGTAATACATATCACCTGAGCGTATCTGGAAACTTCGTGCAATTTTAAACCTACCTTTTGGGCTGCACTGCCGCTGATTCCTGTATCGACTTCATCAAAAATCATAGTGTCCAAATCATCATGGGCAGACAGCACAGTCTGTATAGCCAGCATAATACGGGACAATTCACCGCCCGATGCTATTTTGGCAATGGGTTTTGCGGGCTCTCCCGGATTGACTGAAATAAGAAACTGAATCTTATCACAGCCGTTGCTGTTAAGCGGAACTCTCTCTTGCTCTACCTGAAACTCAATGCCGGGCATATTCAAAAACTGTAATTCATGCTTCACTTTTTTTGTAAATTGCTCTGCCGTTTTTTTACGTTTGTCAGACAATGTTTTTGCTAACTGAATCGCCTTTTCCTTCAAGATTTCATACGTTTCATTTAATTGAATCAACGTTTCTTCGGAATGATTGATTTGATTCAATTCTTGTCTGCATTTTTCCAAAAACGCTAACATTTCCTCTGTTGTTTGTCCGTATTTAATTGACAAGCGGTATAATAAATCCAAACGAGTTTCGATTTCAAGCAGTTCGGATGCATCAAATTCCATTTGGGATTCCTGCTCCCGTAAAGCATCACTAACATCTTCCAACCCATAAGATAATTCGTGTAATTTTTGAATGATTGGATTTAATGCAGGTAAATATTGCTCGGAGTCCTGCAAAGAAGCGGTAATTGCAGTCAGCGTAGACAAAACACCATCAAAAGATTCATCTCCGTCAAGAGCAGCTTTTGCTGCGGTAATGGCAGAAGCAATTTTCTCAGCGTGCATCATTGTGGTTTTGCGCTCCATTAATTCTTCTTTTTCATTTTCACGCAAATTGGCTTGTTCCAATTCTTCAATTTGATACGTCAGCAAATCAATACGGCGCAGCTTTTCCGTTTCGTCGGTTGCATGTGCTCCTATTTCAGACTGAATCTGTTTTAACTCCTGATACACACTGCGATATTCCTTTACCAATGTGTTTAAATCACCCGATTCATCAATATAATGAATATGGAGTTCGGGAGAAAGCAAATGATAACTTTCATGCTGACCATGAATATTCATTAATGTTTTTCCCAGTTCTTTTAAAGCGGAAACGGTAGCAGGACGTCCATTGATTCTGCAAGTGCTTTTTCCTTCTGCCTGAATGGTTCTGTGAATCAAAACAGAACCATCCTCTTCCGGTTCAAAACCCAGTTCCTGCAGCTTATTGATTGCTTGTTCGGTTAAGTCGGTAAACAATCCGCTGACAAAAGCAGACTCCGCCCCACTTCGAACCATATCTTTGGATGTGCGTTCTCCCAAAATACCATGCATGGAATCAATGATAATAGATTTTCCTGCGCCGGTTTCGCCTGTTAAGATATTGAATCCTTTATGAAATTCAATGGTTGCTTTTTCAATGACTGCAACATTTTCAATATATAATTGTGAAAGCACAGCATTCACCTACCCACGCATAATATTCTTTAATTGAACGGTTGTTTCATTGGCCGCTACGATATCTTTACATAAAATAAAAATGGTATCATCTCCGGCTAACGTACCTACAATGCCTGACAAATACATTGCTTCCAAAGCAACACAAATGGCCTGTGCCATACCCGGCATACATTTTACTGCAATCATGTTCATTGCAGGTTCAATGGATTCAATGGCATCTGCAAATAATGAGTCAAATTTGGGCGGTGTTGGTCTTGTCGGTTCTTTTCCCGTAGAATATTTGTACTTCCCATTTCCGGAAAGCATTTTTACAAGACGCAACTCTTTGATATCTCTGGAAACGGTTGCTTGTGTGACGTCAAATCCTGCCGACTGCAGATGTCTCATTAAATCTTCCTGTGTATAAATATCATTGTTATGAATTAATTCCAGCAATTTAGCGTGACGTTTCGCTTTCATTGGAAGTACTCCTTTCACCAAGCTTTTCTCTGGCGACTTCATAAAAATTGCGATGTTTTAATTTAATCAGCTTTGTAGTCAATGAAGAACGTTTGATTTGTATTACTTCATTTTCTTCCATATGCGCCACACAGTCTCCGTCGAGGGTTAAAATCATATCGCTGTTGTACTGAGATGTTGCAGATATAAACAACTCCGTATCCGCACCAAATACAACTGTGCGACCAAATATAGAATGGGGGCATATGGGCGTTAGCAGAATACCTTCCATTGTGGGATCCATAACAGGACCGCCAGCTGAAAAGGAATAAGCGGTGGAACCCGTAGGAGTGCTTACAATCAGACCGTCAGCTCGATATTGGCAAACGGTTTCATGCTGATACGAAACGGTTAAATCCAAAATGCGGGATAAAGAACCACGTGCGACAATCGCATCATTTAATACTTGATACGTTTGTTTTTTACCGTTTTGGTAAAACGAAACTTCAAGCATCATACGTTCTTCCACCGTGTAGTCTCCGTCCATCAGACGCTCCAAACTGCACAGTTCATTGGTTTCCAACCCTGCAACATAACCGAGACGACCAACATTAATGCCAAGTACCGGTTTATTCGCAGCCGAAGCATATTTGGAAGCATGTATAATCGTACCGTCTCCGCCGATGGCGATAACGATATCACAGTGTTCAATCAGTTCCTCAATTTCCTGATAAAAACTAACCGGCTGCTGTGCAAATTCCTGTTGCATTTCATCATGCATGAAAAGCTCGGCGCCAAGACGATGTAAAATATCAATGCTTTGCAAAGTATATTTACGAGCATCTTTTTTGCTCAAGTTTGGGATAACTGCAAGTTTCATTATGATTCACCGCCATTTAATTGCTGATGTGATTGCGCAACCAAGGATGAAATATCCGTATGAGACATATCTTCAGGATGTTCCGATTTACGAATATAAATTAAATATTCAATATTTCCCTCAGGACCTTTCACGGGAGAAAAGGTAATGTCAATGACAGAAAAGCCCTGTTCCAAAACAAAATTATGAATTTTTTCAATGACTTCCTTATGCACGGCAGAGTCACGTACAACGCCTTTTTTCCCTACTTTTTCTTTGCCTGCTTCAAACTGCGGTTTGATTAAGCACACCATTTCACCCTGTTCGGACAAAAATTGGTAGGCAACAGGCAGAACCAAAGTCAAAGAGATAAAAGAAACATCTACACTGGCAAAATCAATATCATCAGGCACTTGCTCTCGAGTGATATAGCGTATATTGGTACGTTCCAGATTTACCACATTCGGGTTTGTCCTTAATTTCCACGCAAGCTGTCCGTAACCAACGTCAATGGAATATACTTTTTTCGCACCGTTTTGCAGCATGCAATCGGTAAATCCGCCGGTGGAAGCGCCAATATCCATACAAATTTTATCTTTCAATGAAATATCAAAGGTATGCATGGCTTTTTCCAGTTTTAATCCGCCGCGGCTGACATAAGGCAATCCGCCGCCGCGCACTTCAATTTTTGCATCTTCCGAGACAGGCGTTCCGGGCTTATCAGACTTTTGATTGTCCACATAAACTTGTCCCATCATGATTAACGTTTTGGCTTTTTCTCTGCTTTCAGCCAATCCCATATCAAATAATAAACAGTCTAAGCGTTTTTTCTCACTCACAATGTGCACTCCGATACTATGGTTTCTACCATGCTGTCTTTATCCAGTTTCAGCAGTTGATGCGCCTCTTTCATGGTAGCTTGTTTTACAAATTGATTGTCAATGGCGGTTACATGATAACTCCCTTTAAACTCAGTATCATGCAGCAAAAAATAAAAATGTTCTGCCAAGCCGCCTTGCTGAATTCCTTCTTCAAAAAAGTATAGATGTTTTGCCTTTGCAGCCTCCAAAACAGCCGCTTTGTCAACAGGTTTTATACGGTTTAATTTGATAATACGCACAGATATTCCACGACTTTTTAGTTCTTCCAAAGCAAGACACGCATTGGAAAAAATACGTCCGTATGTAACAATCACATGTTCTGCCGACTCATCTCCGTAGCAGTCAAAGGAATTTCCCGTTATTTGAAAATCAGACGGTTTGTATAACTCTTTTCCTCTCGGATAGCGAACTGCAACAGCGCCGTCACATTCTTTTACGGCTGCATCCAAATCCATACGCAGTTCATAATAATACGCAGGAGAATATACAGTTAAATTTGGTACTGTATTCAAAAACGCAACATCGAATACACCTTGATGTGTTTCTCCGTCCTCTCCCACAATACCCGCACGGTCTATGGCAAATATCACTTTTACGTTCTGAATTGCCACGTCATGAATGATTTGGTCATACCCGCGCTGCAAAAATGTAGAATAAACCGCAAATACAGGCAACGAACCGCCTGCCGCCAAACCGCCTGCAAAACAAACGGCATGTTCCTCCGCAATGCCCACATCAAAAAAGCGTTTGGGGAACCGAATACCAAATTCGTTTAATGCCGTACCTGTTTGCATTGCAGCAGTAATGGCACAAATTTGGTCATTTTCTTCTGCCAGTTTACAAATATGCTCTCCGAATGTATTGGAAAACGATTCCCCCGACACAGCGGAACCTTCTCCTGTTGCCACATCGAACTTAGAAACGCCGTGGAACGTATCCGGGCGTTCTTCCGCGAATGCATATCCTTTTCCCTTGTTGGTAACCATATGCAGCAGTACAGGCTGATGCATACGTTTTGCATTTTCCAGTACATGAATTAAGTTTTCTACATCATGACCGTCAAACGGACCATAGTAAGCAAAGCCCATATCCTCAAAAATTGTGGTATTGTAAAGCATTTGTTTTACAATTTTCTTTGATTTTTTTACTACACGATACATAGGCGCACCAATCACAGGCAAATGGTCCAGAGCTTTTTCCACATTTCCTTTTGCCTGCAAATAGGACGGCTCTGTACGGATGCTTGTAAGATAGCGAGACATGGAACCCACGTTGCGGGAAATGGACATTTTATTATCATTTAAAATAACAATAAAATTCTTATAGCAGTTTCTGGTATATCTGCCCGCATTGTTTAGTCCTTCATACGCCATGCCGCCTGTTAACGCGCCGTCTCCAATGACTGCAATGACATGGTCGTCCCGCTTATGCAAACGTTTTGACTGCGCAATACCCAAAGCAGCAGAAATAGAAGTGCTGGCATGACCAACATCAAACGCATCGTATTTGCTTTCACTGCGTTTTGGATAACCGGAAATGCCGTCTTTGGTTCTTAAACCGCTGATATCGTCTTTTCTTCCCGTTAAGATTTTATGCGCATAAGATTGATGTCCTACATCCCAGACAATCGCGTCATTGGGCACATCAAATACACGGTGGAGCGCAACCGTAAGTTCCACTACGCCAAGATTGGAAGCCAAATGACCGCCGTTGTCCGAAACAGCACTTATTATTTTTTCACGAATTTCATGACAAAGCATAGGAAGTTTGCGAACAGGTATTTTACGCAAATCTTCCGGAGAATTTACCATTTTTAAAAGGTAATCCATATTGCATACCCCATTAATATAACACAATTTTACTGAGCAATACCTGCTCTTTGTTTTGCAGCAGTCACTGTATTTTTCAGTAACATTGCAATGGTCATTGGACCAACTCCGCCCGGAACAGGAGTAATAAAAGATGCCTTTTTCTCTACCGCATCAAAATCAACGTCTCCGCACAATTTTCCGTTTTCATCACGGTTCATGCCAACGTCAATCACAACTGCCCCGTCCTTTACCATATCTGCAGTCACAAATTTTGCTTTTCCCACCGCAGCTACCAAAATGTCCGCCTGACTGCAAACTTCTGCTAAATTTTCAGTACGGCTATGGCATATGGTCACGGTACCGTGTTCATGTAGCAGAAGCATAGACATTGGTTTACCTACAATATTGCTTCTGCCAATAACAACACAGCGTTTTCCTTTAATAGAAACACCTGTGGAATGAATCAGCTCAATAACGCCAGCAGGAGTACATGGCAAAAAACTGTAATCACCAATCATAATACGTCCCACATTCACAGGGTGAAACGCATCTACATCTTTTGCAGGATTGATATTTTCAATCACCAATTGTTCGTCCAGACCTTTTGGCAAAGGAGACTGCACCAAAATACCGTCTATATCTTGTTTTTCGTTTAGTTTGTGTACCAAATCCAATAATTCTTCTTGCGTGGTCTCTGCCGGTAACGCGTATTCTTCCGAATGAATTCCAACTGCCTGACATGCAAGCTTTTTGTTTTTTACGTATGTTTTGGAAGCGGGATCTTCACCAACAATCACAACTGCCAAACCGGGATGAATCCCCTTGTCTTTCAGTTGTTTTACTTCTTCTGCAACTTGCTCTTTTACTTTTGCAGATACTTCTTTTCCATTAATGATTGTCGCCATTTTGATTTGCTCCTTTGTTGTCTTTTTCATCTGCTTGTTTGGTTGTTTCTTCCGTAGACTGATTGTCGATAATCTCATGAATCACTTGATTGTTCACTTCAATTTCGTTATCTGCTTGTTCTTCTGCGGAAACGCTTTCCTGTGGTTCCATTGAAACGGGAGACGTTTTTTCCTGCACGGTTGATTCCTCTTTTACTGTTTTTGAAACATGCTCTTTTTGGGTATCATGAGAATCTTTGTGTTCTTTATGGTCCGTTTCTTTTTTACGGCGGTCTTTTTTCTCTGCAGGCTCGAACTTAGATAGAGGATTCATGGCAGCAACTCGTTCTACATTTGCAGCCATGACTTGCTTGAGTCCGCATCCTGCCAAAATTCTTCGATTTCGGAATACAATAAGAAGAACAATACCAGCCAAAATCGTTACAACGGCCACCAACTGAGAAACTTTAATCGGAAGATACGGCACATACAAACTATCTGTCCTCAGTGCTTCGATAAAAAATCTGCCTGTTCCGTACCAGATAAGATATAATAAAAAGGTTTGTCCGTCGTATTGACGGAATTTTGTAGTAAAAATATGAAGTACGATGAATCCCAGTACACACCACATGGATTCATAAAAAAAGCAAGGATGTACAGGGGAATCCGGCGAAACCGCCAGAGTATTTTCACTCACCATTCCCCAAGGCAAAGAGGTCGGTCCACCAAATGCTTCTTGGTTGACAAAATTTCCCCAACGTCCGATTGCTTGTCCAATCAAAAAGCCGAGCACACCGATATCCAGTACCGCAAGCACATTTTGTTTTCGGAATTTGGCAAACAGACCGCCAACCAATAAGGCGCCTATAATACCGCCATATATGCCCAATCCACCTTCATGGATATAGAAAATACTGATTGGGTCTTTGATAAATTTATCACCCGGATAAAAGATAACATAATATAAGCGGGCGCCGATGACGCCTGCAATTAATCCGACAATGATTGTATCCAGTAATCTGCTACGGTTAATATTCATTTTTTTACACATGACCATTGCATAGATTACCGCTAATAAAAATCCTGTTGCAATGAGCAATCCGTACCATTTGATTTCAAAGGATCCAATCGAAAAAGCGGTTGAGTTGATGTCAAAACTCCAACCCAAACCTGGGAATTCCACATGACTCATTATTTTGCTTCCTCCATAGGGGTAATCGGCTCAACGATGGACAAGGCTGCATATTGTTCCAACATATGCGTCTGCAAACTTGCAGTTACCTCTTCCAGTGTAATTTCTGCCAATGCGTCAATATATTCAAATAATTCACGGTTGGAAAAAGAAAGTGCGATTAAGCAGTTTGCAATTGTCTCTGAGCTGTTCAAAGCCGCTACATTTCGTCCGTAGATTGCTTTCTTTGCTCTTTCAAAATCCGCCTTTGGAATGCCTTCTTTTCTTAAGCGATTTACTTCTTTTTTGATACATTCTGCAACTTGGTCAGGATTTTTTGATTCCCCTGCAAAAATAACACTCGCATAGCCGGGACCTTCAAAAAATTCATAACTGAAGGAGGATTCATTGATTAAGTTGGATTGCTGCAATTCACGGAACAAAGGAGATGCTTCCGAAGCTAAAATTTCCAGCAATAGCTCCACAGCAGCCAACTCTTTCACAGTTCTTCTGTTTTTACCTGCCTCTTCCTTAAAGCCGAATTGGAATAAAGGCGTTGCAACAGATAATGCTTGTGTTACTTTACCCTTTACAACGCTGCGTGGTTCTTCTTCAAACACACGGTCTACAGCAAACGGCTCGGCCGGTTTACAATATTGATCAACCAGTTTTAATACGGTTTCTTTATCAATATTACCCGCCACACATAAAGCCATATTATGCAGGTCATAAAAAGTATGGTAACATTGATACAACAATTCAGGGGTAATGTGAGAAATACTTTCAACAGTTCCCGCGATATCAATTTTAACAGGATGTGTGTGATATAAAGCACCCAGTAAATTAAACATCACACGCCATTGAGGGTCATCGTCATACATGCGGATTTCCTGTCCTATAATCCCCTGTTCTTTTTGTACGGTTTGTTCCGTAAAATAAGGAGACTGGACAAAGTCCAATAAGATTTCCAAAGATGCTTCTACATTTTCCGTACAGGAAAATAAATAGCAAGTCATATCAAAGGAAGTGTATGCGTTAGCGGAAGCGCCTGTTTTTGCATAACGCGCAAAAGCATCCCCATCTTCACTTTCAAATAATTTATGCTCTAAAAAGTGCGCAATGCCCTCCGGTACTGTATGAACAGTATCTTCGTCAGAACGGCGGAATTGATTGTCAACAGAACCGTATTTGGTTCCAAATACCGCATACGTAGAATTGCTGTTTTCTTTTGGATAAATAAAAACAGTTAAGCCGGATGGGTGTTCTAATTTATAGTAAGTGTCTCCGACACGTTTTCCTGTAATGGTTTGTAAAGACATAATATCACTCCTCTTCAGTTCCAACCAAACGGTAAATGGTATCCAATGTTACTTTTTGTGCGGCTGCAATGATTTCCTCGCGAGTTACTTTACTGATTTCCTCCGCAGCCTGTTCCGGAGTTTGCGTATCCGGCATAAAAATTTGGGAGATATACCAGCTTTCGGTACTGCCCAAATAATCGCCTATGGTACGATAGCTGTTACATACGCTCAATTTTGCCGATTGAAGTTCTTCCTCTGTAAAGTTACCTTGTTTCATCTCTTCCAGTTGATTTAGAATCTCATTTTTGGCAGCTTCAATATTCTGGGTCTCTACGCCGCTTTCCACAGTCATAATGCCCTTGTTGCTGTTGTATCTGGCTGCGCAATAATAACAAAGGCTCATCTTTTCACGAACATTTAAAAATAGTTTGGAATGGGGTGTGCCACCGAACATTGCAGTCATTAATTTTGCTGCAACAATTTCTTTTTGCGGTGCGGCAATTTGAGTACGGAAACCCATAACCAATTTAGATTGTGCCACTTCCATACTTTCGCTGATATCTTTTACCTCTGTTACATCTGTAACAATATCAGAAGAACAAGTAACCACCTGGCTGCGGTCCACTTTTTCAAATGCTGTTTGAAACCCTTGGAATACCAAGTCAGGATTACAGTTGCCCAATGCCATAATACGAATGCGAGCATGGGAAATCAGATAAGACCAAGCCTCTTTTAAATCGTTTGGCTGCAATGCGCGTACTGCATCTTTGGAACCAAAACGCGGAATACCATATGGCTCTTTATCGCACATAATTTCTTCGCAGCGATGCTTTGCATAGATACGTTTATCATTGAATTCTGAATCAATCAATTCAATTGTTTGGCGTATTTCTTGATTAAAATCTTCCTGACGGAACGTACCGTTTTCAAACGGAGGGTCAAAAATAATACTGCACATCAATTCAGCCAGTTCTTTTGAAACAGATTCTCCGTTTAGTGTAAATTGGTCTGCCAATCCTACAGTAGAAATACTCAATAATTGCGTATCCCCCAATTTTTGCACCTCTGCATTGAGGCTTGCGCCGTATAATTCGGAAAGGCGCTGGCTTAATTTTGTATAATCGGGATACTGTTTACTTGCGCGGCATAATAACGCAGGCAAAACAGCATTGGCGGAAATATGATTTTTATCTAT
>UQNI01000034.1 GCA_900542375.1 uncultured Oscillospiraceae bacterium | reverse complement strand
TCCGGCGGCGCTGCTTCCTGCGTCAGCGGAAATATTGCTGTTGCCAGAATTTGCAGCAAATTAATATCAGGTGCACAAAAACGCAGTACACCTTCAATGGTCATAACGCCTCTTCCCAACATGGTAACGCTTTGCGGCAGCAAAATGTGATGCTTGTTTGCCACATGCATAAACTCTTGGAACACTACGCCCAAATTCATATTTCCCAATTCCAAATTACCATAACGTGAAACCATTTCATCCACATCTGTATACAGCAAAGCGTGGTCAATGGGTTGTTTGGCAGTACCTAAAGTTAAAAATACATTTTTTAACTGATAAATATCATTGTTTACAATTGCAGTTACGGCAGAACGAAACAACTCTTTATCACGTCCTGTCAGCTTTCCCATCATTCCAAAATCCAACCAAGCAATTTTACCGTCCATAATCCAAATATTGCCCGGATGCGGGTCTGCATGGAAAAAGGCATCGTCCAGAATTTGTTTTACAAAATTTTCAGCCAGTTTTTGACCTATTTCATTCATATCGTATCCCAATTCTTTCAGCTTGTCCATTTTATCCACCGGGATGCCATGAATACGTTCCATTACCAAAACATGCTTTGTCGTAAGGTCATGATATACTTTTGGGTACGTAATATAACTGATACCGCTGTTTAATTCAGCAAAACGGTCCATATGTTTCGCTTCCAATAAAAAGTCCATCTCTTCTTTGGCTGTATTCCATATTTCATCAATGACCGCTTTTAAATCCATTACATTTCCAATGCTGCTTACCATTTTCACCATACTGATTGCACGTTTTAAAATGGTAATATCTTTGGACATCGTTTCGTAAATATTAGGTCTTTGTACTTTAATCACAACCTGTTGTCCATTGATTAATGTAGCAGAATGTACCTGCGCAATGGAAGCAGAACCCAGTGGTTTTTCATCAATTTGAGCAAACTTTTCTTTATAAGAACAGCCGTATTCTTCATCTAACACGGCGCAAATTTCCTGGAAATCCAAAGGTTTTACATTGGAACGCAGTTTTGTCAATTCATCGCAGTAAGCTTTTGGAAGCATGTCCTGCCGCATGGAAAGAATTTGACCAATTTTTACGTAAGTAGGACCTAAATCTTCCAGTATTCCATATAACTTTTGCGGTGTAAATCCACGGTGCAAGTGATATTTACGCAAAGTAAGAATAATTTCTTTTAAGCGAGATGCATTCTTTTTTGATTTTTCTTTATCATATGGCTCACTCATGATTGTGCACCCCTTTATTTTATGTGATTCTTTCTTTCATCATAACGGATTCTGATACGTCCGTCAAGCTATGAGAAATTTAGTAAATCACTCTGTCTATATTTGTGATTTCCGCCTGTGTATGCGCTTGGACGTAATCTATGATATTCTGCAGCATTTGGTCTGCTTGCCCTACCGTACAAGTGACAACGGCAAAGGCAATTGCTGCCGATTGCTGTACTTCTTGATAATCAACTTCAGCAGCAGAAACATGAAAATGATGCTGCGTTTTTTGCAAAACACTCTTTACTGCCATTCGTTTTTCTTTTAAGGAATGAACCCAAGGCAGATACAATTTGATTTCAACTGCAGCAATTACCATATTACTCTCCTTGTTGATTGAAACGCTGTATCTCAAGTAAGAACGCCTCATATGACATAAAACTATTGATTGCATCTATCATGGCATTGGTAGTCAAATGTTCGGGTAACTTTAATTGTTTCAGTACCTGTTTTCTCTTTTGATTGCTTTCATCTCTCCCTGTTAAACCCCATTCAAAAAAATCTTGTTTTGTTACCTGTCTGACATATTCTTTATTTTCGGATATTGTCTCTTGATTTACAACAACACCGGCTTTCTCCAAAGCACGAATTAAAAGTTGCTTTTCTATTCCTTCTACCCCCAGTTTTCCTTCTTTGGAGTAAGATGTTTTACGTCGCTCTTTTCCCAAAATGTCCGGAATATAAGCATGTTTGATTTTATCCGGAGCAATACAGCTTTTTAAATAATTCCGAATCAAAAAGCCGGCAGAATCGCTGTCTGTTAAAATCAACAATCCTCTGGCATCTGCCATTTTGCGAATCAATGCCATTTGCTCTTTATCTTTAAAAATTCGGAAGCCGCGGGTTTCAATAATCATTCCGTCAATAAAGGATGATAATTTTATTTTATCATACTTTCCCTCAACAATAATGGCTTCTTTTACAACAATCAAGTCTACTCCCCTTTTCCCGATACCATTAATAGCTTTGCCAATAACTGTTCCATGATAATGCGGTTATCTGTACGGGAGCTTTTTAATGCAACATCTGTATCCAATAACAATTGCAAACTGCCTTTCAATACTGACATAGATAAATTTGCACTGTCCCGTTCTGCATTTTTTAATTTAAATTCTTTCCCTTTATAATCAAAATACTGCGACAGGGTCGATACCGCTTGTCCGCTTTGTATACAGGCGCGGACACGATACATATCTACATAGGAAGTGGCCAAAACCGCCAATATGGCAATGGGTTCTTCATTTTGATAAAATAAAATATCCAACAGTTCATACGCTTTACTGTAATTACCCGCTACAATTGCATTTGCCAAAAGGAAAACCGTTGTTTCAAAATTCCTGACCACATTCAAGTCAATGGCCTCTTTTGTAATTTCTCCTTCTTTTGTATATGCACATAGTTTTTCTATTTCATTGTATAGTGTTTGCAAATCATTTCCGCTTAAAAACAGAATATGGGCAGCATTTTGTTTGCTCAAGGTACAACCTCTTTTTTGTGCTGCGGAACATAGCAATTTTTCCAGTTCGGAGTTGGTTTTCCGTTTGAAATTGACCGTAATCCCCGTTTTATTCACCGCTGTGATAAAACTGCCCCATTTGCCGGGACGTTTTACATTAAAGTCCAAATTGGATAAATAAAAAATCAACACACAGCTTTCGGGAGGATTTTTAATCAACTCCTTGATTTCTTCCATATCTGCCGAGTCGCGTTTTTCAACATTAAAATCATTCACAATGACGCATTTATAATCTGCCATAAACGGCAGCCCTTCCGCAGCACGCACAATTTCTTGCGCATCTGCAAAAGCGCCATCAAAATTTTGGTAATTAAAATCCAAAAATTGATTCCCTGTTGCCTGATGAACCAATTTTTTTACTGCGGATTCCATCAGCATTTTTTCTTCACCATAGAAAAAATACACATTGCTGAAATTTCCTTGTTCTATACTCTTTTTCAGCTCCTGCTCTGTGTACTCAGCCACCGGAACCCCTCCTTAGTGTAATATTTCTGTCATTTTCAATATCAATATGAACATTACCTCTCCCTGCCGTTGCGTACAGCTGTACATTTCCCATATCCATTTTCTTTACTGAATCAGCCATGGATTGTTCCTCCATAGAAAGTACTGTAATAAAAGATTGTAAATATTCAGCATGTTGTGGAACGGTATCGGTAATTAATATGTCAATGTCGTTTAAATCTAAATCAATATTAGCCAAATCATATTCTGAAGAAAGAATCAAGATACGTATCTCTTTTACCATTAAAACCGTATAACTTCCTTTTGCATCAGAATACAGTTCAATTGTTACATCATCATTGAGAATTGTTTTGGCACTCTTTTCATAATACGAAATTTTCTCCACTTCTTCAAGTGATTTTTCCAAATCTCCCGCAAAATATTGTCCGTTTGGCAATATTAAATTTTTTGTTTGAAACTGTTCATTGAGTTTGGCTAAATTCTGATATTCCGTTGTTTCGTCGGACAGCGGCTGCAAATAGTCAATATGGTGTATGCCATGTCCTTTTAAATATTGATAGGCAGTATAGTCACTGTAAGCGTTGCAGCCGATAATTGCTGTTTGATGGTTCGCAGTCACAACAACAGAAATACCATCATCCACATCTAAAATAGAAACTCTTGCTGTAGAATGGTTGGAAAGTTGATAAGAAAATATGCCGGCAATCAGCAAAATCGAGGATAATGTCAGCACCGTACGAATCAAGATTTTTCTTTTCGCCAAGAAGATTGCAAACGCAAACAGCAGCATAGTCATAGCAAGCCAAAGCATGATAAATTCATAATCGGAGGAAATAAGAGAAAACGGAATCTTTGCAATCCAATGTGCGACAAAAATCAAATATTTTGCAATTAACCCTCCCACCAGTGCAAATGGTTTTGCCAGAAGGCTGAGCGACGGAACAGATTCAAACAAAGCCGCCAGCGCGGTAATCGGGAGCATAATGGTGGTAGGAAAAATCATAAGAAGATTTGAAATAAATGAAATCACAGAAAATGTCACAAATGCGATGATTACAAGAGGCAGTGTACCTGCAGTGACTGCCAAAGAGGACGAGACAGAAGAAAATATACTGTATAAGAAAGCTTTTCCATATTTGACCCTTTTGGTTCTGTCTAAGAAAAACTTACGTATTGGCTTTGACAGTAAAATTAACGATAGTGCTGAAGTAACGGACAGCAAGAATCCAAAATCCGCAGCAGCGTACGGATTGATAACACACAAGAGAAATACAGCAATGCCCAGTGAATTCAGAGAATCGGCTTTACGGTGAAATATCATCGCAGCCAGGAACAACAAACTCATAATACCGCTTCTCAGTACCGACGGGCTAAAACCTGTAATCGCCATAAAACTGAGAACGCCAAACGCCGTGATGACACAACTGAGTTTATGAGGGATTTTACAAAACTTTAAGAGTTTTAATAGACCTTGAAACACAATGGTCATATGCAGACCGGATACCACCAACAAATGGTAGGTACCGGCAGCATTAAAATCTGATTTGATTTCATCGGTCAAACCGGTTTTGTCACCAAGCAAAACAGCCCTCATAATTCCGGCTTCTTCTTTTGGAAGCAAACGGTCCAAAGAGTTCATCATTGTTTTACGAATGGACAACGCATAATAATACGGCGGCTTTTCGGCAGTCGGTGAAACAGAATATCCTTCATATTCATATAAATACGCCCGCATATGAATGCGTTTGGAGTAATCGTACTGACGAACCGAAAATCCGTCTTCGGAGCCAAAACTTTGATACAAATGCACTTTACCGCTGATGGAGCCATACGGTTCTATATCCAGCGCATTGCGTGTAGTCATAATAATTTTTCCCGGATTGTGGGGATGCTCCATACCTTCTATTTCAATCTCATCTATGCGGAGCGTATAATAAAATTTCCCGTTATTTTCATAAGGCAATTCGCATAATGTACCCGTAATAGAAGCATCTTTTTCCGCCAATTCCGCTAAAGGTTCAATTTTCCAAACATGGTACCCTGCATATGCACTCAGTGCAACAGCAGTTACCAGACAAGCAATTGGAACTACTTTGGACGTGCGTAATTTTGTTACAAACAGTGATAGAAAAAACAAAAGAAAAAAGCAGCCTGAGGCCAAAAATGCAAATCCACTGCCAAAATAAATAGAGACCGCTTGCACGGCTAAGTAAACAAAACCAATCAGTGCAAACGGTCTGGACATTTCTAATTTCCCCCAATTCTGTCGCTATGAAAGCAAATGATTCACGGAGCGATGAATTAGAGCGCTTATATGGAACACTTATGAGTGAAAAAACAATGGTAACTTCTGTACGAAAATAATATCGTCACGGTCAGCGGCATCTCCTTCTGCCAACACAGCAGCACTGCCTACAATATTCACCGAAAATTGTGAAAGCAGTCTCTGAATTGCTGCCAAAGACTCTCCTGTACTGATAACATCGTCTACAATGAGAACACGCTTATCTTTTAATTTATCGTAATCAGCTTTTGCCAAATATAATTTCTGCACATCTTCTGTAGTAATAGATTTTACTTCTACAGACACGGGATTTTGCATATAGGCTTTGATTCCTTTTCGTGCAACAATGTAATCTCCACAGCCAATACGAGCCATTTCATGTGCCAAAGTGATTCCCTTTGTCTCAGCAGTTACAATAATGTCGTGTTCCGGACAAATTTTTAATAATTCTTTTGCGCAAGCCTCTGTTAATTCTACATCTCCCAGCATAACAAAGCCTGCAATGGATAAATTTTCATTAATCGGACAAATTGGAAGCTGACGTACGCAATCACCAATTTGAATGCGATAGGTTTCCATAGTGATGACTCCTTTTTCTTTCCAAATGTTTTTCATAAAAACAAACAATCAGCCCGGAGGCCATTTCATGGAACGACCTCCAAGTAAATGAAAGTGAATATGATGAACCGTTTGTCCTCCGTCTTCACCACAATTATTTACAATACGGAATCCGTTTTCAAGACCGAGGTCACCTGATATTTTTGCCGCAACCTCGTAGATATGTCCGATGATTCCACTATTTTCCTCATTGATTTCCATTGCAGAACCAATATGCATTTTCGGAATAATTAAAACATGAGTAGGCGCTTGTGGGTCAAGATCGTGAAATGCTATCACATTTTCATCTTCATACACTTTTTTACAAGGAATTTCCCCATTTGCAATTTTGCAAAAAATGCAGTCCATATTTATTACCTCCAATCAAATTTTTATTCCTTTACCATTTCAGATACTATTTTTTCTACTGCGGCCAACGCTTCATCCAGCATGTTTAAATTCTTTGCACCTGCCATAGCACTATCCGGCTTGCCTCCGCCGTTTCCGCCTGCAATTTGTGCCACTTGCTTTACAATTTTGCCTGCATGCGCTCCTTTTTCCATTGCTTCTTTACCTACAACTGCCGCAATGGTTGCTTTCCCGTTATCAGTACCTGCAAAGACAGCTACGATATCAGATTTGTGCTCTTTTACTTTATCGCACATATTGCGCAGTCCTGTGCTGCTTGTGCCGGAAAATAGAGCAGTAATTACGGTCACACCATTAATCTCTTTTGCATTTTCAAACATACCGTCTACTTGGATAGAAGCCAATTTTGACTGCAGTGACTCAATGATTCTGTCTTTGTCCTTGATTTCAGCCATAATTTGCTCGGATTTTTTCACCAAATCATGTGGATTATTCAATTTCAGCACATCTGCAGCCTGCTGTATGGACGCAAGAGAATTGTTAAGCAGATTCATAACTCCTTGTCCCGTTACCGCTTCAATGCGGCGTACACCGGCTGCTACAGAGCTTTCTGATACGATTTTAAACATGCCGATTTTAGAAGTATTATCCACATGTGTACCACCGCAGAATTCTCTGGAATAATCACCAACAGATACAACACGCACAATATCTCCGTACTTTTCACCAAACAATGCCATTGCTCCCAACTTTTTCGCTTCTTCAATGGGCATCTCTCGGCATTCTACATCAATTGCGCGTCTGATAATCAGATTCACTTCTTGTTCTACCTTCGTGATTTCTTCCGGTGTTAATGCGGAAAAATGAGTAAAGTCGAATCTAACTTCTTTATCATTAACCATTTGTCCCGCTTGTTCCACATGGTCACCCAAAACATTACGCAGTGCAGCCTGCAGCAAATGCGCGGCAGTATGGTTACACATAATATCACGGCGCAGCATGGAATGAACGCTTGCGGTTACAGTTTCATCCACAATCAGCTCGCCCTTTGCGACAAAAGCATGGTGAAGGAACAATTTAGACTGATTTTTTGTGGTATCCGTCACATTTACCAAAGCGCCGCTGTTTTTCAAAATACCTGTGTCGCCGACCTGTCCTCCGCCTTCTGCATAAAACGGAGTTTGATTCAATATGACAATGACACTGTCTCCTTCTTTCGCAGAAGAAACACGTTCTCCGTTTTTTACAATTGCCAACACTTTTGCTGTTGTTTCTAATGTTTGATAACCGACAAAAGCTGTCTCAGGCAAATCCTCAAGAATGTCTTCTTCACCTGCCCATGCATCTGCACCTGCATTTTTTCTGGCAGCACGGGCACGTTCTTTTTGTTCTTTCATCAGACGATAAAAAATATCTTCTGCTACCGCCATACCGCGCTCTGCCAATATTTCTTTGGTTAAGTCAATTGGGAATCCATAGGTGTCATTTAAACGGAACGCGTCTTCACCTGATAACAAGTTATTTTCTGCATGGTCAATCAATTTTTCTAAAATTTGCAATCCTTGGTCTATGGTTTTTGCAAAGCTTTCTTCTTCTACGCGAATCAACTTTGTAATCATAGCGCGTTTTTCATCTAACTCGGGATAAGCCTGCTTGTTTTCATCAATTACGGTTTCAGCCACTTTGGCAAGGAAAGTATCCTGTATTCCCAATAAGCGTCCATGACGTGCAGCACGACGAAGTAAACGGCGCAGTACATAACCGCGACCTTCATTGGAGGGCATAACACCGTCACCAATCATAAACGTAGTGCTTCGAATGTGGTCTGTAATCACGCGCAAGGAAATATCTGTTTTCTCGCTGTCTCCATATTGAACGCCTGCAATTTTACTTACATGCTTCATAATATTCTGTACAGTATCTACGAGGAACAGATTGTCCACCTCCTGCATAATACAGGCCAAACGTTCCAGTCCCATACCTGTATCAATATTAGGGTGCTCGAGTGGTGTATAATTTCCGTTTCCGTCATTTTCAAATTGTGTAAATACTAAGTTCCAAAATTCTACATAACGGTCGCATTCGCAGCCAACACCGCAAGTTGGAGAACCGCAGCTGTATTGTTCACCGCGGTCAAAATATAATTCGGAACAAGGGCCGCACGGACCTGCGCCATGTTCCCAAAAGTTATCTTCTTTCCCCAGACGTACAATATGGTCTGCAGATACGCCAACCTCTTTGGTCCAGATATCAAATGTTTCGTCATCGTCTTGATAAATGGTAACCCATACACGGTCTTCCGGCAATTTTAAATCGTTAATTACAAAGTCCCAAGCCCATTTTGTAATTTCGTGTTTAAAGTAATCGCCAAATGAAAAATTGCCAAGCATTTCAAAAAAAGTACCGTGACGTGCAGTGATACCTACACGTTCAATATCAGGTGTACGAATACACTTTTGACATGTAGTCACACGTTTGGAAGGAGGCGTTACTTCTCCTGTAAAATATTTTTTCATAGGCGCCATGCCGGAGTTAATCAGCAGTAAACTGTTGTCATCTTTTGGGATTAACGAAAAACTCGGCAAACGCAGATGTCCTTTGGATTCAAAATAGGACAAAAAGCGTTCTCTTAACTCATTTAAACCTGTCCATTCCATACAAATAACCTCTCTCTTCTTCTGAGCAAAATATGGTTTATCAAAATTTTGGCATAAAAAAACGGACTTCCCCCATAAACATGGGACGGAAAAGTCCGTGGTACCACCCAAATTGCGCTTTTTAAACGCCACTTTCAATTCCTTAACGCGGAAAACGCTGCGGCTCGTCACTGCAGAGCGCTGCCAAAAGGCAAGAAACCGGCTTGTCATAGTAAGCTGGTTACGGTCGCCTTTCAGCAAAATTCATCATTTGAACTTTGGCTCCCTCTCTGTTGTAACATTACCTATGACTTTTGTTTCTATACGCTGTCAATATCTTGTTTATTATAATATAAGGTATCCAAAAAGTCAATGTAACTTCCTCTTTTTTACAGTGAAATACAGAAATGATTCCTTTTGAAAAAATAAAAGAGCAGCCTGTAAACAGCTGCTCTTTTATCTATCACTGAGAATTTGTCGCATTTAATTCAGAAAAGCCTGATAACAAATGGTCTATTGTTTCTTGGTCAGGATATGTTAGCGTAATACAAACCATTCTATCTTCTATCTTTTTGCATAAAAAGGTTTGCGTAATTGTTGTTTGAGTTCCATTGACATCCTTTGTATAGCTATATGGCAACTCGTAAAATTCTTGTCCTGCAATGGTACGCTTTCCTTGTTCACTAAATGTGATACCCGGTATTGCCTTTTCCATTTGAGTTTTTGTCAGTTCAATATATTTATTCTCATCCATAGAGGTATCTTTGGATATGTCTTCTGCCAGCATTCCAATATTTTTTGTCGAAGGAGCATCTGTTAGATATGCTTGCATTTCTACTTGAATATTATCTTTAGAACCAGAAGCAATGGTTTCTTCTGAAAGCATTGTCATATCATTTGGCAATGTATATTGAATTCCCATCCATTCACTGGTAAATTTACTTTCTGTAACAGTACCTTTTTTATAGTTTGAATTGGAACTAGAATTGTTACTACCGGAGCAGCCCACCAATAGACCGCATAGCATAAGGCAACTTAATACTCCACCAATGATTTTTCTTGTTTTCATTTCTCTTCCTCTTTTCTAGCATAATTATAAACCACTAAAATCACTAATATTTTCACATAGATGGATGAAAATATCTTGACAGTATTTCTACAACCGGATTAAATTTTTTCGTACACATTCCATATACGTTACAAATACTATCCTATTTGGTAAAATAGATATTTCTTTTTCTATCACTGCAATAATATCATATTCCCTCTACTATACCATACAAATATCTTGTTTATAATAATATAACGCACACTCATAAAAGTCAATGTAACTTCTCTTGTTTTAAAAATTAGTTTTTCTTAATCTCCTAAATAATCTATCTTTTGCATAAAAAAACTACCGAAATTACTGAACATGATGTGTAAAGTAATCTCAGCAGTTTGTGATTAATTCAGTCGGGCTTTTCTCAGAATCGCCCCCGGTTTTACGGGACGTTCGCATTTTGCAAATACGGTCATGGTTGCATGGGGAGCAGATTCAATCGGATTCATTTTTTCATCGTAAATCTCATCTAAACAAATATCAAAAGGCTGCTCTCCGGGTTCTAAAACGTCTGCTACATCACCGCGGAAAAAGCGATTTCTCTGTAATAATTTTAAAATCCCATTTTCCCAGCTTTCACAAACCGCGATTACATCATAATGGCGCACATAACCACCCGTATGGTATACCTGCCCCGGTTCATGACCAAAGTAGAAACCGGTGCTGTATTCACGGTGACTGATTTTATCCAACTCTTCCACAATCCAAGGGGAAAGCGGCTGATTCGGATGCTCTAAATATGCATCAATGGCATGACGGTACGCATTGGTCGTAACAGCAACATAATAAGCTGATTTTGCCCTGCCTTCAATTTTAATACTGGATACGCCCGCTTTCACCAATTCAGGAATGTGTTCAATCATACACATATCACGAGAATTAAAAATATAGGAACCGTGTTTATCTTCCGTAATATCCATATATTCATTGGGACGTTTTTTCTCTACCAGCGCATATTCCCAGCGGCAAGGCTGAGAACAATCTCCTCTGTTAGCATCACGATTATTCAGATAAGCGGACAATAAGCAACGGCCTGAAAAGGACATGCACATAGCACCGTGTACAAATGTTTCTATTTCTAAATCCGCAGGTATTTTTGCCCGAATCTGTGCAATATCATCCAATGATAATTCTCTGGCCAGCACAATGCGTTTTGCTCCCATATCGTATAAAGCATTTGCCATTGCATAGTTCACAATACCGGCCTGTGTAGAAATATGAATCTCCACTTTCGGTGCATATTGTTTTACCAAATTCATGACTCCCAAATCGGCAACAATGATGGCGTCTACACCGGCAGCTTGGGCAGCCTCCAAAAAAGCAGGCAGTCTGTCCAGTTCATCATTCCGAGGCAATGTATTGCATGTTAAAAATACAGGAACATTTTTCTCATGAGCTTTTTGTACTGCTTTTGCCAATTGTTCATTGGAAAAATTAGCTGAAGCAGTCCTCATGCCAAACTCCTGTCCGGCTAAATATATGGCGTCTGCACCATACGTTAAAGCCATGTTCAGGCACTCCATGTCACCTGCGGGAGAAAGCAATTCTACCTTTGTTTTTCTTCTCTCGTAAGCCAATATGATTCTCCTTTATTATGAAAGACCAAGTTCTTGTAATTTCTGCTGGTGCTCTTCTAAAGTTTTAGAATAATAAGCTTGACCATCTTTATGACAGAAATAGTAATAATCTGTTGTTTTTGGATTTAACGCTACATTGATTGCATCCAAACCGGGGTTACAAATTGGTCCCGGCGGTAATCCTTGCACGTCATATGTGTTGTATCGGCTCTTAAAGCTGTCCACTTGATCCGCAGGAACTTCTTCTCTTGAGTGGTATGGATACCAAACGGTTGGGTCAGAGTCTAAAGTAGCAACACCTTTTTCCGCACCATCTCTCAAACGATTGTGGAAGATAGAAGAAATCATGTACATATCATCCACATTTGCAGCTTCTGCTTGAATCATAGATGCCAATGTAATCACTTGATCCATTGTCATATTCATAGATGCAGCTTTATCTTTCATCTCTTGGGTAATTTTATCTTTATAGTTATTCAGTAATTTGCTCAAGGCATCTGTTGGATTTTCACCGGTATAGAAATCATAAGTATCCGGGAACAGATATCCTTCCAGCAGATAATAGCGATCTTTATCATTTGTAATTGAGTTAATAGCAGAATAAATATCAAAATAATCAGAATCATTTGCAGCTTCCAGAACTTCATCCACTGTACAAATATTTTTTTCTTCCAATAACTGAGCAATTTGACGTACGCTCATACCCTCTGTAATGGTCACCTGAGTTGTTTCATTATCCAAACGGTTGGCATTGGACTGAATATGATTGATAATCGCTTCATAGTCCATATTCTTTTTGATTTCATACGTACCGTATTGGTAATGACCCTCTGATTTTGTTATTTTGGAGTATAAAGCAAAAAAGCTTGGTTTAGAGATAATACCGCTTTTCGCTAACAGTTCACCCACTTGCTCACCTGTAGCATTTTTTGGTATTTGAATTTGAACAACGGAATCATCTCTGCCAACAGCAAGCATATCGTTAATGTTTACCATTGCAAAGCGGGCAATACTAAAGCTAACGACTAAAATCATGACAATCCACATCCAGAAAAAAATGCGTTTATTTTTTCTGTCGCGTTTTTTCATTTTCTTTTTCTGCTCTTTTGTCATGGTCTGAGCCTTTAGATTCTGTTGTGATGCTTGAGATTCCTTTTTAGGAGTATTATGGCTGTGACTTTCAATCTCTTCCGCCATATGAGGCTCTACATCATATTCTGATTTTTTAGAATATATCTCAGGAGACTCATCACCAATATCATCTAAACCTGAAATATTAAGCTGAAACTCCTGACGTTTTCTTTCTTGATACTCTCTTAGACTTTCTTCCAAAGAATCAGTCTGTTTATTTTGGTCAGGAATGTTAGCTTCATCTTGATTTGGATGTTGTTCATCACGCATAATATTCCTCCTTTACTGTTTTTTCTCAGTTCTGCGAATGTAATTTTCGGTTACCAGAATATCTACCGGACGGTCAAAATATCCATGGGGCAATCCATACTGCACACAGCTTGTATAACAAATGCCCACTGTTACGCCCTTAAATTCGGATAAAAATCGGTCATAATAACCTTTACCGTAACCCAAACGGTATCCCTTTGCATCAAAGCATAGTCCCGGTACAATACAAAAGCCATGTGATAAATCCGTAACCAACTTGCATTGTTTGTGTTTTGGTTCCAAAACGCCAAAAGTTCCCTCTTCCAAATCATCCAAAGAACGAATATAATAGAATTCCATTTCAAACGTACCCGGTACACATCTTGGAGAAGCAACTAACTTTCCGTCAGCCAAGGCTCTTTTTACAATCGAAAACGTATCCACTTCTATGGATTTACTGATATATACAAAAACAGTGCTTTCTTCATGATATTCCGGTAAATCAAATAAATGCCTGCGAATACGAGCGTCCATCTTTCCTTTTTTTGCAGGAGGCATCGTCTCTCTGATATTTCGGTATTTCAGCCGTAAATTTTTTTTCAGTTCTTTGATATTTTCTTTTGGATTTTTCACATACATTGTATCGACTTCCTCAATAAATTGGCTTTAGACGCACCGCATAACACCTCTACTAATTTCAAGGCAAACTCAACAGAAACACCGGCACCTCTGGCAGTAATGACATTTTGGTCACAGCATACATGCTGCGGAGAATAGTTTGCACCTGTCAACTGTGTTTCAAATCCTTCAAAACAGGTAGCCGTGATGCCACGGAGTAATCCCATATGACCTAAAATAGACGGCGCAGCACAAATAGCTCCTATCGGGATATTTTGTTGTTTACAGTGCTTTAAAACAGTTTGTACAACAGCAGACTGCTCTAAATGCAAGGTTCCCGGCATACCTCCTGGCAGAACAGCCATTTCTATGCCAGTGCAGTCTACCTGCTGTTCTGTAATGTCGGCATGAATACGTATGCCATGGGCACCTGTGACCATGGTAGTATCTGTCCCGACCGCAACCGTTATCACTTTTAGCTCTGCTCTTCTCAGCAGGTCAATGGGTGCGATTGCTTCCATTTCTTCAAAACCATTTGCTAAAAATACATAGACCATCGTTTTTAGATTCCTCTTCTATGATTTTATATTGTAAGTTTATCCATAATTTCTTTATGAATCGCTTCAATGGATTTCATTGTTCCGTTATCAGCGCAGGAAATGACATTCCAACCTAATTTTTCAGCACTATACAATGCAGCTTCACGGCATTGCATTAAAAAATTCATATTTCTTTCATGAATATCTTTTTTTGTCTCATCACCTTGGTAACGTGTGCTAAGCAAAGCCTGGGAAATCTCCGGCGGAACATCCAAATAAATTACAACATCAGGCCTTGGTAATTCTAATTTATGATATTCATAATCCTCCGCCCAATGAATAAAATGCTCCCATTCTTCTTTTGGCAGTTTTGTCAGTTGATAAATGAAATTAGAAGTGGCATAGCGGTCTGCTACCAAACACGTACCGTCCAAATAATCCTGCTTCCAAAATCTTTGAAAACTGGCATAACGGTCTACCGCATAAAAAGATGCCGCAGCATAGGCGTTGACACTGTTAGGCTCTGTTCCAAAAGCGCCGCTTAAATACAATTTGATTAAAGCGGAAGAATCCTGCTCATAGTCAGGAAACGTAAGGTGACGATATTTTATTTGCTTTTGTTTCAAAGCTTTGCACAGCTGATTTGTTTGTGTTGCTTTGCCGCTTCCGTCTAACCCTTCAATTACAATAAACGGATGCTTCATACGGTTTCCTCTCCAAGATTACGGAAAAACGCACGTACTTCTTTGATTTCTCCGCAAGTCATTTTTCCTTCCGAACAAGCGCCTCTCACACAATTAGGACCTGCTTTGGCAAACAAATGTGGCGCTGCCTGTTTGACCAAGCGCAGCATTTGAATTGCAACATCCTGAATTTCCCATTGTGCGCGCCTGCAGCAGCGCAGTGTAAAAAAGTTCATTAATGAGCGTGCATTAAAGGTAACAATCATTTTGGTATCACAAGCATTGGGCAACACAAAACGAGCATCTTCTATCGCTTGTTTCTGCGCCATTCGAGCTGCTGTTTTTTCATCTTTTCCTTTTTCAAGCAATGCTTTTTTGTGTTTTGCCGTTAAAATATTCGTTAAGTTTTCATAATGACGCTGGTCTTCTTCCATCGCCCGTATAAATTCTTCTTTTGCCTCGGGTATCGCGGCAATCTGCGGTGGTAAGACATATTCAAATGCGTTTTCCGCAACATAACGCTGACTTTGCACACTGAAAGAAGCAATACGGTGACGCGTAATTTGTGCCAGCAAAGCGCGGGATACACCTTCAATTCCAAATGTAAACGTAGCATGCTCAATGGGACTTTCATGACCGATTTCCGAAAGCATGTCAACAAAGGAAGCCACTTTTTCCTCAGTTAATCCTTCTTTGATTTTATCAATAGAAGAAGGCGAATAACATAACTTTGCTGCTGCTGCAACATGCAGTTCCGGTTGAGGTGTATGAGCCAATAAAGTTACAAGAGCCATGAATCATTCCCCTTTTTACTGAAATAAGTCCATTTCGACAATTAATGGATATTATAACATAAAAGAAATTGCTTTGCAATTTTTAACCGATAAGCGCTAAAATGTTCCAGCCCACAATCAAAATCTGTGATTTTGCAGCTGTTGCCAGGTTGTTATAACATAAGAGAAATTGCAAAGCAATTTCTAACTTTGAAGCGTTAAAACGTTCTAGCCAACAGCCAAAGTTTTGAACATTGAAATCCTCCTTCCAATATTTATTTTGTTATTCTTAGGTGATTGCAGAATCAAGATAATTACAAAACAATCTTCGGTTACAACATTACGAATATTCTTACAACAGTCAAAAGCTAAATAATGGAACAAGACAGCTTTTGGTTTCTATTTTTTACTGTTTTTTATTCCACTGCCGTTAAATCATGAAACATCGGCTGCAGCTTTTAGTGCAGGTTTGAACCTGTATTAACGTAAAATGCTTATCTTTTTCAAAAGAAGAAAAAACGGTTTTCATGAATCTTTTGTGTAATTTCGTTAACAATACGTACGGGTGACAAAATGTAAAAAAGTATTGTCACAATTTTACTGCCAATTTGCAACACTGTTCCTTGAACGCAAAAAAGACACGCTCTGATAAAACAGGGACGTGTCTTTCTTTATTATTCGTCATCAGGTACCAATAAACCTTTTTTATATGCTGTTAGTAAGAGAGACAAGTCATAAATTGTATTACTGATATCTTCCCCTATATCCGTATCCAAAATCAACACACGTGTGCCGTTTGTTTCAAAAAATTCGGAACTGGATTCAATATCCACATGTTTTTCAATTGCCTCTTTAATGCCTCTGAACGGCGTATGAGATACAATGCGCATTCCACGGGAGTTATAAATTAGCGTATAGCCGGCAATACCTGTGGTTTTTTGGTATGCTTTACAGAATCCACCGTCAATGACAATTAATTTACCGTTTGCTTTGATAGGGCTTTCTCCCTTCATAGCTTTTACAGGAACATGTCCATTTATAATATGGGAAAAGCCTTGTGCCAAATTAAATTCACGCAGAATACGATTGCAGGTGTCCTCCGACTCACAGAATGTGTAATACGAATCTTTTTCTTCTGTCCAGCTGGATTTATCCACTATAAACATACGTTCAAAAGTAGTCATTCTGGCTTTGCCAAACAAAGGAGAGGTTTTTCCGCACCATAGGTACCATACAAAATCTCCGTACTTCTCTTTTTCGCTTTCTTTGCTGGTAAAATATGCTTTACGAGTAATCTGGTCTGCCAAATCCAAAAGCGCCTTTCCCTTATAAGGCACTCCCTCAAACTCAAACTCTGCAAATTCTCCCTCTTTTGTCATAGGGACACATGCATGGAATAATAAATTTTGATTAAAGCATTTATAGATACTGCCGCAGGCATATAAAAATTTCATATGACGATGCAAACGGTCACTTTCTACAAATGCGTTGACCAATCCGTCCAGAACATGTTGCTCTTCCTCTGTCAAATCATACGGATGTTCCGGGTCAATGGTTGGGAAATCTACAGTAGTAAGTTCGTAAGTATTGCCGCTAATGGTAATACATTTGTTTTCATAATCAATTTTATGCAAAAGCAAACGTTCTTCCATTCCATATTCAGGATGGCGTCTAATGACTTGCGCTTCTACTTTAAACAGAATGATTGCAATTGCTCTGTGCATAGCTTCATGAGTAGTTTCACAATTTTTATAAGTTTGTGTAGCAAATAAAGTAAGAGGACGCAGACTGATACCATAACCGCCTTCCAAGGTATCCAAGCGTTTGTGAGATACACTTGTTTTTACAACGGTTGCCACGCATGCCGCATGTCCTGTGGAAGCGCCCATCCATAAAATGTCATGATTACCCCACTGAATATCTACTGCGTGGTGCTGCATCAGCATGTCCATAATGCTGTCGGCGCGGGGACCGCGGTCGAAAATATCACCAACAATGTGTAAATGGTCAACTGCCAGACGTTTGATTAAGGTAGCCAATGCAATAATAAATTCATCTGCGTTATGAATACTGATAATGGTATCCATGATATTGCTGTGATACGCTTCTTGATTGATGTCCCCTTCTACGGAGTGAAGCAGCTCGTCAATAATATAGCTGAATTCTTTTGGAAGTGCTTTTCTTACTTTCGAACGAGTATATTTTGACGCAACCAATTTGCAAATTTCAATTAACTGGTTCAACGTAATTTTGTACCAGCTTTCCAAATCTTTTATGGTTTCGTGTACAATCTCCAAGCGTTCTTCCGGATAGTAAATTAATGTGCATAACTCTGCACGTTCTTCCACGCTCAATCTGTCACCAAAAATAATATTTACTTTTTCATGGATGACACCTGAACAGTTGTTCAGTATATGATAAAACGCTTCATATTCACCATGTACGTCGCTCATAAAATGCTCTGTACCTTTTGGCAAATTTAAAATCGCTTTTAAGTTAATAATCTCAGTACAGACCGACTGCACAGTTGGATATTTTTCTGAAAGAAGCTCTAAATATTTTAATTCCTGTTTTGTGAATTGATAGTCTTCCAGTTCCATTTTGTCACATCCTTTATCTATCAAATACATAATTTATTTCACCAAGTCCTTTTCCTTGCTGTCCAACAAAAGACCAACAGGACAATGGTCACTTCCCATTACGTCAGCATAAATGATGCTGTCTTTTAAATAAGGACGCATCCTTTCTGATAAAACAAAATAATCAATACGCCATCCCGCATTGTTTGCACGTGCATTAAACATATATGACCACCATGTATACGCACCTGTTTCATTTGGGTATAACGTTCGGAAAGAGTCGATAAATCCTGAGTCCAGCAGCTGTGTAAATTTACTGCGTTCTTCATTGGAAAAACCCGCATTTCCTACATTGGTTTTTGGATTTTTCAAATCAATTTCCTGATGTGCAACATTTAAATCACCGCATAAAATAACAGGTTTTCTTTGATCTAATGTTTTTAAATAATCTCTGAACGCATCTTCCCAAGCCATGCGATAATCAAGACGCGCCAATCCTCTTTGTGCATTTGGTGTATAAACATTCACCAAATAGAATGGGTCATATTCCAATGTAATTGCTCGACCTTCTCCTTTGTGTGCAGGGTCACCAATATCATATGTGACAGTTATCGGCTGCTGTTTGGTAAATACAGCAGTTCCTGAATATCCTTTTTTCTCTGCACTGTTCCAATATTGATAATAGCCCGGAAATTCAACTTCCGCTTGTCCTTCCTGCATCTTTGTTTCTTGAATACAAAATATATCTGCTTGCTCCTGCTCAAAAAACTCAGGGAATCCCTTTGTCAAACAGGCACGTAATCCATTTACATTCCATGAAATCAGTTTCATATAGTGAGTATCTCCTCCAATCATAATTATGGATGTATTATAACATAAGAAAAATTGCAAAGCAATTTCTAACCTATAAATGCTAAAACATTCTCATAACAATCAACATCTTGAATATGGAAAGATGTTCCTTTCCATATTTATTTTGCTATTGCTGTCAGATTGCTATTTTGTATATTTTAATATACAATTGTTAACTCATTCTTACAAATAACTAAAATTTTACTGCAAATACCAATTCATATCCTCATAACACGTTTTTCTCTCCGCAAAAGCATGTTTCTGCCGAGATAAAAACTTTTATCATCACATCGCTACAATTTCTTTGACAAAAGTTTTTCATCATTATTTTTGCATGATATGAACAAGTAGACAAAACGTGACTTGAACAAATTGGGTATTCGTATTATAATTACCATAATCTTTTAGAAAATATTTGGAGGAATCGATTTTATGAGCAATCCTATTGTTACATTTGAAACAAACCAAGGTACCATCAAAGCAGAACTGTTTCCTGATGTTGCACCTAACACAGTAAATAACTTTATTTCTCTTGTAAAACGCGGTTTTTACGACGGACTTATTTTTCACAGAGTCATTCCGGGTTTCATGATTCAAGGCGGAGACCCTCAAGGTACAGGCATGGGCGGCCCCGGTTATTCCATTAAAGGCGAATTTATTATGAATAACTTTAATAACGAACTGCTTCACAAACGCGGTGTTCTTTCTATGGCACGCTCACAAAGTCCAAACAGCGCAGGCTCTCAATTTTTCATTATGGTAGACGATGCTCCTCATCTTAATGCACAGTATGCCTCCTTCGGTCAAGTAATTGAAGGTATGGAAGCGGTAGACAAAATTGTTGCGGCACAGCGTGATTACAATGACCGTCCTTTGGAAAATCAAATTATGGAAAAAGTGACCGTTGAAACATTCGGCGTAGATTATCCGGAACCGGAAAAAGTAAGAAGCCCATTTTAATGAAGGCGATGTAAGCGAAAAGTGGAATGGATAACATTCCACTTTTTTATTTATAACAGAAAGCAGGTGTCTCATGCCAACATTAAAAAAATTTCTTCACTATTACAAACCGCACAAAGCCATGCTGATTTTTGACTTGATATGTGCAACCATTGTTTCCCTAGTAGATATATCGTTTCCTCAAATACTGAATGTATTAAATAAAAGCTTATTTACAATGGACGCAACCGTTATTTTACATACCATCGGATTCGTTGCAATCGGATTAATCGTCATGTATTTAATCAAACTGTTCTGCGACTATTTTATTGCAACATGGGGACATATTATGGGCTCCAGGATGGAAAGCGCCATGCGCAGCGATTTGTTCGATAAAATGCAGCGTCTTCCATTTTCTTATTATGATAAAAATAATACAGGCGAAATGATGACAAAAATGGTGTCAGATTTATTTGATATTTCTGAAGTTGCACATCACGGACCTGAAAATTTATTCCTAGCCTTTTTAAAGCTCATCGGCTCCTTTGTACTGCTGATGATGGTACATGTACCTTTGACTTTGATTCTATTTGCAGTTGTTATTATTATGTGCATTTTCAGTGTATTTCAAAACAAACGTATGAAAAAAGCATTTTCAGACAATAACAAAAAAATCGCTAATATTAATGCGCAGCTGCAAGATTCTCTTGCAGGAATTCGGGTTGTAAAATCTTTTGCCAATGAAACTGTAGAGAAAGAAAAATTTCAAAAAGCAAACGTTTCGTTTTTATCTTCTAAAAAACATTCTTACCATGCATATGGAAGATTCCAATCCGGCAACTTATATTTCCAAGGGATTTTATTTACCGTTATTTTGGTATTCGGCGGTATCTTTATTGCACAAGGCACATTGAATGCACCTGATTGGGCGTTATACGCTTTATATATCAATAT
>UQNI01000033.1 GCA_900542375.1 uncultured Oscillospiraceae bacterium | reverse complement strand
CTGGATGGTGTTATTTTACTTCCTATTGTTGTATTGGGGATTCACCGTATTATTGATAAAAAGCGACCACTGTGCTATATTATTTCTTTATTTTTTGCTTTGGTAACCAATTATTATATTGGTTACATGCTATGTATTTTTACAGTTTTATATTTTTTATATTATATTTTGCGTTCTTTGCCGACAGAATCAAAATTAAAATATTTTTGGAATAAAGCCAGAACATATATTGTATCTTCCTTAATAGCAGGCGGTTTGTCTGCTGTTGTATTGCTGCCCACTTTTATGGCTTTAAGTGGAGGAAAATCAGGAGGTACAAAAAATTTATCATTTGCTCTGAATGGTTCGTTTTTAGATATATTTGGAAATTTATATACGAATATGTTCAATTGGGACGATTTAAGGGATGGCCCTCCCAACATTTTTGTAGGTATTTTTATCATCGTTCTTGCAGTATTGTTCTTTATACACAAAACAATTGATATAAGAAGTAAGCTGCTGGCCGGTGGCCTGATTGTTGTTTTTATCTTATCATTTAATATTGTGCCATTTGACTTAGCATGGCAAGGGTTTACACCTCCTAACTGGTTTACGCATAGATATGCGTTTCTATTCAGCTTTGTATTAATTACCATCGCCATGGAAAGCTTCCAAGCATTAAGAAAATCCAAACCGCCGATTATTAGATATTCTATTACAGGAATAGCAATGCTGGCGGTTACTGTGTTGTTATCATATTACACAGGTAGATTTCATAATGCCTTAAAATATACATTATTGGATATAGGACTTATCATATTCTTTTTTGTCTTGTTGTATTTTGTGTACCTGCAAAATAAAAAATGGATACAAATCGTTTTAACAATGAGTGTTGGAGTTGTGTGCACAGCGAATGTATCATTGAATGCATATACCGGATTACGGCAAATGTCTTATGGAGACAGTGCATCCTACTTAAACTTCCATGAAGATACAACATCGGTGATTGAAAAAGCAAAAGCATTGACAGGAAACAGCGTTTCAAGAATAGAAAAAGATTACTTATACACATTTAATGATGCTATGAATTTTTCTTATCCTTCTATTACCCATTATAGTTCTAATTTAAAAACAAACTTGGTGAACTTTTTTAATAAAACAGGATATAAATCAAACAGTGTATATATTAGCAACGGTCAGGGAAATACCATCGCATTTGACAGTATTTACAATATTAAATACTTTATCTCAGAGAATCAATATTTTTCACAGTATCAAAAAGTTTATGAAGAATCAAAATACACAATTTATGAAAATCCTTTTGCACTCGGTTTAGGGTTTACCATTCCTGAAAATATGGATACATTAGAACTCAGTGATGATAATCCGTTTGTATCACAAAACAATGTATTCAAATGTTTTGTTCCCGAACTGGAGCAAGATATTTTTGTTCCGGAAGAACTGCTAGACACACAAACAGAAAATTTACATGTTGTAACGCAAGATGATGGAACAATTGTGTTAGAGAAAATCAATACGGACGCTCCGGCTTCTATTTCTTACACCTATAAAAGAAATGAAGAGAAAGACCCTGTGTATATGTGTTTCCAACATTCAGAACAGGCTTTAAAAGCTTCTGTTAAACTGAATGGTGAAGAAGTATTTTATGACCATTATCTTCATGGGGTACATTATGACTATATTCATCCTGTTTTAATTTCGGATGACCAAGATACGTACACGATAACAATCGAATTAAAAGAAAACAGCTTTATTTTAGGTGTACCATATGTTTACAGACAAGATATGAATACTTTTGAACAATATTATAATTACCTGGCAGATGGCAGTTTTAACGCAAATAAAAACAGCAGTTCTTCTTTTAGCGGTGAAGTTACTGCGAAAGAAAATGAAAGATTATTCTTGTCATTGCCATATGAAAATGGTTGGAATGTTTATATCGACGGGCAGAAAGTAGAAACAGAAAAAGTATTTGATACATTCTTATCTGTTAAAATCCCTGAAGGAACGCATACTGTAGAATTATCTTTTGTACCTCCCGGACTGATTGTTGGAGGAATTATAAGTGGAATCAGTATTGTTGCATTAGGAGGATATATAGTTTTTCTGTATAAAAATGAAAAGAAAAAGTCTAATCAGAATTTATAAGGAAGAAATAAATGAAGAATTACTTTTGTCAGCAGATAAATAAATTTGATACTTGGAGAAAACAGAGACCAATTTTATCATTTTTACTTATATTTTCCATATGTTTTTTATTCGTATTTTCAATCATGTACCTTGGGCTTTTTAGAAATGATTATAAAACCTTGTTGGGTTACTATGATGGTACGGATCAACTCTATCCGGCATTATATTATTACGGAGATTGGTTGAAAGGTTTATTCAGCAATTTAATTCATGGGACGTTACCTACATGGTCATGGGATATTGGTTTGGGTTCAGATGTTATTACTACGTTAGGTTATTATGTAGTAGGCGATCCGTTTGCCTTGTTAGCAGGCATTTGGCCGCAAAGCCAAATAGAATTGCTCTATAGTTTTATTATTCTTGTAAAAATGTATTGCATGGGCGTTGCCTTTTTTGCATATGTCCATTACTTAAAAAGAGGATGGTTTGAAAGCTTATTAGGCAGCTTATTGTATGCATTTTGCGGATTTGTAGTGGTATTTGTCATTCCTATGAGTCTTTTTGGCACGGCAATTATTTATCTGCCGCTGTTATTGTTAGGCCTGGAGAAAATCTTTCGTAAAGAAAAACCTCATTTTTTTGTAATAATGAGCTTTTTAAGCGTTTTGAATAATTTCTATATGTTATATATGTTGGTACTATTGATTGTAATATATGGAATCATACGCTATTTATTTGAATATCGTTCCACAGTAAAAGCTTTTTTTGCAACCATAGGAAAATGCATTGGCTTTTTTGCTACAGGAGCTTGCATGGGAGCCTTTCTGTTTTTACCAATGATAAAAGGATTTTTATCAAGCTGCCGTGTAAGTAACAGTTCCCTATTGGATGCAGGTTTATTTTACTATCCGGGTTATTACAAGCTCTTTTTTACAGAATTTGCAATTCCGGGAGAGGGCGATAATTATACCTCATTGTCTTTTGCCGCAATCAGTTTTTTTGCTCTGATTATTCTGTTTATAACCAGAGAAAAGAAATACTGGCAGTTACGAGTTGGATTTATTGTATTATCCGCATTTATGCTCATTCCAATTGGAGGAAGCATCTTTAATGGTTTTGGATATCCTGTAAATCGTTGGATGTTTGGATATGCATTTTTAGTTTCGTTAATCACAGTAGTTGTATTACCTAAATTGTATCAATTATCTAAAGTAAAAGCAGGAATTTTGGCAGGCTGCATTGTTGTTTATATAGGGCTATGCCTCTGGCTGAAAGGGTTAGAGAATATTTATATTTATATGGGCCTGGGCTTTATGTTAATTGTACTGTCCATACTATTTTTCTTTGGAAAAACGCAATATGTACGCTTTACAAAATCAGCGTTGCTGGTAGTTACGTGTATATATCTTGGGTTGAACGGCTTTATAGTGTATGACAAAAACTTTTTGGAGATGTCTAATGTATATAATAAGTTAGATCAGGTCCGTACAAGTTACGAAACCGGGTTGGGAAAGACAGCCTCGTATTTGTCTGATGATGATAACTTTTATCGTTCTGTAGCTAGTTCACTGATAAATGATAGCTTGGTCACTCCGTATCATAGTACGGTGGGCTACTGGAGCTTACAGGACAAAGATATTTATGATTTTTATGTAGATCAAGATATTGGATTGCACTTTGTCCACTATTTTGGTGGATTTGGAAATGACGTTTATTTAAATACCTTGTTGTCCGCAAAATATCAGATAACAGAAAAAGGTGTGTCCATGTTTGGTTATGAAAAGGTAGAAACACCGGAGGGATATTCTGGAATTGTACACGAAAATCAATATGTATTACCGTTAGGATTTACATATGATAGTATTATGTATCGTTCTGAATACGACAAACTCAATACAATGGACAAAAAGAATACATTGTTGTCCTCTTTGATTTTAGAGGATAATGCGTCATCGAATGGTTTAACGGAAAAATCCTCTTCAGATATTAACAGTTTACCTGAGGCAGCGTACACATTTGAAGAATCAAACGAAAGTACTATTATTTCTGACAACGAAATTACAGTAGGTGGAAATGGAGAAGTTCTGTTAAATGTCAATATTCCAAAAGGAAAAACGATATATGTTCAATTTAAGAATTTGCACTTGGACACCACCAGATATGTCACTGTTGTTAACGGAGAACAGGAGTCCATGTTCCATTATTTAAATCCGGACTGGTTGTATTACTATGGTAATCATGATTATTTGGTTTCTTTGGGAGAAGCAACGGAAGATGTTATGCAAATAAAACTTGCAGTGGGTTCAGGAACCATGACTTTTGATGATATCAATGTATATGCAGTGGATATGAATGAAGAATATCTACCCAATGTACAGGCGCGTGCCCAAGATAAGTTTGAGTCATTAACAGTAGAGGATACAAAAGTAGAAGGAAATATTACTGTTGACCAAGACAAAATGTTGTTCTTTAGCATTCCGTATACTGAAGGCTGGTCAGCAACAGTGAATGGAGAAACAGTAGAAGTAGAAAAAGCGAATGTTGGCTTTATGGCAATACCAATCACAGAAGGTGAAAATCATGTGGTGTTGAAATACAGAACACCGTGGTTACTTCCGGGCATACTGATTTCGGGTGTAACATTTGTTACTTATATTACTGTTGTAATTGTTCTGAGAGTCAAACGCAAGCATAAATTAAAATAATAAAAGCCCCCAATTGGGGGCTTTTATTCATAGTTTCTTAAATGGTTTCAAACTACTACTATTTGTGATAAAAATGTAAAAAATAAATAAAAGTAAACAACAGTGTTAATTTGATATTGACAACGCCGTAATATTGGGTAAGATATAAAGATAGTATATATTTTCATGTGTTTGTGATAAAAATGTTTCTTTATGTATGTCAATAGGAAAAGGAGTATTCAAAACTATGGCTTTTGATAAGATGATTGTAAAAAAACTACTGAAAAAATTCGATGATGTACCTTTTGTAGTAAAATTTCCTGATGGTGAAGAATTTAAAGTGGGTGAAGGTGAACCGCAAGCCATTATTCGAGCAAATGGCGGAATTGATATGGGTGCAGTGATGAAAAGCCCATCTCTGGCTTTAGGTGAAGCGTATATGGATAAAACGCTGGAATTGGAAAAAGGAGATTTATTTGAAATTTTAAATATGGTGCTTGCAAAACTGGAAGATTTCGCAAGCGATTTCAGCGGCTTAACCAAAATTATGAAAACATCTACTTCCAAAAAGAATCAAAAGCAAGAAATTGCGACCCACTATGATATTGGCAATGAATTCTTTGAATTGTGGTTAGATGAAACCATGAGCTATTCTTGTGGCTATTTCAAGCATGAAACAGATACTCTTTATGATGCGCAGGTACATAAAGTAGAACATATCTTAAAGAAACTAAATTTAAAAGAGGGTCAAACCCTTTTGGATATTGGATGCGGTTGGGGATATCTATTGATTGCAGCTGCTAAAAAATATCATGTAAAAGGCGTTGGCATTACGTTAAGTGAAGAACAATATAAAAAAGGACAAGAACGGATTAAGGCAGAAGGTCTGGAAGGACAAGTTGAAATTCGCCTGATGGATTATCGTGACCTTGAAAAATCCGGTATGACATTTGACCGTATTGTAAGCGTAGGTATGCTGGAACACGTTAGCCGCGATAATTACCCTCTGTTCTTTAAAAATATTGATAAAGTTTTGAATAAAAAGGGAATTGTTTTGCTGCATTATATCAGTGGCAGACAAGAACATGACGGTGATCCTTGGATTAAAAAATATATTTTCCCTGGCGGCATCATTCCAAGCTTAAGAGAAATTATTTATTTAATCGGCGAGTATAACTACTACACGCTGGATGTGGAAAGTCTAAGACGCCATTACGAAAAAACATTATTGGAGTGGTCAAAAAACTATGCTGCAAAGCGTGATGTAATAGATACCATGTTCGAAGAGCGCTTTGTAAGAATGTGGGAATTGTACTTGGTGTCATGTGCTTCTGTATTCCACAACGGAATTTGCGATATCCATCAAATTTTATTTACCAAAGGTGTAGATAACGATTTACCAATGACAAGAAACTATTTATACGAAGATTAAGAGATTATCAAAACATCACACAGAGGCTTGCTGTGTGATGTTTATTTTTATATCATAGGTTGATACTATCTAAAGAGTATCCGTTGATTTTATATTGTGATTGTTGTATCATTAATATATATTTGTCCACTGAAAGGGGATTTATTGTTGAAACGTAAAGCGCTACTACTTTTGTGTGCTGTTTTGGCAGCAGGTACTGTCATGTATGGCTGCGGTACACAGAATGTGAACACAGCATCTTCCAATGTAAGTGAACCTACATCACAGGCAGAGTCTCAAGCTTCTTCAGCAACTTCCAGTGAAGTATCTGAACAGCCTATGAATGATAATATTACCTTAACAGATACAACGAATGAAACAGAGCGTACAAAGTTGGTTTATCCTACTGTGTCACAAATGGATGATGCCTCTGTAGAAGAGAAAGTAAATCAATTGATTCAAACAAGCAATCAATTGGGACCGCAACAATACAGTGATACGGCCAATTTGGAAGGAACTGTTGAAGTTACCTTTTTAGATGGTGAAACTCTGTCGCTGGTTTACCGTTGGACGCTGACCAATCCGGAAGAGAATACAGGTTATCCTACAACGTATTTGCATAGTTTGGTCATTGATTTAAAAACAGGAGAACAAAAACATTTTAATGATTATGCTTCAGTATACAATGTTTTTTATCAATTAAAATATGGTTTGTATCAGATTGTAGCAGATAACAGTGAATCTGATACCACGGCGCGTGTTGCAGTACAAAATCTATTACGAAACGGAACTGTTTCCGCGGATAAACTGGCAACAGCTGACTATCCTCTTTCAGAATCATTTCCGCCATCTTTGTTTGGTTACGTTACACAGGATAAAATTGGCCTGTTAATTCCTGCCTCTGATAACATAGGCGGTTCCATTCGATTGGAATTTGACAGAAAAGATGTTGCAAAAACAGAGTAATAAGACAGCCTCGTTGTAGAGGCTGCCTTTATTTTTACTGGTGGATGGATAAAGAAAATCAAAAGATAGAATTGTGTCTGCATTTCTTGACAATTTACAAAATAATATGATATGATTTCTATACTTGCTTTTCCTGTTTTTTGTTTCATGGGAAAACGTAATGTTTGCAGAAAAATTGCTAAGCGGGATATGATATCCGCTTTATTTTTTACGTATCAATTAGTAATAGCTAACTTTAGTTAGTTTCAACATACAGAAGAATGAATAAAAATGATGAGATGATTTGCATCTCCGGAAATTAGGTGATTTGTTACAATGATGATTAACAAACGTTTGATTCAGGCAGTACCTGAGTCAAAAAAATATATTGCGTTAAATGTGGCGTTACAATGGCTGTCTTTGGCGGCCAATATTGTCATGATTGGTGCAATCGGTTTCTTTTTACAAAAGTTATTGACGAAAACAGAAGATGTTACTTCTATTATTGTATTAGCGTCTATTGCGGTGGGGGCAATCATCGTACGATTTTTATGTACCATTGGTGCTGCTCGTATGAGTCACTTGTCCTCAAAATCTGTAAAAAAAACTTTGAGAAATAAAATCTACAGTAAGTTACTGAGACTGGGGAGTTCTTATAACAGTAAAGTGTCTACCTCTGAAGTGGTGCAAATGTCAGTAGAAGGTGTGGACCAGCTGGATATTTATTTTGCCTCTTATCTTCCGCAATTCTTTTACAGCATGATTGCTCCTATTACCTTATTCGTAGTGCTATGCTTTATCAACTGGCAGTCAGCATTGATTTTGTTAGGGTGTGTTCCGCTCATTCCAATTTCCATTGCTCTGGTACAAACATTTGCAAAAAAACTGTTATCTAAATATTGGGGACAATATACTGCTTTGGGAGATACCTTTTTGGAAAATCTGCAAGGATTGACCACTTTAAAAATTTATCAGGCAGATGCGAAAAAAAATGAAGAAATGAATGTGGAGGCAGAGCACTTCAGAAAAATAACCATGAAAGTGCTTACCATGCAGTTAAACTCCATTTCCATCATGGATATTGTAGCATTTGGCGGCGCTGCGGCCGGTATCGTAATGGCGGTTAGTCAGTTGGCGGCAGGTAATATCGATTTTGCCGGCTGTATTATCATTATTTTGCTTTCAGCCGACTTTTTCATTCCAATGCGTCAGTTGGGTAGTTTTTTCCATATCGCAATGAACGGTATGGCGGCCAGCGATAAGATTTTCCATTTGTTAGATTTAGAAGAGCCTCAGGAAAAAACAAAAACAGTTCCAAATCATAACTGTGATATTGCATGCAGTCATGTAGGATTCCGTTACAATGAAGAACGAGAAATTTTAAAAGATATCAATGTACAGTTTCCTCAAGGCAGTTTTACAGCCATTGTAGGTGAAAGCGGCTGTGGTAAATCTACGTTAGGCGGCATTCTTATGGGCCGCAATGCACCGTATCAGGGTCATATTACCATTGGTGGTGTAGAACTAAGTGAGATTGAAGAAAGTAATTTAATGCAGACCATTACTTATATTAGTCATAACAGTTATTTATTTAAAGGAACTGTACGTGATAATTTGTTAATGGGGGACCCCAATGCCACAGACGAACAAATGTGGCATGTGCTGGAACAAACAAAACTTGCTGCATTTTTGCGCAGCGAGCAAGGTTTGGATACGCTCTTATTGGAAAAGGCGTCTAACTTGTCAGGCGGTCAATGCCAACGTTTGGCGCTGAGCCGTGCACTGCTTCATAACAGTCCTATTTATATTTTTGATGAGGCTACCTCTAATATTGATGTAGAGAGCGAAGACGATATTATGGAGCAAATCTATCATTTGGCAAAGACTAAAACAGTCATTCTCATTTCTCACAGACTTGCAAATGTAGTACAAGCAGACCATATTTATGTGATGAAACATGGCAGTATTACAGAACAGGGTACGCATGAGCGCCTGATGGAACAGCAAGGAACTTACTATGAGCTTTATCATAGCCAGAAACAGCTGGAGCAATACGGAAAGGAGGCAGCCGTATGAAAAAGAGAAGCAATCTTACGGTAATGATGCGTCTGATAGGTCTTGTAAAGCCGTTGACCGGTTATATGATTTTAGCAGTATTGCTTGGCGTGGTCGGTTTTTTATGTGCTATTTTCATTACCATTTTCGGCGGCTGGGCTTTGTTGGATGCCCTGCATATGGAATCTCCTGTTCCAATGGCTGCTGCATTTGCCATAGCAATTTCCATTGCTGTTGCGCGCGGTTTCCTCCGTTACGGAGAACAGGCCTGCAATCACTATATTGCGTTTAAATTATTGGCTTTGATTCGCGACCATGTGTTTAAAGCGCTGCGTAAACTTTGCCCTGCTAAATTAGAAGGAAAAGGAAAGGGCAATCTGATTTCAGTAATTACTTCTGACATCGAATTATTGGAAGTCTTTTATGCGCATACCATTTCTCCTATTTTAATTGCATTTTCCGTGTCCGTTATTATGATTGGCTTTATCATGAGCATTCATTGGGTGCTGGGACTGGTAGCATTGGCAGCATATTTGGTTGTTGGTGTAGCGGTACCAATGATTGTATCCAAAATGAGTGGAGATACAGGCAATCAGTTTCGTGAGCAATCCGGCTCTTTAAGCAGCTTTGTGTTGGATAGTCTGCGTGGCCTGGGTGAGAGCATCCAATATCAAACAGGTAAAAAGCGTTTGGAAGAGTTGGATAGCCGCACGGATAGCCTAACCAAAGAAGAGGAAAAGCAAAAAAAATATATGGGACGAAATATGGCAATTACCAATACCATTATTTTAATTTTCAGTTTGTTGATGTTAACGGCGGCATCTTTGTTATACGTAAACAACATGATTAGTTTTGAAGGGTTATTGATTTCCGTCATTGCTATGATGAGTTCATTTGGCCCGGTCGTTGCTTTGGCAAATTTGGGAAGCACGTTGCAAAATACATTTGCAGCAGGCAACCGCGTATTGGATATTTTGGAAGAAACACCTTTGACAGAAGATATTACGGGAAAACCGGAAGTATCATTTACAGGAGTGCAGGTAGAAAATGTAACATTTGCATATGACAAAGAAGTAGTTCTGTCAGATATTAGCATGGCTGTACCCAAAAATAAAATTGTTGGCATTGTCGGTAAAAGCGGCAGCGGAAAATCAACCTTGCTGAAATTAATGATGCGTTTTTGGAAAGTACAGCAGGGAAAAGTAGAAATCTCCAATACCAATATAGAAGCAATCAACACCGATAATTTAAGAGACATGGAAAGTTTAGTAACACAGGAAACCCACTTGTTCCATGCAAGTATTGCACAAAATTTACGGATTGCAAAACAAGACGCAACTCAGGAAGAATTGGAGCAAGCATGTAAAAAGGCATCTATTCACGAATTTATTATGAGTCTTCCAAACGGTTATGAAACTCAGGTCGGAGAATTGGGAGATACTTTGTCCGGCGGTGAAAAACAACGACTGGGGCTTGCCAGAGCATTTTTACACAATGCGCCGTTTATTTTGCTGGATGAGCCGACCAGCAATCTTGACAGCTTAAATGAGGCTGTTATCTTAAAATCCTTACACCAGGCAAGCGATGATAAAACTGTAGTTTTAATTTCCCACAGAGCTTCCACCATGAAAATAGCAGATGATGTATATAATGTAGAGCGCGGAAGGATGAGCTGATGAAAACGGTACAAACCAAACGAGAACGGGAAAAGCGTATGGTAACCGAAATGATAAAACTGTATTGTAAAAAGCAGCATCACACAAAAGGCGGAGCATTATGTCCTGAGTGTGATGAGCTGAACGAATACGCAAAATTGCGCAGTGATAAGTGTCCGTTTATGGAGACAAAAACATTTTGTTCCAACTGCAAAGTGCATTGTTATAAGCCGGTGATGCGTGAAAAAATTCGTGCGGTTATGCGTTTTTCAGGCCCCAGAATGTTATTGCATCATCCGGTATGGGCTATCAGACATGTAGTAGAATCAAAATCAGAGAAAAAGAAATTGGAGGGGCAGACATGAAAAAAGTAAAGAAAATCCTATTTATTGTATTGGGGTGTATTGGTTTGGCTTTGGGCGCTGTAGGCGCAGTGCTTCCTTTAATGCCTGCATTTCCCTTTTTATTGCTGGCAGCCGTTTGCTTTGCCAAAAGTTCTGAAAAGTTGCACAATTGGTTTATTAATACCAAACTATACAAAAAGAACTTGGAATCTTTTGTAAAAGGCAAAGGTATGACTTGGAAGGTCAAAATTAGAATCATGTCTGTTGTAACCGTATTAATGGCAATCGGCTGCGTTATGATGATGAGAGTGCCGATTGGTCAAATTGTACTGGGATGTGTTTGGCTGTTCCACATTCTGTTCTTTATCTTTGGCATTAAAACCATGAAGAAAGAAGAGGAAGAACAAGAGTCCATCAAAGAAGAACTGCCTGAAATTGAATAAAATAAAAAGAGACAGAATATAATTCTGTCTCTTTTTATTTTGGGTTTATTAGGTGGAGGTGATGTGGGGGGACTTATTTGATATGGAATGAAGATGGCTATTTAGAACAGTAAATATCGATGGCGTCTCTGAAAAAATTTGCACAGTTTTCTCCTAGTTGGTCGTAATAGGCCTTAAAACGACTGTCAGATACATAATTGTCGCCCAATGCTTTATGAACTGCTTTAGAGTATATTCCTTCAGGCCAAAACAGGCATAACCATTGGCGATGCAAATCACATGCTTTTTGGGCTTGTTCGCAATTGGGATTTTTTGTTTTTACGGCATTCTTCAATAACAAACGGATTTCGTTTTCCAAAGTTTCTTGAAGAATCCAAGTTTCTCGGCTCATATCGGATAATCTTTTATTTGCATCAGCCATGATAGCATCGCCATAATTTTGACGCAATTCGTTACCGTATTTTTGCTCTGTTTCAGATAGTATAGTTTGTTTCATCACTTTAAATTTTTCTTCATCTGTCATAATAATGTCTCCTTTCAAGAGTAAAATTGTTTTGCTCACATTTTCAATGAAAAGTTCTATTTGTGATTTTCTTTCTGACAATGCAATTAAATGTCTTTGAAGTACTTGTTCTTTTTCCGTATTTGTCGCGCTAAGTAAGCGAGAAATTTCTTCAAGAGATACGCCAAGTGAACGATAACATAAAATTTGCTCCAGCGTGTCTATTTGTTCCGTTTCATATATACGATATCCGTTTTCTCCAATACGTTTTGGTTTTAATAAATCGATTTCATCATAATAGCGTAAGGTACGGGTACTGACTCCTGATAGATTTGCCAGCTGTTTGATGGTATATTCCATATCATTCACCTCCTGATTGCATTTTAATGGTTGACGTAACGGCAATGTCAATACATCATCGAAAAAAATGACAAAAAAGCGCCTGCATATTTTGCAGGCGCTTTTTTTATATTCTCTTATGCAAGAATCATTGCAGTTAAATCCATAGGATCCAGTTTTTTACCGTCTTTATAGCAACGCATATTTCCGGAAGCAATTTCGTCAATTAAGATAACTTCTCCGTTATGGTAGCCAAATTCAAATTTGATGTCATAAAGGTCAATGCCTTTTTCTTTTAAAGTGTCGGTGATAATGCCGTTGATGGTTTGTGTTAATTTTTTTGTATCCTCAAATTGCTCAGGTGTCATAATGCCCAATGCATCCAAACCTTCACAAGTAATCAGCGGGTCTCCACGGTCATCGTCTTTTAAAGTCACTTCTACATAAGCGTTTAGAGGTTGGCCTTCTGTTACATAATCACCATATCTTTTAAAGAAGCTGCCTACTGCACGATTACGGCAAATCACTTCTACACCTTTACCAAAGCATTTTGCCGGCAGTACTTCCATGGTGGAGTTTTCTACATCTGCAGAAACATAATGTGTTTGAATGCCTGCTTTTTTCAAAATTTCAAAGAAGAAAACAGATACTTTTAGATTTTCTTTGCCAATTCCGTCAATGGTAAGTCCAACTGTGTTGGCGCCAGGGTCAAACACACCGTCAGTGCCGGTGACATCATCTTTAAATTTCAATAAATAATTTCCGTTGTCCAGCGCAAATACATCTTTTGTTTTGCCTTGATATACAGCTTTCATGAATCAAAACCTCCGCAATTTTTAACTGAAGTGATATTTTTATGTCTGCTCTATTTTATCACTTTTTTGTCGATTATGATAGACACAATTAGAAATTTTATATAATTTTGTGAGCATTGTAAATTGTATGAAACAACTTACTGTAATTTTTGTTCAATGGCATGAATGATATGCTCCAATACTTGGATACGTCCGTACTTTTTGCATTGTGTGGGGACCACATGCCACGGCGCAAATTCTGTAGAGGTGTGTTCCAACATCTGATTTACAGCAATTTCGTAGCTGTCCCATTTTTCCCTGTTACGCCAATCTTCAGGGGTGATTTTCCATCGTTTTGACGGTGTGGATTGACGGTCATTAAACCGTTTCAGCTGTTCATCTTTATCAATTTGCAGCCAAAACTTTACAATCACAGCGCCCCAGTCCGTCAATTGCTTTTCCAGTTCATTAATTTCACTGTATGCACGAATTTGTTCTTCTTTTGTGCAGAATTGTTCAATATATTCTACCAGAACGCGGCCGTACCATGTGCGGTCAAAAATTGTAATATGTCCTGTTTTAGGAATGCTGCGCCAAAAACGCCACAAATAGTGGTACTGGCGTTCTTCTTCCGACGGAGCTGCAATTTGCCGTACTTGGTATCCTCTGGGGTCTAAGCTTTGGCAAACACGGTTAATACAGCCGCCTTTTCCCGCAGCATCCCAGCCCTCAAACAGAAACAGTGCCGGAATCTTTTTTCGATATAAACGTGATTGCAGGTCAAACAATTTCTTTTGTAATTTTTTTAATTGTTTATCATAATCATCATCTGATATTTTTTGTCCCAGAGGCACAGTTTGAATCGGTTCGTGTTTTAAAGTTGGATAGGTATCGGAAGGCATAAGAATAGGCCATGTTTTATTTTCCAACTGACTGGCAGAACTTTGAATAGTGTTGATGACCGTTTCAAAAATAAATGCAGATGCTTCATCCAAATAAGAAGCATCTACCACATGCCATGGCGCAATTCCCGTATTGGTAGATTCCAGCATATCTTGGTACACTTTATAAAAATGGTGATATTGATGATATTGTTTCTTTTCTTTTTCCGTAACGCGCCATTTGGTTGCACTGTTATTTTCCAAACCGTCAATTCTATTTTTTAACGTTTTTTCGTTAATTTGAAGAAAGAATTTAATGATAATATAACCTGCATCATGGAGTGTACGTTCAAACTGTAGAATTTCTTTGGTTCGTTCTTCTATTTTATCCTCATCCGTTTGATTTAAAAGTGGGTATGCCGAAATGTCCTGATACCAACTGCAATCCAAAATAGACATTTCTCCCTTTTTGGGGAGCATATTCCAATGACGCCATAAAAACGGGTGGCGCAACTCTTCTTCCGTGGGAGGTGTAATGTTATGCATGGTTAAATGGCGAAAGTCAAAATGAATCATAAGTTCAGAAATAAATGTGCCTTTTCCTGAAAAGCTCCATCCTTCAAATAATATAATGACAGGCAGTTGATGTTCCCGAATGGTCTGTTGCAAAACCATCAGCTCGTCTTGTAATTGCTTTTTCTCTTTTTTATGTTCTTTCATATGTTTCTTATGTTCTGTTAATTCTATCAGCATAGGATACTTGCCCCTTTTTATGTTTCGTTTTTTCTAATGGATTCTCTTACGCAATTGTGATTAGTTTACCATAAAAAGAGGAATAATCCTAGAGAAATATGCAGTATTATTTGTAAATTTTACATACATGTTGTGGTGTTGTATTGCTATTTACAGTTCCAAAACGTATAATAAAAATAACTATGTTTTTGTATGAGTACAAAATGGAAAGAGGCATTGCGATGGATAGTAGAGTGGAATCCTATTTTGAAGATATCAAAGGAAAAAAGATTGCGTTTCTGGGAATCGGAGGCAGCAATTTACCGTTGGCAAAAATCTTTCGTCAAAAAGGTGCAATAGTATTTGCCTGTGACAAAAGAGAAAAAGAACAGCTTGGAAAAACAGGAGAAGAATTGGAGCAAATGGGTATCGCCTTAAATTTGGGGGAACATTATTTGGAGCAATTGGACGTTGATGTGATGTTCCGCACTCCCGGCATGCGTTTTCATACAAAAGAGCTGGAACAAGCAAGAGAAAAAGGAATTGTTGTAACATCTGAAATGGAAGTGTTTTTTGACCTTTGTCCTTGTCCTATTTATGCAGTTACGGGCAGTGACGGTAAAACTACAACCACAACAATTATTTCAGAGTTTTTAAAAGCGGCAGGCAAACGAGTACACTTGGGCGGAAACATTGGGACTCCTCTGCTTCCCGAAATTGAGCAAATAGATAAGAACGATGTGGCGGTTGTGGAATTATCCAGCTTTCAGCTGATTTCTATGCGCCGCAGTCCAAAGGTTGCAGTGGTGACCAATCTTTCTCCCAATCATTTGGATATGCATAAAGATATGGATGAATATGTACAGGCAAAACGCAATTTGGTACTGCATCAAACAGCAGCGTCCAAAACAGTATTGAATGCAGAAAATCAGTTGACCATGTCGTTTGCAAGTGATGTCAGGGGACAATTGTTCACGTTTAGCAGTGCAAAACCATGCAAATATGGGGCGTATTTAAGGCAAGATGGAATGATGGTCATGTCTGAAGGGGAAACGCAAACAGAGGTATTGCATAGCAGTGAGATTAAAATTCCCGGAAAACATAATGTGGAAAATTATTTGGCAGCCATAACGGCAGTGTGGGGAGATGTTCCCCATGAGGCAATTTGCCAAGTGGCAAAAAACTTTGGAGGGGTACCGCATCGTGCAGAGTTGGTCAGAGTGCTAGACGGAGTTTCTTATTACAATGACTCTATCGGAACCAGCCCAACCAGGACAGCGAACGGAACTTTACAGCTGTATGACAGAAAAATAATTTTAATTGCAGGCGGATATGACAAACAAATTCCATACGATACACTTGGTCCAATTATTATGGATAAAGTGAAAACATTAATTTTAATGGGTGCAACAGCCGATAAAATAGAAGCTGCTGTAAAAGCAGCGCCAAACTACTGTGAACAGGAAATTGTAATTTTACATGCCAACTCTATGGAGAAGGCGGTTGCTTTGGCGAAAGAACAGGCACAAAAGGGAGATATTGTATCTCTATCACCGGCTTCCGCAAGTTTTGATTTGTATCCAAACTTTGAGGCGAGAGGAAATCATTTTAAGAATATTGTAAATGCGTTGTAAGGAGGGGTACTATGGAACAATTAAAAGAAATGCTGTTTCAGCTTTGCAGTGCGGCAGGTACACCGGGTGACGAGCACTTTGCAGCACTTCAGGCAAAAAAAGCATTGGAGCCATATTGTACAGATGTAACCATAGACCATATGGGAAATGTCATTGGTTTTATGGGAGATAAAAATGCAGAGCGTCAAGTGATGTTAGACGCCCATATAGACCAAATCGGAATGATTGTAACACAGATTGATGAAGATGGTTTTCTGCATGTAGCGCCCTGTGGTGGAGTAGACCGTCGTGTGCTTCCTGGCGCTTCCGTAACGGTATACGGTCATGAGACGTTAACCGGAATTGTATGTTGTCTGCCGCCTCATTTGGTAGAGGATGACGGCAATAAAGTAGAACCGGTTGATAAGATGGCGGTAGACTTAGGTTTGACCAAAGAAGAAGCAGAGCAAAAGGTATCTTTGGGTGACCGCATTATCATCAACGGTGAACCCCGTACTTTGTTGAATCATCGTGTATCCTCCGCCGCATTGGACGACCGCGCCGGTTGTGCGGCTCTGATTCGCTGTGCACAATTGTTGCATGACAAACCGCTAAAATGTGGGCTGACTATATTGCTCAGTACCAGAGAAGAAACCGGAAGCCAAGGTGCAAAAACAGGCGCATTCCGTATTTTCCCCACAGAAGCAATTGCGGTAGACGTCAGCTTTGCCGACCAGCCCGGAGTGGCAGCCTATAAATGTGGAAAACTGGGGGCAGGACCTATGATAGGCGTATCCCCTACATTAGACCGAGAAATGAAAGATAAATTGGTTCATATTGCGAAAGACGAAGAGATTCCTTATCAAATGGAAGTAATGGGTGGTTCCACAGGTACCAATGCAGATGTCATCGGTACCACACAGTCGGGTGTCAGAACAGCATTGATTTCGATTCCTTTGCGTTATATGCATACACCTGTGGAGGTAGTGGACTTGGAAGATATAGAGCGTGTAGCCAAACTGATGGCTTCTTACATTCATCATAGATAGAGAAGGGAGGAAAAGACATGGCCAATATGAAGTTACTGGAACAATTGTGTACATTAAGAGGTATCTCCGGAGATGAAGAATCGGTTCGGGATTTTATTGTAGCGCAAATTACACCTCATGCAGAACGTGTTACCATAGATGCAATGGGAAATGTGATTGCAGAGAAAAAAGGTGCAAAACCTGCAAAAACAAAGCTAATGTTAAATGCACATATGGATGAAGTCGGTCTGATTGTAACCCATATTGATAACGATGGCTATTTAAAATTTGCCACTGTAGGCGGTATTGATAAACGCGTTCTTTGTGGCAGAAGCGTTATCATAGGTAATGGTGTTCACGGCGTAATTGGTGCAAAACCCATTCATCTGCTGAACTCCGAGGAAAGAGGAAAAGCCGTTCCAATCCATGATATGTATTTGGATATTGGAGCTTCCAGCCGTGAAGAAGCCGAAAAAGTGGTCCATTTGGGCGATTCAGTCTGTTTTGATTCTCTGTTTGATACGCAAAACGGTATGATACGCAGTCGTGCATTGGATGACCGTGCAGGCTGTGCCATTTTAATTGATATGATTCAGTCTGAATTGCCTTATGATATGACATTTGTGTTTTGTGTACAGGAAGAGGTAGGTACAAGAGGGTCTCGTACTGCAACTTATCAGGTACAGCCGCAGGCCGCAATTGTTGTGGAAACCACAACGGCAGCAGATGTTGCAGGTGTTCCTAATGAAAAGCATGTGTGCAGCTTGGGCAAAGGTGCGGTTATTTCCTTTATGGATAAAGGAACCATTTATGATCGCGCATATTACGATTTGGCACTGGATACAGCAAGAGAAGAACAATTGCCTTGCCAAATAAAACAGGCAGTAGCAGGCGGCAATGATGCGGGGGCTATTCATGCTACCCGTGACGGTGTGCGCACCATTGCGGTATCGTTGGCTTGCAGATATCTGCATTCTGCGGTAGGACAAATAGCACAAGATGATTTTCACTCTGCTGAAACGCTTATTATGAAATTGGCAGAGAGAATTGCAGGCAGCGAACAAGTATGATTGTGTTGGCAGAAAAGAAAGACTTGACCCCGATAGCTCAATATCAGGAAACAGATTCTTTTGCATGCAGAATTTTATGTATTGCAAATATGTATGAGAACTATCCATTTGCAGATTTCTGGATACAAAAGAAAGAAGAGGCAGAGCACCCTACAGCATATCTGTCAAAAATGGACGGCGTAATTACGCTGTTTGCTCATGAAAATGCGGATTTTGATGAACTTTGTATATTTATTAAAATGATAGGAGCAAGGTGTCTGATGTGCCATGCTTCCTGTGCAGAACAATTGCATATTACTCCTGCAAGGACAGGGACTATCATGAAATGGAATGCACATTTGATTGAACAGACCAATAGAACGATTTCTCCCAATTTGCATCAAGTGTACAGTGTATTGCAGGCTTGCAGCAGTAAAGCGTTTCAAGTACCGGAATTTGAGCCGTTTTATTTGGATATGTCTCATAGAATCCGTCATGGCGGAGCAACGGCAGTAGGATATGAAAAAGAAGAAAAAATCATCGCCTGTGCAATGACTGTGGCAGAAACAGAACGTGCTGCCATTATAGGGGCTGTGGCCGTTTTACCGGAGTATCAAAGAAAAGGAATTGGTACCTCTGTTGTACAAAGTTTACTGCATCGTTGTATGGCAAAACATCAGAAGCATATCTACGTGTATTGCAATTCAGAACAAAATGTCCAATTTTACCGCACAATAGGATTTACAGACAGCGGTGTATGGGCGGAATTAGAACAAATCTAAAAGGAGAAAACATGTTTTATCCACAGTTTAAAATAGATTCAAAAATTCAAAATGCAGCGGCGGAAGTCATGAAGAAAATTACTCCGCGTCTGCAGGAAATTGATGAGATTACCGAATATAATCAGCAAAAGATGATGGCTGCATTCCATGAGGCAGGAGTCAGTGAAAGTCATTTTGTATCTTCTACAGGCTACGGCTACGGTGACAGGGGAAGAGACGCATTGGACATGGTATATGCAAAGGCGTTGGGAGCAGAAGATGCTCTGGTACGCCATAATTTTGTAAGCGGAACCCATGCGCTTACCGTAGCTTTATTTGGCGTCCTGCGTCCCGGAGATACCATGCTGAGTGTAACAGGAATTCCATACGATACCTTAAGAGGTGTCATTGGAATGACGGGTGATGCAAACGGTTCTTTAAAAGAGTTTGGGATTCATTATAAAGAAGTGCAGTTAAAAGCAGACGGCACTCCTGATTATCAGGCCATTGAACAAGCGATTGAACCGAATCAAAAAATGGTATATATCCAGCGCTCGAGAGGATACAGCCTAAGGCCATCTTTATTGATAGAAGATATCGAAAAAATTGCGGCAATTGCTAAGAAAAAGGCGCCGAATTGCATTGTAATGGTAGACAACTGTTACGGTGAATTTGTTCAAACAGAAGAGCCTACTTCTCGTGGTGCTGATTTAATGGCAGGCTCTTTGATTAAAAATCCGGGCGGAGGAATTGCCCCTACCGGAGGATATATTGCAGGAAGAAAAGACTTGGTTGAAAGCTGTGCTTATCGTTTGACAACTCCGGGTACAGGCAGAGAGATAGGAGCGACACTGGGAAATAACAGGGAATTATTTTTAGGCGCGTTTCATGCGCCTCATGTAACGGGAGAAGCACTCAAAACAGCAGTATTCACTGCGGGATTAATGAATCATTTTGGTTATGATGTTACTCCTGCATGGAATGAACCGAGAGCAGATATCATACAGGCAGTGCTGTTGGAAAAAGAAGAAGCGCTGATTGCATTTTGTCAGGGAATTCAGAAAGGAGCGCCTGTAGATTCTTTTGTTGTACCGGAACCATGGGATATGCCCGGATATGATTGTCAGGTGATTATGGCGGCAGGCGCATTTACTTTAGGTGCATCTATCGAGTTATCTGCCGATGCACCGTTGCGTGAACCATATGCTGCTTGGATGCAAGGTGGACTCAATTTTCACAGCGGAAAATTGGGCGCGATGCTTGCAGCGCAGAGTATGTTGGAAAAAGATTTGATAAAATAGTAAAAAACTGTTGACTTTTTGGTGCGGCTTTGATATAATCCTACTTGCGTCAAGAAATTGTCGCATCAAAATATGCGGGTGTGGTGGAATTGGCAGACACGCCAGATTTAGGTTCTGGTGGGCGACCGTGCAGGTTCAAGTCCTGTCACCCGTACCAACGTAAAAACCGCGTAACTAGGTCAAATGGCTTGGTTACGCGGTTTTCTTTGTGTTATATTTGATTGGGAAATCCTAAAAAACGGTCATAAAACCTATAAACACGTGGTATTGAAAAGCACGTATTTATGCCGTTTTTAAGTGATAAATTACGGGTTCAAATCCTGTCACCGTACCAAGATTTTTGTTTTGCCATTTCCCCCCGCGCTTTAAACAGGTATCTTTTCGGTAGCGTAAACCCATAACCGAACCGACAGTTGATAAAATTATTAGCTGTTGGTTTGTTGTTTTATGTGGAAAACCCGTCGAAAAAGTGGCGACTGCTTTATCGGCAGGTTTTTGTGATATAAGAAAATACATACTATATATGAAATCCGTTTTTCAAAGTTATCACAAAAGAGTATCCAAAATGGATAGGAATATTATTTTCATAGTATAAATA
>UQNI01000032.1 GCA_900542375.1 uncultured Oscillospiraceae bacterium | reverse complement strand
CGCAAGATAAAGTACAGTCTATTGCAGTTGCGGGAAATATCCCCACACAAGGAAAAAATCAACCTGTAGCTGTGACAGTCACCTATGCAGACGGCACAACAGATACAGTAACGGTAACAGTAACTTACGGAGATGCATCTGACGTATACAACCCGATAGGACAGGAAATTCCAGTCAATAAAGGAAGTCAGCCAAATGCAGAAGATGGTATCCAGAACAAAAATGACTTGCCGCAAGGCACAACATATGACTGGAAAACTCCTGTAGACACCAGCACTCCGGGAGAAACCACAGGAACAATTGTAGTTACTTATCCTGACGGAACCAAAGATGAAGTAGACGTAACGGTAAATGTGATAGACCCTCGTACAGATGCAGAAAAATACACAGCCAAAGGTCAAGATGTTCAGGTAAACAAAGATGCAGCCCCCAATGCAGAAGATGGTATCCAGAACAAAAATGACTTACCGCAAGGAACTACGTATGATTGGAAAACTCCTGTAGACACCAGCACTCCTGGAGAAACAACAGGAACAGTTATTGTCACTTATCCTGACGGAAGCAAAGATGAAGTGGAAGTAAAGGTAAATGTGATAGACCCTCGTACGGATGCAGAAAAATATCAACCTGAAACCATTCCGGAAATTATTAAACCGGGAGAAAAACCGGATTTATCTGACAATGTTACAAATCCGGATGAACTTCCAAATGGAACCATCATTAAAGATATAACACCAGATGGAACTGTTGATACGAACACCCCTGGTGAGTATACAGGTACTCTGGAGATTACATATCCTGATGGAAGCAAAGAAATTCTTAAAGTTCAAATCATCGTAGCGCAAGAGAACGAACCAATTTCAAATGGTGTAGGTAATTCTATGAGTGACAACAATGGTAATCCCCAATCATTACAGAACACTCCAAAGACAGGTGACCTGACAAATACCGGATTATATACTGCCGGAGCCTTGGGTTCTCTTACTGCTCTATTTGGAATTATAGTTACGAAAAAACGCAAAAAATCTCAAAAAGAAGATATAAAATAAGTTTTTTATCCTTTTTATTTCCCTTATAACCCCTCATTACTTCTCGTACTTTCTCATAAAACCTCATCCTATATATTAAATAAAAAGCCAATCGAGCATACACTCGATTGGCTTTTTTGTATGTAAAGTGGGTTACTTTATCTCTATCATCTATTTATATAATAAACGCTTTCCCAACTATCTTAGATGATTTTGTTTCGCTCTATCTGTTACAGATTGACAACATATATTTCAAATTAAACTCGGTTTTTTATTGTCTTTCCTAACGCTGTTATCATTGGAGTGATTTACCTATATAACTGTACCCTTCAGCTCAAATCAAAAGACTTCAGTTTCAACAAAACTATTTCATCTGATTCTGAATTATAAATGACAAAACTTTATCCGTTTTTTGTTTTTCTAACGATATATCATCACGAATGCGCTGACAATACACGCAGTGTAGATTTAGTTCCTTACTCTAATAGACAGAGAAGGGAAATTGTATGAATCAATAAGACTGCAAATAATAAAATTTGTTTTTATGAGCGTTAACATGTTCCGTGCAGAAAAAAACGCATCCATGGTTTAAAGCGGCAGTGGATGCGTTTTTATATTCGATGTTCCGTTAAAAATCAATATGCTTGACATAGGGGGTAGCTTGATAAATCTTCATAATATCGGAGGAAGAATAAGAATTTGGTACTAAAATCGTCAATTTTACATCGGATTCCTCACATTCAGCATCTGTTTTATGGGCTTCAATATCCATAATTTTTACCCGTTTGTCCGGGAAGAGGGTATGAATCAATTCCATCGGATCTTGATTGGATTTTACGGACAATGTGACATGAATGGAAACAAACGGTTTTAATACCCTGCTGTTGCGGTGCAGCAACAGTTGAAGAATCACCAATAAAACCGTTGTAACAATACCAATAATGTACATTCCGCTTCCGATTGCCATGCCGATTCCAACCGTTGCCCAAATACCTGCTGCAGTGGTTACGCCTGAGATAGTTTGGTTGCGGACAAAGATAACGCCTGCACCAATAAAACCGACTGCCGTTACAATGCCTGCCGCAATACGAGAAGGGTCCAGTCCAATGTTACTTGACTGCAGAACGTCTCCAAATCCGTATTTTGAAATAATCATCATGAGAGCAGAACCCAAAGATACAATAATATGTGTGCGGATACCCGCGGTTTTCAGCCGTGTTTCCCGTTCAAAACCAATGCCGGCACCGCAAATAATAGACAACACGATTCTTAATAAAAACTCCAGTTCCGTTTCTACGGAAAAAATCATATGTATACACCTTCTTTTTCGTTTTTACATTATACTACATTTTTTGCGGATATGCCAATGTTTTTATGTGAGAAATCAAAAATGTGATATGTCTAAATTTGGGAAGAATAGTACCCGGACAATTGTGATAATTATCACAAACTTTGACTTGTTTTTGTCAAATATTGCAAATAGAAACCATTTGCAATATTTTGGAATACACTAGAAGAATATTACTGGTGCTATGCATATTGTATAAAAAATAACAAACTTTGTCTATTTTTTATTTATGATTGACAATTTGTATTCCTGTGATATACTCGAATTAAGAAATACAGTAGCACTGTTGTTTGCCATACAGTGAATTCAATTTTAGACATTGTTTTTTTGATGAAAATCTATGGTGAGCTTGTATGGTACAAAGGGAAAATTCTCAAACACCATATTTTTATGGTGAAATAAACGGAAGAAAAGAGGAGTTATCATGAAAAAAACACACAGACCACTTACAATGAAACGCTATATCCTATCAAAATGCATCATTGGAAACGGTATGATTAATGGCGCAATCAATGCGGGAATTTTCTACTTGCTGAATATGAAACACGAAGGTGCTTTTTTCTCAAGTTCGTTATATTTTGATTTTGCACTGACCACCTTTATTTTGGTGTTGTGCATGGCTGCCATTGCATATCCCACCATTGCAAGAGCTGTGAAAAAAGGAAATGCTCCCGCACTGTCTTGCAATGGATTCCATCACAGCATAGGCAGGGTTCTTCCAAAAAATAAATGGGTCTTGCTGACCGTTGTGACATTGGCTTTGACATGCATTGTTCCTGCGTTTTTTGTGGGATTGGTTTCGGGAATCGGTTTCACGCCAATGAGTTTTACAGGCGCCATTATCCTAAAAGGTATTGTATGCGCGGTGGTGGGCGGTTTGTCCACCTATCTGTTTACAGTGGCCAGATTGTACAGCACAACTGCATGTGTGTTGCCCAAAGGTCAGCTTGCAGCTGAATAATTCTCATAAAGAAATACAGACCTTGTTTTCAAAACAAGGTCTGTTTGTTTTTACCATATAAAATCAAACGATATCAATATGATATTATCTAGTGATAAAGGATAAAATATGGTATACTAAACAGAAAAGACTGCGTATAAAGGAATGGTGATATGTTCCGTTTTCTTCCATATTTAAAAAAATATCGTATTTATGTGATTCTGGGACCCATTTTTAAACTGATAGAAGCTGTATTTGAATTGATTGTTCCCATTGTTACATCCTTAATCATAGATAAAGGCGTGCGGCAGGGCGATTTAACGTATGTCTGGCATATGGGCGGCGTATTAATTGGTTTAGGTGCGGTTGGTTTAGGCAGTGCATTGATTTGTCAAAAATTCGCCTCCATCGCTTCGTTGGGCTTTGGCACTGCGGTACGCAATCAAATGTATGAAAAAATCAATACCTTTTCTCATGCGGAAATTGACCGCTTTGGTACACCGTCTTTAATCACACGTATTACCAATGATGTGAATCAGTTACAGCAGGCGGTGGCGCTGCTCATTCGTTTGGTCATCCGAGCACCATTTTTGGCAATCGGCGCTGTCATTGCCGCCATGTTAATCGACTGGAAATTGGGGCTGATTTTGCTGGTGGCAACGCCTGTCATTGCGCTGATTTTGTACATGGTCATGTCTCGTTCCGTACCGTTTTATAAAAAGGCGCAAAAAAAGCTGGACCGAATTTCTTTGGTATCCAGAGAAGGACTGTCAGGCGTTCGTGTCATTCGTGCTTTTTCCAAGCAGGAAGAGGAGCAAAAACGATTTGAACAAGCTGCTTCAGAGCAAACGGAAACGGCAATTGGTGTGGGTAAATTAACGGCGTTGCTCAATCCGTTGACATATGCCGTTATGAATCTGGCTGTTGTGGCCATTTTATGGTTTGGCGGATACCGTGTAGACAACGGAGGCGTCAGTCAGGGCAATGTCATAGCCCTTGTGAACTATATGACGCAAACATTGCTTGCACTCATCGTGGTGGCAAATTTGGTGGTTACTTTTACAAAAGCGGCGGCATCCGCTTCCAGAGTTAACGAGATTTTGGATACCCAACCTGCGGTGACGGAGCAAACCACACAAAAAATAGAAGTAAAAACAGACGGCAAAACGCCGAAAATTTTGTTTGACCATGTATCATTTGCCTACGATATGCAGGCGCATCAAAGCGCATTGTACGACTTGTCCGCAGAAATTTATCCGGGTGAAACGGTGGGAATCATCGGCGGTACAGGTTCAGGAAAATCCACTGTTGCCGCTTTGATTCCACGCTTTTACGACCCAACGCAGGGTACGATTTACATGGACGGTATTGATATCAAACAATACTCCTTTGAACAATTAAGAGAGCAAATCGGCGTAGTGCCGCAGCGTGCTGTTTTGTTTACGGGAACCATTGAAAGTAATTTAAAATGGGGAAACGAACATGCTACCAAAGAACAAATGGAACAGGCGCTGCGCATTGCACAGGCGGAGGAATTTGTCAGCAGGCTGCCAAAAGGTTTGCAAACAGAAGTAAGTCAAGGCGGAGCCAATTTTTCCGGCGGACAAAGACAGCGTCTGACCATTGCCCGCGCATTGGTGGGACAGCCGAAGATTTTGATTTTGGACGATAGTGCCAGTGCGTTGGACTACGCCACAGATGCAAAATTGCGTATGGCAATTGCAAGAGAAACACAGAATATGACGGTGATTATCGTATCACAAAGGGCAAACAGCATTCGCAATGCAGATAAAATTATTGTATTGGACCAAGGGCATGTGATGGGAATCGGCACCCATCGGGAGCTTTTAAACACATGTCCCATCTATAAAGAGATTTGCTTATCTCAAATGCGTGAGGATGAACTGGAATGAAACCATATCAAAGGGGGTGCAGAGTATGAAGTTTTCTATCTTAAAGCGGGTAATGAGCTATTGCAAACCGTACAATCGCTTTTTCATTGCGGCTATTGTCAGTGCAGTCATTCAAATCTCACTGACGCTGTACGGGCCGATTCTCGTGGGTCAGGCTGTAGATTACATGATTGGTTACCGCAATGTTGACCATATTGCCATTTTACAGACCATTTGTATTTTGTCCGCAACCATTGTGGTTTCTACGGTCTTTCAATGGATTATGGCATACTGCATTCATAAATTGACGTATCTTACGACACAGGATATGCGTGTACAAACGTATCAAAAATTGAATACCATGCCGCTGAAATATTTGGACGGTCATGCCCATGGAGACATCATCAGCCGTTTGGTGAACGATGTGGACCAGGTAGCCGACGGTTTGCTTCAAGGTTTTACTCAGTTTTTTACGGGTATTGTTACCATTGTGGGCACCATTATATTTATGCTGACCATCAGTCCGCTGATTACCTTGGTTGTGGTACTGATTACACCGTTGTCCATTTTTGTTGCAGCCTTTATCGCAAAGCTGTCCCATAAAATGTTCGTCAAACAGCAGGCAATTCAAGGACAGCTCAGCGGTCATGTGGAAGAATTGGTGGGAAATCAAAAACTGGTCAAAACTTTCCATTATGAAGACCGCGCGTTCCGTGATTTTCGGGAAATCAACGAACAGCTGCGCATCTATGGACAAAAGGCACAGTTTTATTCCGCTTTGTCCAATCCGTCCACACGGTTTGTAAACAATCTTGTGTATGCCGCCGTTGTAGTCGTGGGTTCCGTTTGTGCTATCACAGGCGTTCCCGTTTCCATATCCATCGGCGGTATTACCTCGTTTTTAACGTATGCCAACCAATACACAAAACCGTTTAACGAAGTAACGGGCGTGATTACCCAGATTCAAACCGCATTCGCTTCTGCCGAGCGTCTGTTTGAAGTATTGGACGAAACATCGGAACCGGCAGATGCGCCGGACGCCATTGCGTTCAGTCACTGCAAAGGAGAAGTGGATATTTCTCATTTATCCTTTTCCTATTCGCCCGATACCAAGCTGATAGAAGATTTTAATCTGCACGTCCATCCGGGTGACAGAGTTGCCATTGTAGGTCCTACGGGATGCGGAAAAACCACCTTTATCAATTTGCTCATGCGGTTTTATGATGCAAATTCAGGAACGATTTCCATTGACGGTATTCCCACAACCGCCATGACAAAGGACAGTTTAAGAAGTCAATTCGGTATGGTGCTGCAAGATACCTGGTTGTACCACGGAACCATACGGGACAATATCGCGTACGGCAAGCCCAATGCAACAGACGAAGAAGTGATTGCGGCGGCAAAGGCAGCATTTGCAGACAGCTTTATTATGCAAATGCCAAACGGTTACGATACCGTCATAGCAGAAGACGGCGGCAACCTTTCGCAGGGGCAAAAACAGCTGCTTTGTATTGCAAGGGTGATGTTGGTCAATCCGCCGATGCTGATTTTAGATGAAGCAACCAGCAGCATTGATACCAGAACAGAATTAAAAGTGCAGGCGGCATTCCAAAACATCATGGAGGGCAGAACCAGCTTTATTGTAGCGCACCGTTTGTCCACCATACAGAATGCCACCACCATTTTGGTCATGGAACAAGGCAAAATTATTGAACAGGGCAATCACCAAACCCTGCTTTCACGCAACGGTTTTTATGCAAAACTGTATCACAGTCAATTTGCAAACGCATAAATGAAGTGTTTATACGGTATCCCATTTGTGACACGATTTGTTTTTACAGACATTTCTAGTATGATTTGGTAGAAATGATGATAAAATAACGGTACAGATACAATATTTTAGTCATGCCTTCGGTTTGATTTTCCAATAGGGATACAGTATAATAAAAATAAGAAACATGTAGGAATCCACATGAACAACAAGAAAAGTGATGGAAAAGAAAAGACATATCTGTTTTAAGATATGTCATTGTTTACGGGAGGTAAAAATGGAAGATTTAAAACAAATTTGCGCCGATGTTCGTGCTGACGTTGTTACAACCATCGGAACTTTGGGCGTAGGGCATATTGGGGGCAGTTTATCCATTGTGGATTTGCTGGTGGTGCTTTACGAAAAACACATGAACATTGACCCTAAAAATCCAAAAATGGAAGGCAGAGACCGTCTGATTGTTTCAAAAGGACACAGCGGCCCTGCAGTATATGCAATGCTTGCCCGTAAAGGATATTTTGACAAAAGCTGGCTGCTGACATTGAACCAATCCGGCACCAATTTGCCAAGCCACTGCGATATGAACCGTACACCCGGTATTGATATGACCACAGGTTCCTTGGGACAAGGCTTTTCCTGCGCAATGGGTATTGCACTGGCTTCCAAAATCCGTAAGGACGGCGCTACCATCTACACTATTATTGGCGATGGTGAAAGTCAGGAAGGACAAATTTGGGAAGCTGCCATGTTTGGTGCACAACAAAAATTGAGCAATGTGATTGCGTTTACCGATTATAACAACATGCAAATTGACGGCGATGTCAGCGATATTTGCGATATTGCCGACCTTGGCGCAAAGTGGCGTGCATTCGGCTGGCATACCATAGAGCTGGAAGACGGTCATGACCTTGCAGCCATTGACGCTGCCATTACAGAGGCAAAACAAGCAGACAAGCCAAGTATGATTATTTTGAACACGGTAAAAGGAAAAGGTGTAAAGTTCATCGAAGAAATGGGCTTTGGAAATCACAGTATTCCTATGACAAAAGAACAAATGGAAGCTGCAATTGCAGAAATCAGGGGGGAATAAGAGTATGGAAATGCGTCAAGCTTTATGTGAATGTTTAGATGAAATGATGGCAGAAAACGAAAATATTGTTGTCATTGACGCCGACCTTGCAAAACCAAACGGTACGTTCCCTCTGAGAAAAAAATATCCGGAACGTGCAATTGATGTTGGTATTGCAGAGCAAAATATGGCAAGTGTTGCCGCGGGTATGAGCAGTTACGGTTTTATTCCGTTTATTACTTCCTTTACTCCGTTTGCTTCCCGCAGAATTTGCGACCAAATTGCAATTTCCATTGCCTATGCAAAGCAAAACGTAAAAATCATCGGCAGTGACCCGGGTATTTCCGCAGAGTTTAACGGCGGTACTCACATGAGTATGGAAGACATCGGTGTACTTCGCTCCATTCCCGAATTGGTGATTTACGAGCCTGTGGACGTTGCCCAGTTCAAACAGGCGCTGCCCCAAATTGTTGCTTATGAAGGACCTGTATATATCCGTATGTTCCGTAAAACCATTGATGATGTGTTTACCGACGCCAATTACAAATTTGATTTGTTTGGAGCAGACTGTATTCAGGAAGGTACTGCAGTTACCATTTTCTGCAGCGGCATTATGGTACAGGAAACCATGAAAGCAAACGAAATTTTGAAACAAGAGGGCATTGATGCTGAAATTATCAACATTCACACCATAAAACCAATCGACCGCGACGCTGTGGTAGCTTCCGCAAAGAAAACAGGCGCAGTGGTTGTTGCAGAAAATCACAATGTGATTGGCGGTTTGACTTCCGCTGTCTGTGAGGTATTGATGGAAGAATATCCTGTTCCGCTCAGAGCTGTGGGCGTTAAGGATAGATTCGGCCAAGTGGGAAAAATGCCTTTCCTAAAAGAGGAATATCATATGACGGCAAAGGACATTGTTTCCGCCGTAAAAGAAGTTATCCGATTGAATAAATAAATTTTAAATTGATAGATGATACTTCCAATTATATGTGACATTCCCTTCATGTCATATATGGAATAATTCTTAAAAAGGACAAGCAGTCAATTCTGCTTGTCCTTTTTCTTTTATTTTTTCGTGTCAATTTTTTACACAAAAAATACTTTTGTGAGAATATTTCATAGATAATAGAACATGTTGCCGCTGCTTACAAATAGGAATCAACAGAAAGCAAAAATCAAGCAAAAAAGAGGGATGATACATTGATATGACTGGGGCGATTTATGGTTATATCAGAGTATCCAGTATAGACCAAAATGAAAACAGACAGCTTTTGGCTATGCACGAAAAACAAATTCCGGCAAAAAACTTATATATAGATAAGCAGTCGGGAAAAGACTTTGAACGGCCGAACTACAAAAAGTTAGTCAAAAAACTAAAACCGGGGGATTTGCTGTACATTTTAAGTATTGACAGACTTGGACGAAATTACAAAGAGATTCAAGAGCAATGGCGTATTTTAACAAAAGAAAAGGAGATTGATATATGTGTAATTGATATGCCGCTGCTGGACACGCGCAACGGCAAAGATTTAATCGGGACTTTTATAGCAGATTTGGTATTGCAGATTTTGTCCTTCGTAGCGCACAGTGAAAGAGAAAATATCCGAAAGCGGCAGGCGGAAGGAATTGCGGCAGCCAAAAACAGAGGAGTAAAATTTGGCAGACCGGAACGTCCGCTGCCGGATAATTTTAATCAGGTACATCAAGATTGGCGCAATAAAAAAATGACACTTCAGCAGGCAGCAAATGCCTGTGAAATGCCGGTTGGAACCTTTTATGCAAAAGCGGTGAAAATTGAAAAGAATGAAACAGGTTTTTATTAAAGAATGTTTATCGTATACCGAATTCGAATTTAAAACACTTCAGAAAAGTGTACTTTTACAAAGATGAAAATCTCTTAAAGTGTACTTTTGTGAAAAGGTATGATACTCTCCTTAATTTATAATTATAGTATAAATTTCCTTATTTTTCAATAGTTTATGGTACTTTATGGAAGGTATATTCTTTATATTTCCAAATTTGTAAAAGTACACTTAAACAAATTATAAATGGAAGGAAAGGGAATTTTTATACGATTTGGGCCGATATTGTAACACCAAACAGTATCGGCACAATTTGTTTATAAAGTTATATTTTTAAAAGGTGTCTTTTGCTTTGAAAATGGAAAGTTGCTTTACCTTGTGTATGACAAAAGGCAAGAATACGATAGGCAGAATATGAGAAAAGCACATCTGCCATATAAAGGAGGAGGGTTTTGTTTTGAAACACAAAACAAAAAAATACAAGTTATTGTCATTGTTTGTGGCAATTGCAATGGTATTTTGTATGATTCCTGCTGTTGCATTGGCGGCAGAAGAAGGGGACGTCGTAAAAATTACAAATTCACAGGAATTGATTGATGCCATTAACAACCAAAAAGACGGACAAACATGGGAACTTGCTGCAGGAACCTATGATGTGGGCAATGGTTGTTTGGAACATGTTGCTAACATAAACGGCGTGGAAAAAGGATTTATTTTTCCAATTCATGCAAACAACATCACAATTAAAGGTATGGGTGATGTTACCATTACCAGTACTTATGACCCAAATACAGGCAACTGGAACGGTCAAAATCTAATTACAGTCGGTGGTTCTGACGTTACCATTGAAAATGTAAATTTAAAAGGCAATTATAATTCCTACTATGAGGGCTGCAATAAGGTGCTTGAGTTGATTGGCAATGGCAAAAATTTGACTTTGCGCAATGTAGAATGTCTTGCCTTGGCCAAGGATGACGGAACACAAAACAGCGGTTCCATTTATATTAATGTAGCAGATGCAGGCAACACTGTTTTGGAAAATGTAACTTTGTATTCTTGGATTAACGCTCGTACTGTTACAACAGGTACCGTAACCGCAAACAATGTGGTACAAGACTTTACCAACAATGAATATGCAGGATACCACGATGATGTAAACGGTTATGCTTGGGCTCCTGGTATTTCCGGCGACAATGTTGTATTAAACGGCTTTACCATTAAAGTAGACAACAAAACAGAATTTGTAAAACAAATCATGGATAAGCTGAAACTCGGCACAACAATTGAATTGATGAGCGATATTGAGGTAAGCGAAGAAGTTTACATCAACGGAATTGACAACGTTACCATCAACGGAAACGGTCATACCATCACTGCTGCAGATGGTTTTAAAATGAACACATCAGGTCAAATTCAATTGATGAAAATTGAAGCAGACAATGTAACATTAAACGACGTAAACTTAGTTGCAACTACAGCAAATAAACACACTTTAGATGTTTATGGTTCTCAAAATGTGCAGTTAAACAATGTAACATTGAATCATGAGAATGCACAATCAGGCGCTCCGCTTGTTGTAAACGGCTCCGATGTCACTGTAAGCGGAAACTTCTCTGTTGTAACAGGAGACAATTCTTGGTACGGTATGAACTTGGATAATAAAAACGGAAATGCCACTCTTGTTTTTGCAGAGGGCGCAACTTTAACATTTACTGATAACAGCAGTACAGCTGACAAAATTTTAATTGTTCCTGAAGCTTCCAATCCGGATAATGACGCTCCTACTGTGGAAAACAACTCCGAAAATATTCAGTTGGATACCGATGAAAACGGAAATTTGGTAGTACATACACATCAGGCAGTACATGTACAAGCCAAAGCTGCAACCTGCACAGAAGACGGTAATATCGAATACTGGTATTGCCCTGACTGTGGCAGCTACTTCAGCGATGCAGCATTGACAACAGAAATTACTTCGGGAGATACCGTAGTAAAAGCGGGACATCAAGCTGAAAAAGTAGAAGCAAAACCGGCAACCGAAACCGAAGCGGGCAATATTGAGTATTGGTATTGCGCAGCTTGCGGCAAATATTTCAAAGATGAAGCACTTACACAAGAGATTACATTGGAAGACACTGTAATTTCAGCTTTGGGCGCTTCTTCTCAGCAAACACCTTCTCAAGGTCAACAAATGGATTCTCCTCAAACAGGAGACAGCAGCAATACCGTAATGTGGATTGCTGTTGCTGTATTGGCAGCAGGTGCTATGGCAGTCACTGTTCTTTTTGCAAGAAAGAAAAAAGCTGAATAATCATAAATAAAAAGACAGGTTTTCTGTAAAAGAGAACCTGTCTTTTTTGTTTTATCAAATCATTAAAATGGTTGTTTTGAGAAAAACAGACCATATGTTATTGTCTGCCGAATGAACTCGATTTTCAGGACCGAACTTGTATTTATTTCTTGAATAATTATAATGGTTTACAGAAATGAGTCGTTGGAGGTATTTCATTGAATCAAGAGTTTGAACAATTGCGGAAACGATTTTTGGAAAATTACAAAAAGGCTTGCCCGATTATGACTGTATTGGGGGATGAAGTTCGTCAAGAAATATTTTTAATATTAATTCAAACCGGCGGAAGAGGAGGAATTCGGGTGGGAGATATTCAAAAAATGGGACATATATCTCGCTCTGCAGTTTCACACCATTTAAAAATCATGTTAGATGCAGGTATCATTTCCAGACGGAGAGAGGGAACGAAAAATTATTATTATATTGATTTTAAAAGCACAACGGTAAAGCCGGTAATTGAATTTTGGCAACAAGCAGAACCGATGTTAATGCTATGTAATAAAGTAAGCAAGGAGTGCATGAAACAATGAGTATCTATTCTATTTATTTTAGTCCAACACAGGGAACAAAAAATATTACAAATACGTTAGCTCAAGGAATAGGAATCTATCAAGAGATTGATTTGTGTGAGTATACTGACCCAATTCCGGAGAGAGTTTTTTCAGAAAATGACATTTGTTTGATAGGAGTGCCATCTTACGGGGGACGGGTTCCTCGTACGGCTGTAGAGCGTATCAATGGTTTCAAGGGAAATGGTGCATCCGCTATTTTGGTGGTATCCTATGGAAATAGAGATTACGATGATACACTCATAGAATTATTTGATGTTGTAAAATCACAGGGATTTACCTGTATTGGTGGTGTTGCTGCAATTGCAGAACATTCCATTATGCATCAATTTGCCTCCGGCAGACCTGATATGGATGACATGAACCAATTAAAAAGATTTGCAAAAGAAGTAAAAGAAAAAATAGATGCTTCGATTTTAACAGAAGTACAAGTGAAAGGTAATCATCCTTATAAAGAATTAAAAGAAGTGCCATTTCATCCTACAGCATCTGATTTGTGCACAATGTGCGGCTTATGTGCAAAACTATGTCCGGTACATGCAATTCCATTTGACGCGCCAAATCAAACGAAGGAGGAACAATGTATTTCATGTATGAGGTGTATTCAAGTTTGCCCAAGCAAAGCAAGGCATCTTAATGAACAAATGCTGAGTGCGGTTTCTGAAAAAATGAAACCTCTATTTGCGAAAAGAAAAGAAAACGAATTATTTTTATAATTGTTATTTATCGTACGTCTCTAACCCCAACAATGCAGCGCCAATGATACCAGCATCGTTTCCCAGTTGTGCTTTGCAAAGCGTAAAGGGATGCGATTGCTCTACAGGATATCGTTCTTTTTCAATTAATTTACGCAAAGGTTCCAGCAGCGCTTCTCCTTCGTTGCATACGCCTCCACCCAAACATACAATGTCCGGCTGAAAGATGTTAACAGCATTAATCAATCCGCAGCCCAGCATTTCAATATACGCATTGCATATTTTTGTACCTAGCATATCACCGTCTCGCATGGCTTGGAATGAAGTACGTCCGCTGATGTTATTCAAATCATGACCAATCAGTTCCAGCAAATATGCGGCATGTTCGGGCTGATTTTCTATCATTTCTCTTGTGGTTTGCTTTAATCCGTTTGCCGATGCATATTGCTCCCAGCAGCCGTTTCTGCCGCATTTGCATGGACGGCCGTTGTGTTCTATTACCATATGGCCCATTTCTCCCGAAGAAGCATTTGAACCCCTGTAAATTTGTTTGTTGATAATAATGCCGCATCCAACACCTGTTCCCAATGTAATGGCGAGGGCATTGTTTGCATTCTTTAAGGCACCTGCCAAAAATTCACCGTAAGCGGCTGCCTTGGCGTCATTTTCAATGATGACTTTTTTGCAAAGTTTTTCACTGAGTAGTCGCTCCAGCGGAAATTGGTGAAAGTGCAGATTGCTGGAAAAGGTAATCATGCCGTTGGTACGGTCAATGGAACCGGGGCTGCCAATGCCAATCCATTCAATTTCGTTTATAGCAATGTTTGCATCTTCCAAAGCAGAAAGTGCAGCAAAGGCAAGCTGACTGCACATTTCTTCTTCACTGCAAGGGACGTGAGTTTTTGTTTTGCTGCGTCCGATGATTTGATATTGTTCATTTACAACGCCGGCAGCAATGTTGGTGCCGCCAAGGTCAATTCCCAAATAGTACATGTTCATACACCTCATTTTTATCTTCGATTAGTATACCACGTTATCTCTTAAAAAGACAGATAGTTGCGTATGTAATTTTTATCCGCGTATTTTATAATTATAATCTATGATTTTCGATAAAAAGACAGAAGTTGAGCATTTTCAGTACGGAATTATTCCAATGTTGGAAATATTTTATGTTCTGCGTTTTATTTGAATTACGCTGTGTTTATTTCGCAGAATTCTTGACAAAATAAAAAAGAACCATTACAGTGAGTAGTACAATACTACCAAGTGATAGGAGTTGCAGTATGCTCAATCAATTTTCTCGTTCCGAACTTTTAATGGGAAAAGCAGGAGTGAAACAATTAAAACAAAAGAAGATTGCAGTTTTTGGTATAGGCGGCGTAGGCGGATTTGTGGTGGAAGCGTTGGCAAGAAGCGGTGTGGGAGCATTTTGCTTGATAGACCATGATACCATTTCGCTTACCAATTTAAACAGACAAATCATTGCAACGATGCAGACGGTGGGAAAATATAAAACAGATGTGATGAAAGAGCGGATTTTGAGCATCAATCCTCAAGCGGATGTAGCGGTCAAAACAGAATTTTTTTTGGCAGATTCCGATACTGCTTTTCTCAATGATTGCGATTATATTGTGGACGCCATTGATACGATTTCCGCAAAACTGGCATTGGTGCAAACAGCCCATGAAAAAAAGATTCCTATCATCAGCAGTATGGGAACGGGAAATAAATTGGACCCCACACAATTTGAAATTGCGGATATTTATCGAACATCAGTCTGTCCGCTGTGCCGAGTGATGCGCAGGGAGCTGAAAAAACGAGACATTCCGAAGCTAAAAGTGGTGTTTTCCAAAGAAGTTCCCGTAAAGCGGGAAGAAGATGCCGAAGTGGAACAAGATTCCTCAAAACGTCAAACACCCGGCAGCGTATCTTTTGTACCGCCTGTAGCGGGCTTGATATTGGCATCGGAAGTCATCAAAGATTTATCAGGGCAATATTGGCCGAAAAATCAATAGAACAGTAATAATTGCTTTGCTCCTACTTATAATAAGGAGGGAGCAATTTTTTTGCCTATTTTGATTGGTGTGCGGAGGTATGAAAGGTGAGACATTACAGACGCGGCGAACATGGAAAAACATCTTTGAAAATGAAACGAATTAAAAATATTGCGGCAACGCTGCATCAGACGCAAAGCGGAACAAGCCACGGTGGGAAATGTGACCATACACAAGCATTTTCCAACACAGAAGGTCCCATTTATTCCGACGTGCTGGGCAGTTATACGGGAATGACCTATGACGATGAAGCTCCCGTACAAGATGCAGATGATTTGTAAATAAAGAAATATTTTCCCCCGCTGCTTCATAAGAATGAACAAAGCGGGGGATTATTACATGGTATTCAACTTCAAACGTAAAACAATTATCATCGCTTCCGTTGTTTGTATCGGGGTGTGCGGCGCCATTGGCGGAACTGTTGCAGGTATCTATTGTACGGGACAATACACAGTGTCCGATATGCAAACGGAATCGTTATCACAGAGTACCTCGGCAGAGTCCATACAGGAGTCGGCCGGGGAATCCAATGTTGAGGAATCTGTGCAATCACAGACCACAGAATCACAGACAGAGGAAAAGAAAGAGTTTATCAAGTATGTGGAATTTAATGTCACATACGCGGCTCTGGAAAAAGCGCTGCAAATTGACATTAAGAGCCATGAAGAAAACGCGGAAGTGAAAATCAGCTGGATTGATTTACTGGCATATTTGGGAGCCAAATACGGCGGAGATTTTTCAAAATATCAAAGCTCTGACATGGATACATTAGTAGATAAACTTCAGTCGGGAGAAACAATGGAATCTCTCTCAGAAGGAATGCAGTATTATGCCTATTACAGCAAAGCATACACTGCGGTACTGGGTGGAATGGTAGGTGATTATCAAATAGAAACAACATCAGAAAACGGAGAAACGGTTTGGCAGGACAAATACGGTTTGATTGCTTATTCACCCATTGCTAAAAATTATCCCTTTGAGCATTATGATGATTTTGGTGCTCAACGTACTTACGGCTACAAAAGGCAGCATTTGGGGCATGATTTGATGGCGCAAACAGGCACGCCCGTCATTGCGATTGAATCGGGTATTGTGGAAGCGGTCGGCTGGAATCAATACGGAGGCTGGCGTTTGGGAATACGCAGTTTGGACGGTACCAGATACTATTATTACGCACATTTGCGTCAAAATCGTCCTTATGCGGAAGGCATTGAAGAAGGCAAAGTGGTAAAAGCGGGCGATGTCATCGGATATGTTGGACACACAGGTTACAGTACAAAAGAGAATGCCAATAATATTGAGGTTCCGCATTTACATTTGGGTATGCAGCTTATTTTTGATGAATCTCAAAAAGAGAGCAGCAACGAAATTTGGATTAATCTTTATCCTCTCACCATGCTGTGGGAGAAGCATAAAAGTGAAGTTTACAGGGTTGACGAAACAAAGGAGTATTACCGCAAATACAATATTCGTATTCCGGGCATCAACGATTGAGGCGTGAAAACGAACATGTGATAATACATATGAATGTACCATATCCCATGTACTTTTGTCCGAAAGAAAAATAAAAATTACAAAATAAAATGCTTGCTTTTGTAATTTACTTATGATATAATAACAAACGTTCCACGCTGGTATGGTGGAATCGGCAGACACAAGGGACTTAAAATCCCTCGGTAGCAATACCGTGCCAGTTCAAGTCTGGCTACCAGCACCAAATTGAGTTCGAATGCACTTTGCGTTCGGACTCTTTTTGTTTTTGTGAGAGAAATTACGGTGCTGATTGCAGGTTTCTTTTTGATACATCCAAACAGAGTTTGGAACATTTTGTATTTGAGCTCAGTGTATTTTGCAAGCAAGACGTTAGCGCTTATCTTGTCTGCGGCAGCAACCGAGAGTGCGGAGGGGATATGTCAAATTATTGTATGGTGATTTTTGAAATATGACGGTTGTTACAGGAAAAGGCAGAATAATTCCAAAAGGAAAATTGACAGTTCAAAACAGGCTTGGTAGGGAGTTTTTGTGTTGTATGAAACCTTCTTTGCGGATAGATATCAGCGCTGTTTCATTTCCCGTTGTACGTTTTATATCAGAATCGCATTCGCTTTGCCCGTGAGCCGCTTTGTCTGCTGACAATTTCAGATATCAATCAAAACTGTTTTGTCAAAGAATAGGACAAATATATTTTTAATTGACAGAAAACCGGTGATTCGGTATAATAAATTGAGATTTTCCGTGTATATGTAAAAAGATCGGGAGTTGTCCCGGTCTTTTGTTGTGTTAAACGGAATATAACGTTTTTTGTTTTCCAAACATCTGAGGGAATATGTTTGGTTACCATAGAAAGTATTTCATTTTGTTAGGGAGTGATGAGTGGGCATGCAAAAAAAGAAAAACAGAACAAAACAAGTGTTTTCTTTGGCGGCGCTGTTGTTGATGCTGATAACGGTTTTTTCCTGCTTTAGCGCTGCCGCTGCAAGCGAGAACGAAGAACAGAGCAACGGTACGGGAAAAAAATATATCATAGCAATGGATACAACGTTTGCTCCGTTTGAATTTGAAGACAGTCAGGGCAACCGTGTGGGTATTGATGTAGAATTACTGGAAGCAATTGCAAAAGACCAAGGCTTTGAGTATGAAGCGCGTGCCATTGGATTTGACGCAGCATTGCAAGCGGTAGAATCGGGACAAGCAGACGGCATTTTGGCAGGCTGTTCCATTACGGAAGAGCGCCAAAAGAAGATGGATTTTTCCACCCCTTACTTTGATTCGGGAATCTCCATGGCAGTAAGTAAGGAAAATGATTCCATACAAAGTTATGAAGATTTAAGAGGAAAAAAAGTAGCGGTAAAAGTCGGTACGGAAGGTGCCACTTTAGCAAATAAACTGTCCGAACAATACGGTTTTTCCGTTGTTACGTTCGATGATTCCGCCAATATGTATGAAGATGTAAAGCTTGGCAATACTGCGGCTTGTTTTGAAGATTACCCTGTGTTGGGTTATGCAATCAGCCAAGACATCGGACTAAAGTTGGTGGGTGAAAAAGAAGCAGGTTCTTCTTACGGCCTTGGTGTAAAAAAAGGACAAAACGCAGAGTTGCTTCAAATGTTCAACGACGGCTTGGAAAATGTAAAGGCCAGCGGAGAATATCAGCGTATTTTAGACAGCTACATTTCTTCCGGTGACGGTACAGCGGCAAATGTGGAATCCAATGAAGGTGTTAACTTCTTTACACTGCTTGGAACTACCTTTCCGCGTTTTGTACAGGCAGCAGGCGTAACTTTATGGATTACAGCGGTGTCATTGGTATTTGCGGTTGTATTGGGACTGTTGTTCTGTGCGCTGCGTCTTTCCAAGTATAAAGTACTGCATGCCATTACAAGAGTGTATTTGTGGGTTATTCGCGGTACACCTGTGATTGTACAGGCATTTATGATTTACTTCGGTATTCCGAAATTGTTTGGATTTACCATGCCTGTAGAGGTAGCAAGTATCATTACGCTTACCTTGAATGCAGGCGCCTATTTGTCTGAAATCTTCCGAAGCGGTATTGAAGCTGTGGATGTGGGGCAGATGGAAGCAGCACGTTCTCTCGGTTTGCCTTATATGAAAACCATGCAGAAAGTCATTTTGCCGCAGGCTGCCAGAATCGTTATTCCTTCCGTAATTAATCAGTTTATTATTACTCTGAAGGATTCTTCCATTCTATCCGTCATTGGTTTGGCAGAGCTTACAAAAGTGGGTAAGGCCATTGTGGCGCAAAACTTGGAAAGCTTTAACACATACTTGATTTTGGCAATTTACTATTTAATTTTGGTATCTTTGCTTACAGCATTGTCTGCTGTGGTAGAAAGGAGGCTGCGCCGTGGAAAACTCAAAGGTACAGGTAACTGATTTGCATAAGTACTACGGAAAACTGGAAGTATTAAAAGGCATTGACATGACCGTAAAACAAGGAGAAGTTGTCAGTTTGATTGGTCCCTCCGGTTCCGGTAAAAGTACGTTTTTGCGCTGTATCAATTTATTGGAAACTCCGACCAAAGGCAGCATTGTGGTAGATGGAAAAGAAATTACCGACAAAAAGGCGGATATCAACAAGTTAAGACAGCATATCGGCATGGTATTTCAGCATTTTAATCTGTTTCCTCATTTGACCGTAGAAAAGAACATCATGTTGGCCCCTGTGGATTTGAAACTGATGTCAAAAGAACAGGCACACGTTCGTGCTTTGGAATTGCTGGACCGTGTTGGATTAAAAAATAAAGCAGCCGAATATCCGGTCAACCTGTCAGGCGGACAAAAACAACGTGTTGCCATAGCGCGCGCCTTGGCAATGGAACCGGATTTGATGCTGTTTGACGAACCGACTTCCGCTTTGGACCCTGAGATGGTAGGCGGCGTATTGCAGGTCATGAAGGAATTGGCAACCGGCGGTATGACCATGATTGTGGTTACCCATGAAATGGGATTTGCGCGTGATGTCAGTGACCGTGTGGTATTTATGGCAGACGGTTATAAAGTGGAGGAAGGTCCCGCAAAAGCATTTTTCGCAAATCCAAGAGAACAAAGAACAAAAGAATTCTTAAATTGCGTCTTATAATAGAAAACCACGCACCATACGGTGTGTGGTTTTTTTCTTTATTTTTGTGTTTGTTCCGATTTTATTTTTTCAGCTATCTGCTGCATATCCGCAAATGAATTGACATCACTTTCTTCAATTTTCTTTTGAACTTCCAAGGGCAAAGAATGAAAATATTCATAGCTGGACAAATCTTGGTCCAGTAACTCTGATAAACATAAAAAAGGTTCCTGCATGTTGATTACCTCCGTTTATAGTATGAACAGGAAATAATTAAAATATGGTTGGCAATGTTTACTGTTTTCCATGTTATTTCGTTTTCATACATACAAGAGGAAATTACAAGATTTGTTTTATAATATACATTCAATTTCAAAACTGTTTTGGCAACGATAATGCTTTTACTGACACCGTGATTTTTACGAATATCTGCCACATGATAAAAGAGGTTGTAATTATTTTCAAAACAAATTTACAAATAGCTGTTGTTTCTTTGTAATATGTATCAAACATCGAAACGATTTCATGATGAGAACAAAAAAATACCGCTTTACAGCGGCATTTAGGAGGAGTATGAGAATATGATATATATGAATTTCCGTATGGAAAGAATTTTTGGTCTGCTCTGGCTATGATCCGGTATTCCGACCAATCCATAACGCGGGCAGTTTCGATTATTTCAGGTAATTGTAATGTTACCTTTCCTTCTTGGAATGATTTTATTTTAATCCTAGATTATGGACATTTTTTGAACATTACGTAAGGAATATGAAAATATATTTGGAAATTTTATGAACAAAATCTCAGTTGTTCGATTTGTTCTTGTCTATTTTGATAAAGTAAAAATGGAACTATCATAACATTACATAAAGGAGGAAACTATGACATCAAAAAAGGTATGCTTAAATGTCTGGCGTAACGCACATGCGGTAGTTACGGCAGTACAAGGAGAGATTGCTGCCAGATGGATTGAAGTGTCTTTGTATGACCATGACAAACGGTTGGATATTTCAGAAAAAACAGCGGCGATTTATATGACCAAACCCGACAAAACCATTGTATATAATACCTGTGAAATTCTTGACGCAAAAAACGGTTTGATTTCAGTAGAATTAACATCTCAAATGAGTGCTGTGGCAGGTACGATTTGCGATTGTGAAATTCATATTATAGATAAAAACGGTTCTCTGTTAAAAATTTTGGGTTTAACGATTATCATTGACCGTTCTTTGGAAGATGATAAAGCAATAGAAAGCAGCAATGAATTTACATTATTGTTAAAAGCACTAAAAGAAGCGGACGGACTGATAGACACTGTAACTGAAGTCTTAAACGAAAAACTAAATGAATTCGATGATGCTTTTGATGCGTTATCCCAACAGATGCAAAGTCAAATGAAAGATTGGCTGGCCGTAAAAGATGAAGAAATCTTACATAAAATGCAAAGTGTGGACGACTGGCTGGACAATGGAGACGAACAATTACAGCAAGCAGTAACAGAGGCTCAAACTGCTGTACAAGCAGCAGTCAGTCAAGCAAATACAGCAGCGGACAGAGCAAATCAAGCTGTGGAACAAATGGCGCAAGTAGCAGGAGAATTGGTAGAAGAGGCAATTTTTGAGCAAAAAAATCAGCCAAACGGAATTGCAGGACTGGACAGCAGCGGTAAATTACAGCAAATGCCAACTGCCAATGACATAGGTGCGGTTTCTGTGGGAACCACTATCAACGGAAAAGCATTGTCAGGCAATATTACATTAATGGCGCAGGATGTCAGTGCGATTGCAAGCTCAGAACGAAATCAGGCGAACGGTGTGGCAGGTTTAAACGAAAGCGGTAAATTAATACAAATGCCGACCGCAGAAGAGGTGGGCGCAGTACCTACAAACCAAACTATCAATGGTAAGGCGTTAACAGGTAATATTACACTTACAGTGGAGGACATCGGAACAAGCGCAATCTTTTTGGCATCGCATCCTGTGGGCAGTCTGTTTGAAACAACGGTTTCTACAAATCCGGGCGCACTTTATGGTGGCACATGGGCAGCCTGGGGAGGCGGTCGCGTCCCTGTAGGGGTAAATACCGCTGACAGCGACTTTAATACAGTAGAAA
>UQNI01000031.1 GCA_900542375.1 uncultured Oscillospiraceae bacterium | reverse complement strand
GCAGCTGATTTGTAATCAGCAGGTCGGGGGTTCAAGTCCGTCCACCAGCTCCAATATGGGAGAATTCCCGAGTGGCCAAAGGGGGCAGACTGTAAATCTGTTGCGTCATGCTTCGATGGTTCGAATCCATCTTCTCCCACCAGCGAAAACCGACATGTTTAACATGTCGGTTTTTTTATATATTCTCCCCTACCTTCACACCAATTAATGTTTTGGAGGAAAATTAAGTGTTTCAGTTTGAAATTCAATCTTTTGCCTATAAAGATTTTGATAGTTGGTGTTTACCTTGGGACTATCATTGTTTATATATTTTAGAAAATGGCTATCAGGTCTATATTGGAGAAACAAAAGAAGTGATTCGTAGAAGCAAGGAACACTGCCTGCCTTCTGATTTCTGTAATCAGTTCCATTTTCAGCACGTTTATGTCATTACTAGTGAGGATTTTGAGGAAACTCCTGCAAAGCATTACGAAGATCTACTTATCCGCCTTATGCGCGCGGATGGAAAGTTTGAAGTTGTAAATCAAAAAAACGGCGAATGGACGCATTATAAACGAAAGAATCAGTTCGAGGTTTCTTTTGATCAGCTTTGGCTAAAATTGGAAAGTCTTGGGCTTGTGGATGAAAAGCATTTTCAATCCATTCTCAATACGGGTATGTACAAATACTGTCCGGATACTATGAATGTAACACAAGCACAGCACGAAGCTTTAACCAGCATCATTCATACCATTGATTCCGGAGAAACGTTCCCTCATATCGGTCAGGGTTTTTTAGCAAGGCCAATATTAATAGAGGGAGATGCTGGCACAGGAAAAACTGTTGTTGCAACTACTTTATTTTACTATTTAAAGACGCACCCTAAATATAAAAGTTTAAAAATAGGGCTAGTTTATTCTAATCCCGCTATGAGAAATGTAATACAACAAGTTTTTGCGCATACACCGGGATTAAGAAAAACAGATGTTATCGCACCTATTGATGTTACTAAACACCACTATGATATTATCATTTGCGATGAGGCACAACGATTACGGCAAGCCAAAAATATCGGTCGCTATATAGTTCATTTTAAAAAAGGTAATGAACGACTGCACTTGGATAATTCTCACGATGAGTTGGATTGGTTACTGTTAAATGCCGGCCGGCTGATTTTATTCTATGATCCGAAGCAAATTGTTTGCCCTTCTGATATATCCCAAACAAAATTCGATGGCCGTTTGAAGGACCGTAAACGCGGTATACGGCCTGTTGAGTTGAAAGAACAGATGCGTATCCATGCTGGCAGCCAATATGTGCCCTATATTTACGACATCTTATTCCAGAGAAATAATATTTCAAAAAAGTTTGTAAATTATGATTTTAAATTGTTCTCAAGTTTTCAAGATATGTGGAATGCATTGGAAGAAAAAGAGGCTGCCGTTAAATTGTGCCGTTTCTGCAGCGGTTACGGATGGCCATGGGTTTCAAAAGAAGATTCGAAAAAACCGGATATCCAGTTAGAAGGCCGTGAAATATGGTTGAACCGGCAAACAGATGGTTGGCTGCAAAATCCAGAGGCCAAACTTGAGATGGGAAGTATTTATTCTCTGGCCGGACTGGATATAAATTATGCCGCAGTAATTATTGGGCCGGATCTTATTTATGATATTAAAGATCAGAAAATCAAAGTGAACAGGCAGAATTATTTTGATAATAAAGTAAAGCAGGGCGTTACAGACGAGGAGCTGACTGCTTTTTTGTTAAAAACATATGCTGTACTTATGACGAGAGGAATTCTTGGTACATATGTGTATACTTGTGACCAGAATTTGTTCCGGTATCTCCAAAGATTTATTCCAACTGTATAAAAGTGTATGAAATGATGGATGGCATCTAAAGCGTCCATCCCTTTCAACCAGGTCGGTCATAATAGATGATCAACCCATGTTTGTCCGTATTCATGTAGGTTTGTGAGTTTTTCGGAGTGCAAAATCCAAAGTAATTTTCCATAGATATTTTTCCATCAAATGGCGAAAATAAGGCTTTTACGAACAGATATAGGACTTCCGTCTGAATTTTCAGGAGGAAATCCCGCTTTTTTATTTTCCCGCGGTAGGGTTATGTCGGGATAAAAATTAATCATTTAGGAATATTTTTTGATGGGTTTCTCCCTAATGGTATTGTTCTGAGAGTCAAACGTAAGCTTAAATTAAAATAATAAAAGCCCCATTGGGGCTTTTATTATTTTATTGAAAAAACTAGATTTATAAAATTCTGCATTGCAGGTGAGATAAACTTGTTTTTATGATAGGCAAGACATACTGTATTTTGAAAAGAAAAATCTGAGATATGAATTTGGGCCAGTTGATTTTTGGAAACTTCTTTTTTTGCAAGTTTTTCTGGTAGTATTGTAACGCCAAGGCCAAGATAAGTAGCTTCCAATAACGCTTCTTGAGATGAACTTTCCCAAGCAGGTTCTATGGGATATCCCAGCTGGGAAACAGCAGATTGGAATGCACAAAAGGCGCCGCTGTTTCTCTCTCGACATAACAATGGTTGTGAAATGAATTCACTCAAAGAGACTGTTTTGCCCGCCATACTATGTGTTGGACAACATACTGCTACATGGGCCTCAGAAAATATGGGAGAAAGCTTGATAAACGGAGAATGGATGATTCCGCCCACAATTCCTAAATCCAGCTGATTCTCCAATAATAATGTTTCAATTACTTCTGTGGTAGAAATGCGAACTTGAGTGCGTATATTTGGAAGCTGCTGTTCAAACAGTTCAATATATTCTGGTAAATAATAACTTCCTACATTTACACTTGCCCCTATTCGGAGGATTCCGAGCGCGTCAGGATTTTGAAATGATGTTTCAATATCATCATAAATGCTAATTAAATGGGTGGCATGGCTCAGTAATGCCTTTCCTTCTTCTGTAATGTGTAATCTTTGATTAATCCTGTCGAAAAAACGTGTTCCGTAATGCTGTTCCATTTCACGGATAGCAACGCTAACGGTAGGCTGAGTAACATACAGCAACTGAGCCGCTTTTGTGATACTTTCTGTGCTTGCAACTGCTATAAATATGAGAAAATGTCGTATAGTCACAGTATCTCCTCTTTCTATATATCATAGTTAAATATCTAATAACTTTATAAAATAATAATATTTTTATTATGATTCTGCAAGCGGTATAATAACAACAGAAAGCGACTATTTATACAGGGATATTGAGATGTCGTACATAAAAGAGTAAAAAGTAGGAAAGTTTTTAACACTATAGGGATTTATAAAAGGAGAATATCGGTTTGCAGCATACAGGGTGCCATAATGCTTTATCCTCGCAATTTTTACATTAGAAGTTAAGTATCACCGAAAAAATTTGAAAGAGAATGTATAAGAGAAAAAATCGTTCGGTAAGACAATATTTCATAAATATTATGGAAAATTCACTTTTTGCGGAGTTTGAAGAAAAAATTAAGAAAGTATATATAATAATTAGTATTTTCTTGACAATCAATTATACAGTAGACGTTATCATGATTTTAAGTAAACATATAAAAGGTGCTGTTGTATGCAGCCATAATCGGAACATGTCAATGCCATATTTATTTTGGTCGAAAAGGGAGCGCTATTCATTGTGCAAGAAGAATAAGAAAACTACAGATAAGATATCAAAACAAAATACTCCGTTAGCTGAACAGAAAAAAGAACAAATTCCAAAACATAACATAAAAAAATTGATTACCTTGTTTTCGACAACATTATACATTAGTGCCTTTACGTTTGGTGGAGGCTTTGTGATTGTAACATTTATGAAAAGAAAGTTTGTAGATCAGCTAAAATGGATTAATGAAAAGGAAATGTTGGATTTTACGGCACTTGCCCAGTCTTCTCCGGGAGCGATTGCAGTAAATGCTGCAATATTGGTGGGATGGAAAATTTGTGGATTTGCCGGTATGTTGGTTGCAGTTTTAGGGACAATTCTGCCTCCAATGATCATTCTTTCGGTTATTTCATTTTTCTATGCAGTATTTGTGAACAATATATGGGTAGCTGTTGTTCTAAAAGGGATGCAGGCAGCAGTGGCCGCTGTTATATTGGATGCTGCATGTGATTTAGGCATTAATGCAGCAAAAGAAAAAAGTATCTTGTCTGGTATTATTTTTATTGCAGCCTTTGTTTGTGATTTTATATTCCAATTAAATGTGATATATATCATTTTGGCAGCTGTTGTTTTGGGAATCATCAAGACATTCATCCTTCGCTATAGGGAGATGAAATCATGATATATTTAAAACTGTTTCTCAGTTTTTTGCAAGTTGGAGTATTCAGCATCGGCGGTGGTTATGCAGCGATTCCTATTATTCAAAGTCAAGTGGTGGATTCCAATCACTGGCTTTCTATGGGAGAGTTTACCAACCTTGTCACCATCGCAGAAATGACGCCCGGCCCTGTATCTATTAATTCTGCGACTTTTGTGGGTATCCGTATTGCGGGTATTCCCGGTGCAATTGTAGCTACATTAGGGTGTATCTTACCGGCTTGTATTATCGTTTCTGTTTTGGCTATGGTTTATCGTAAGTTTTCCGGCACAGCTGCCATCAGTGATGTATTAAGCACCTTAAGGCCTGTTGTAATTGCTCTTATTACAGCTGCCGGCCTGTCTATGTTGCAAACAGCATTATTCGGAAATCGGTCGGTTCGTATACAAAATATTGAATGGATTAGTGTAATATTATTTGGTGCAGCTTTTTTCATGCTGCGTATACGGAAATGGAACCCTATTCTTGTTATGTGTTTGTGCGGCGTGGCTAGTTTGATTATTTATTGTATCTCTCTTATATAAAATGAAATGAAACATTTTGCATAAAATTTCTTAAATATTTTTCAAAATGTTTATAAAAATAGAAAAAATATGACTTGCTTAAAAAAAAGCTTGTCTTTTTATATTGATTATGATATTATAGTTAGGCAGCTTATGTAATAAGTATGTTTGTGCCTGTAGCTCAGCTGGATAGAGTGTTTGGCTACGAACCAAAAGGTCAGGGGTTCGAATCCCTTCAGGCACGCCAAAAGCGTTCATCTAAAAGATGAACGCTTTTTCTTTTTTCACTACATACTTTATTTGATGCCAAAAAATCGTTATTCACGCTATTGGACCGTCATTAACGAAAATAGGTAGATTTTTAAATTTGTTATTTGATATAATACCTCCAAAGGAGAATGTTGGAGCATATGATGGAATTGAATGCGGATAACATTGCAAATTTAACACAGTATTTAATAAGAGAATATTATAAATTAAATACAGAGCCTTTGTTTTCGGTTTTAGCAGAAGATTGCGTTTGGCTGGGACCAGGAAATCTTCTGGTATTTGGCGCGGAAGAAATAAAAACTCAGTTTAAAAATGGTTTTATTATGCCTGCCTTTCAAATGGTAAATCCTCATTTTTATATACTGGAAACTGGTAGTGAAAGCCATATAGTTGTATTAGGAGAATATTTACTGTTTTCAGATGAAAATGCGGATTTAATCTGTGCTTCAAAACAGCGTATTACCTTTTGTTATAGGCTGGAACATGACGCCTACCGACTTTATCATATGCATGTATCTAATGAGTGGAATGAGTTGAAAGAGGATGAATTATTCCCTTTCGAAATCAGCACACAGACTTATCATTATGTAAAAAAACTTTTAAAAGAAACTAATGACAGAAAAAATAAAGTAATTATTCAAACTCCAAAATCTACTTATGGTATTCGGTCAGACTCTATCATTTATATAGAAGCGGCAGATAAATATAGTATTTTACATACAGTACACCAGAATATTGTGATACATAAATCTATCGGTTATTTGGCCTCTGTGCTTCCTGATTTTTTCTGTCGTATTCATAGAAGTTATCTTATTAACTGCCACCACGTTTCTAAAGTGGAAAGATATTATGTTACATTGGTAACAGGAGAAACCTTGCCAATACCTGAAAAACGATATACAGAAGTGTACCATAATGTGATGCAGGCGATGCAATAACTTACAGAATATATATACTCATATTAAAACAGTGTGATTTATTTGCATAATAAAAGAAAATTTAATTTTATTATAATTTACATAAAATGTCTGGAATTCACATGTTTTTTAGTGTATAATTACATATAAAGTAATTTGAATAAGATATTTATTTTTTGCTATCAAGTTTAAATTTACTTATACTTTAACTGTATTATTAGGGAGAGGAGAATTTTTTTGAAAAAGAAAATATTTTTATGTGCAGCGGTATGTGCCTTGGTATTGGCAATGGGGGTAGGTTGCTCTCAGCAGTCAGGTTCTTCCGAGTCCGGTACAAGCTCAAATACCTCTAATGTACAAAGTGAAACCGGCAGCCAGACTCAAAATGCGGACCTACCTGTTACATCCGGTCAAGGGGAATCTGGCACAGCATCCGACAGCAAGAATGTAACAGCAACCTTGTATATAGGTGAAAACGGCCAGTTTAAGGAATATCCTTATACATTTTCAGAGAAACCAACGCCTGATCAATTAATTCAGGCAATTGCAGATACAACCGGTTGGAATTTAACGTTGGCTGATGTTACAACCTCAGGTAAAGGTGGAATGACCGTATCATTCTCAAAAGAATGTGCATTGTTTACAGGGCCACCTCAACAGCAAAAAGAAGAATTTCATATGTATGATGCAGAACAATTGGACAGAACTATTTTAGATAGCATTCAAAAAACACTGCAAAATAATACAATAGATTCTAGCTTAGGAGATCCTTCCAATTTAGATATTTATTATTGTATGGAAGGGGATAAAGCATTGGAGTTAACCAATCTAAATATTACCATCCCTATGGAACAACCATATAGTTCAGATATGTGGGAGAATCTTTCACGTGAACCTGCGAAAGGCTAAACATAACATAGTTTAGGTATTCGTCATAGTATTTATGGTGTATCAAGCAGAGCGTTCTGTTTTGATAAATTGCAGCATTGTATTTTGATTTTTACTATACGTTCATTTGCTTATGCACCCTATTGGAAAGCAATGTAAAACCAACCATTGATCCAACCGAAATGTCCTTTAGTGTAACCTATGTTGACCTAGCAGGAAATCCAATTGGAGCTGGCGGACGTATTTGGTTTGATGACATCGGCGTGTATGACAGAGAAAATATTCTATTGCCATACGGATATAGAGCTATTTCACCTGCTCATCCTGGCGAAGATTGGTTCTATCCAACCAGTTTGGAGTACATTAACGGTCAATGGCAAGTAACTGTGCCTGACCTCGAAATTGTAGTGGCAAAAAGTGTAGCAACCGTTAACATTCAATTTGCTTTAGAAGATGGTACACTATTGCCTGATTTAGCTTATGAAAAAGCTTATTTTAATGTAGGCGGAGGCATTGAAACCGTTGAAGCACCGGAAGGTTATGAAATTGTTGGTGAAAACACTTATGCTGTAGATGTTACAGAGGATGATTTACTGAACTTGGTTGCTGACCCAACTGAAGTAACATTTACAGTAAAGCCGGTTGCAACCACACCGGGAAATCCTGAAAATCCAACTGATGACGGAACAACAACTCCAACACAAGATGGCACTATGGGTGGAAATCCAACTACAGGCGATGCTACTCCTTATGTAATTTTGGCAGTAACTGTTGCAGCAGCTGCAGGTGTTATGGTAGTAGCTTTTAAAAGAAGAAAAGCTTAATAGGGGTTTATAAATAAAAGGGGATACAGTAGTAACTGTATTCCTTTTTTGTTTTATTAAAAAATGAGAAAGTATAAATCATATCCTTGAAATTAAAATAGGATATGATATGATAACATTAAACTATCTATTGGAGGGTTGAAAAGGTGGAACAGTCTCTTTTTCATAGCAAAACTGCAGTCATTGTTGTAGATATGCTCAATGATTTTGTAAAAGGCGAGTTGTCTTGCGAACAGTCAGAAGCCATTGTACCGCCGATACGTGCTTTGTTATCAGACGCACGCCGTGAAGGAGTACCCATTTTTTATTGCAATGACCATCACATTCCGGACGTCGACCCTGAGCTGAAATTATGGGGACACCATGCCATTGCAGGAACAGAAGGGGCAAAAATTGTTTCGGAATTAGCGCCGCAACACGGCGACTATGTGATATTAAAACATTGTTATAGTGGTTTTTTTCAAACAGATTTACAATTACTGCTGAATTCATTGGGAATTAAAAATTTGATTATTACGGGGTTATATACCAACATTTGTGTACGTCATACAGCGGCAGATGCATTTTGTTGGGGATATCAAATTTATGTTCCCAAGGATTGTGTCTGTGCATTTACTCCAGAAGAGTATGAAGGGGATATCGCATATTTAAAAACAGTTTATGGAGCAACAATATTGTCTTCTGACAAAATCACATAAATGAAATCGAAGAATAGAAAAAGCCGACCTGTTTTGTAGCAGGTCGGCTTTTTTCAGCAACGGATTGTGAAAAATAGAGATTTTTGTGTTTTTTTATCGCGCGTTTTTTGTTGAGAAAACGGCTATTTTATGAGAATATATGCATTATATTACAGTTTTATAAATTACACAGAAAAATGCTTTATTGGTATTGCGGTATAGCATGACTTCCTGTAAGATATTGGTAAATAATGGAATGTAATTTTTTGACAGTATTCCATATTGAATGTAGATAGGAGGTCACGCTTGATGAAAAAAAGGGCAATTGTGGTTATGGTGTGTGCAATAGGTTTTGTTGCTTCGTTTGTAATCATAGGATACTTTGGCCTTACCAGTACAGGTATGATGGAACGTATGTATGTAAGTCAAAGTAAACAGCTTGTGATTGGAAAAGAAGAAAATTTGGCTCCGATAATCCTTTGGGACGAAATTGGAACGTATACCTGATTCGGGCTAGGCAATCATGGTACCATATGTTGACGTATGAGAAATTTCAATTTGTATGGATGCCGTCTAACTAAAAACAAATATCATATTTGCAGGCAGAAAAAGGTGTATATTGCAGCTTATGAAAAGAAAAAACAGATGCAACCACTAAATTTTCCATATAGAGGCCAGTAAATTGGCAGCTTGCTGTAATTCTTCGGGTGTGTGATGTGCAAATCCTAACAGAATGGTATGCGCCATGGGAGTACGATTCTTTAAATAGTAGGGAGAGATACCTTGCAAGCAAATTCCGTTTGCTTTTGCGCTTGCAATTAATTCTGCTTCAGACATTCCGTTTTGCACCTGAAGTAAAAAATGCAAACCTGCATTGGCTCCCATAATTGTGATTTGGTTTGCAATAGGAGAGGCTTTTAAGGCGGAAACAAAAGCGTCTCTTCTTTTGCGATAGGTGTTTCGATTGCGATTGATATTTCGTTCAAAATGACCGCCTTTCATAAATTGAAACAATGTATGCTGTTCAAAGCGGGATACAGTAGGGGAATAGTGAGAGCAAAGTGTTTGATATCTTTGAAGTAATGCTGGAGGCAACACCAAATATGCAATACGGACCGAGGGAGCAATGCTGCGTGAAAATGTACCTATATAAGCCACTTTTCCCGCTGTGTCAATTCCTTGCAATGACGGTATCGGTTTTCCTGTAAATTTCAGTTCACTGTCATAGTCATCTTCAATGACGAAGCGATTTGGTTTTTCATCGGCCCAGCGCAGCAATTCCAAACGTTTGCCTATCGGCATCACTACTCCGGTTGGAAATTGATGGGAAGGCGTCACATATACAATATCAGCTTTGCTTTGTCCAAGGGCTGCAATATCAATTCCGGTTTCTGTTACGTCAATAGCTTCCACTGTTCTGCCGCAATTGGTAATGGTTTGATATACCTTGGGATATCCGGGATTCTCCATTGCAAACAGGCTGTCAGAATCAAACAATACATTTAATATCATAAGTAAATATTCTATACCTGCGCCCACAATAATTTGTGCAGCTGTGCAATGAACCGAGCGATACTTGTGTAAATAGTCGGCAATGGCCTGACGCAGACAAAAATCACCTTTCTGGTTGCCGGGGTAGATTAAATCCGGTTGAGAATACATAATTTCTTTCGAAAGCTTTGCCCAGGTAGCATACGGAAATGTTTCCACATCTACAAAATTGGTAGAAAGGTGGAACTGGTACTCGTTTTGAATATCGCCGGTTTCAGAAATGGAAACGGAAGTTACAGGCTCCTGCCGAACGGTTAAAGAAGCCTCTAACGGATTTACATAAAATCCACTGCGGGGAAGAGCGCGGATATAACCTTCTGTAACCAACATTTGATATGCGGCATCAATTGTATTCTGACTCACTCCCAGATAGTCTGAAAACGCTCGTTTGGAAGGCAGCTTCTCATTTTCCTTATAAATACCTTGTTGGATATCTTTTACCATGGAAAGGTAGAGTTGGTAGTATAAAGGTTCTTTTCCTTTTGTATGAACGTTCATTGCAGACCTCCAATCTGATACTATTAAAAATACTTAAACTGACTATTTAATAGGAATCAGTTTTCTTTTATAATCATACTCAAATACAATGATATTTGCAAGACAAATATAAAAGCGGAGGAGTAAGATAATCATGAATCAACAATTGGAACAAAACAGAAAGCTAACGGAGTCTTTCAAAGGCGGCGTTATTATGGACGTTACCAATGCAAAAGAGGCCGAAATTGCACAAAAAGCGGGAGCAGTTGCTGTTATGGCACTGGAACGCGTACCTTCCGATATTAGAAAACAAGGCGGAGTGGCACGTATGAGCGACCCGAAAATGATTAAAGAGATTCAAAGCGCAGTATCCATTCCCGTTATGGCCAAAGCCAGAATCGGACATATTGCCGAAGCTCAGATTTTAGAAGCGCTGCACATTGATTATATTGATGAAAGTGAAGTGCTTACACCTGCAGATGATATGTACCACTTAAATAAATTTGAGTTTAAAACTCCATTTGTATGCGGAGCACGTAACATTGGTGAAGCATTAAGAAGAATTGGAGAAGGCGCTTGCATGATTCGTACCAAGGGCGAAGCGGGTACAGGAAATGTGGTAGAGGCTGTCAGACATATGAGAACCATGATGGCAGCAATTCGCCGTTTGCAAAATATGCCTTGTGAAGAACTGATGACATTTGCAAAAGAAAATGACGCACCATACGATTTGGTGGTATATGTAGCACAAAATGGCAGACTTCCTGTAGTAAACTTTGCGGCAGGCGGCATTGCAACTCCTGCCGACGCTGCTTTGATGATGCAGCTTGGCAGCGAAGGTGTATTCGTTGGTTCAGGTATTTTTAAGTCTGCAAACCCTGAATTAAGGGCAAAGGCAATTGTCACTGCTACAGCAAACTATAATAATCCCGAAATTTTGGCAGAAGTAAGTGAAGGTCTGGGAGAGGCTATGAAGGGATTGGAGATTTCTGAAATTCCTCAGGACAGTCTGTACGCAAACAGAGGCTGGTAAATCAATGAATCGAATAAAACAAATTTGTTCCGTCATATTATGATAATAAAAGAGGCATCAATTGATGCCTCTTTTATTTATATAGAAAACGGTATATTAGCGAACCGGCGTATAATTGATTTCAGATGTTTGCTCTGTGGCTTCCAACTTAAAAATAACAGGTCTTAATCCATCATTGCAGCTGCAAATAGCAACGCCGGGTTTTCTAATCCAGTCTCCATAGTAAAATAATTCTTTTTCAGCTCCGTGAGATAATGCAAATGCATACTGATATATTGCTTTCCATGCTTCATCGCAAAATCCTTCCGGTTTTGCATAGTCAGCATAAAATACCTGCCCTTCTTTTAACATGGGGCACGCAGTCAAACCGTCTGCTCCGTATTCTTTTGCCAGTTCTTTGTCTAATGTGGTTTTCAATACTGTTATTTTTACTTTTTTCATGCCTTATCTCTCCTTGTTGATATTAAGTGATAAATTCCAGCAAATTTTTGCCCATAAATTGAGTCCATTCCTGTTCTGTGAGGTTTGCATTTTGAGTGATATCATGAATAAATAAAGAGAAATCCATTTCCCGTTTTACAGAAGGATACAATAATAAAGGAAAATCACTGCCATAGAGCAACCGATTCGGACCAACCATTGAAATAACTGTTTTGATACTTTTGATGTCGTACAGCAAGGGATTTGCCGCAGTGTCATAGCGTACATTTTGAAATAATTCTTTGTAGCGGGGGTTCATCTCATAAAAAGGAAGACCGCCTCCCATATGCGCCAATATTAGTTTTAAGTTGGGATATCTTTTTAATAATTGAGGAATCGGCGCCAATGATGTCGTATCTTTTCCGGGATAGGTATGTCCAATTGGTTCTCCGCAATGAATGCACACAGGCAAATGATAATGTACTGCGCACTCTAAGACATCCAGAAACTGCGGTGACTGAAAGTCAAATCCGTTTGCTCCAGGGCCTAATTCTCCAATTCCGCAAAAGCCAAGAGAGACGCAGCGTTCTATTTCAGAAATGGCTTCTTTTCCGAACATAGGGTTAATAGAAGCAAATGCCTTTAAGCGCTGTGGATGATTTTTGATTGCTTGTGCCATGTAATCATTGTGCAGATACATCAGTTCAATATCATTCCAATACCATCCTTGCATGACCAAACCGTATACACCTGCCAGCTCAGCACAATGCAAAGCTTCTTCTGCATTTGCCCATGCTTCTTCCGTACCCGTACCATTTTCCGATTTTTTGGTCAACATACCAAAGTATGGGTCACGTGCGGCATAGGTTTCCCAATGTTCATATATTTCCGGGGGAAATATATGAACATGACTGTCCCAAATTTGAAATCCATTCATGATTGGCATTTTCCTCCTGTATTTTATAGTGATATTATAAATGATGATTCATACGCTGTCGATATCCGAAATAAATACAAATACTTTGGAATAAATCTGAGCGTTGTTTCAAGATAGTTCTGTTTTCATGGAGGCTTATTGCTGTTTGCGTTTTTCATGATAATGGCGAGGAAACAAAAATCAATAGAAAACGTGAAATTTTTCCATTTTTAGGGCTTTGATAGAATAGTGTATAAACCGGAACAACAGGGGACATTGTGATTTTTTTTATTGGCTTAAATTGGCTCGAAAATACTTACTTTTTGAATTATATTATGCTATACTGTACCAAGAAAAAGCAGATTATGTTGTAGAAAACGGAGGGGGTTTATGGCATTCTTTGATAATTTGGAAAAGACATTATCAAAGAACAATCTGCTGTTCAAAAAACTAAGAAAATGACAGATATTTCCGGAATAAACAGTTTGGTTTCTGATGAAAAAAGTGAATCACAATTACTATCCAATCGGAAAACGATATGTTGCAATGTACCAAAAAATTTTGAAAGAAATTTTGTGGGGATAAATTACATCCGTTCGTGTACTGTACACCAAAATAAAAGAGGATAAACAGCAGTTGTAGAGTATAAAAAGTGTTGTGTGTTACGGAAGATGGGGAGTGGACGTTTCAAGCAATACAGAATTTTGTAATGCTTGTGATGCGGTTCTGCTGAAATAACCACAAAGATTTGTCTCGTAACATCAATACATTGAATATGGAACAAAATGACAGAAGATTACTGCTATGCAAAAACAAGATTAGGTTTTAATTTTAATGAGGAGGGTGAGTTATGGCAAAGTTTTGCAGCAAATGTGGAATGAAACTCAATGAACAAACCGGAAAATGTCCTAATTGTGATGAGAAAACAAAAATGGATACTGCAAGCTCCGATAGTAATATCAGTATCAATGGGAATCCAAAAGAGGACCAAAATATTAAAAAAACAAACGGAGAACAAGAAGTCAAAAAAGAAAGCAAAAAGAAAACAATAGTAGTAATCACAATTGTTATTGTTGTATTACTGATAGGTATAGGCGTAGGTATAGGTGTTTTCATGGTACATAACGAAAAAAACGCAAATGTTCCTAACAATGGCGAAATTCAAGAGACGCAAAGTACTGCCGGTACAGAGACAACAACTCCCAATGAAGAAAATGAAGAAGTTGACTTGGGCAGTAATTATGAAGTTCCCGAATTTGATGCAGAAGCATATTTCAGAGAAAATACTACCTTAAAATCTACTTTTGATGTAGCTTCTTCGCAATCTATTCATACCGAATCTGAAGCTTATGATAGTTTTGTTGAAAGGGGCTTTGACGGTAGTCAAGTGATGTATGAATATACTATGGATGGTACTTATTTAGGAGAGAATGAAATTTCCCGATCTTCGTCATCAAAACATCCAATGTATCAGACATATTACGCTACAACATCAGGGGATATATGGATGATTCTTGAAATTAACGGTTCGTTTTTTGCAACGCCAATCACATACAATTTTTCAAACACACAAAATGTTCCCGTAATAGTTTCAGAAACGGATACGATTACAAGCTATGATAGTTCCACCAATAAATTCTATGTGAACATTCCCAATGCATCTCAAACCGTTATAAAGACAGTCTCCAAAATTGATGCTGAAACGATAGAAAAACTTACTAGCGAGGAGTTCAATCAATCATGACGGTTAAAAAAATTGTAATATTACTTCTTTGTGGTGTAATCGTATCTTTTGCTTTTTTCCCTATGATAACAGTAAATGTTCACGCAGAAACTGCTACAGAAGGAAGCAGAGTCATGGTTTCTCTCGGTGATTCCTATTCATCAGGAGAAGGTATTGAGCCGTTTTATGGTCAAAATGAATCAACAGCCGATAAAGTGAAAAATCAGGATTGGCTTGCACATAGGTCTGAAAAAAGTTGGCCCGGAAGACTTACTCTGGAGGGAGTAAATGGTTCTATGTCTCAAAATCGTAATGATAATTGGTTTTTTGTGGCTACATCCGGAGCAACAACCGATAATTTGACTCACACCCAACGTAAGGACTATGACATTGACGGGAAGAAAGGCAGTCGTTATATTGATAAACAGCTTGATGTTTTTAAAGAATTAGGTGATAAAAAAGCGGAATATGTTACTGTTTCCATTGGAGGAAATGATGCGCAGTTTACGGATGTTATAACCAAGGCAGCTCTATCATTTTCATTTAATCCCGGACTATTAACCGACAAATTAGATTCCGTTTGGGAAGAATTTTATTATGGTATTGACGGCGGTGAAAGCATAAGAGATAGACTTTATCAAGCTTATTGCGATATTCAAGATGCTGCAGGTGCACAAGCTAAAATTATTGTTGCCGGATACCCCAAATTACTGGACCCTAACGGAAGCAGATTCTTGTTTAATGAGAGAGATGCTGCTCTCATTAATGATTCGGTAAGCAGATTCAATGACGAAATCGAATCCATTGTGAAATCGTGCAAAGTGGACGGAATGAAAATCTGTTTTGTGTCTGTTGAGGAGGCTTTTGATGGACACGGCGCCTATTCCAATGACGCTTTTTTGAATGAGGTATATATTGGTAGCAAATCTCAAGATTTAGAATCAAGTCTTATAGTACCATCAGCATATTCCATGCATCCCAATGAGAAGGGTGCCCAGGCTTATGCCGATTGTGTCCAAGCAAAAATTGATGAGATTGAAAAGGGTAACGGAAAAACGGAATGGCCTTTGATGTCCGGCTCAGATGAGCGAGACATAGCCTTGGTTCTTGATGTTTCAGGTAGTATGAGGGGTACTCCAATGAATGAAACCAAAAATGCATCAGAAAGGTTTATCAATACGGTTTTAAAGGAAGATTCCAGTATCGGTGTTGTTACTTATGATAATACCAGTATGTGTATTGCTGACTTCTGTATGACTGAAAGGTATTTGACGAATGTAATACAGAATCTCAATTCTGGTGGCGGAACCAATATGGAAGCGGGGTTATCACAGGCATATTCCATGTTACAGAGCAGCAATGCAAAAAAGAAAATAATCGTACTTATGAGTGACGGTGAACCCAACGAGGGCAAAACAGGCGATGAACTCATAGAGTTTGCTGAAACAATCAAAAATGAAGGCATATATATCTATACATTAGGCTTTTTTAGTAATTCACACGATAAAACCTCACCACAGGCACTGTTAGAAAACATTGCAAGTGAAGGGTGTCACTTTGAGGTTGAAAACGCAGATAATTTAATATTTTTCTTTGGCGATATTGCGGATCAAATCAATGGACAAAAGTACATATATGTTCGCATAGCATGTCCTGTTGATGTGACGGTAACGTACGATGGTGAAACATTATGCTCTATAGAAGAAAACCTGAATACCCGCACTGCTTTTGGCTCTTTAACATTTGAGGATAATGAAAAAGGAACCAATAACAGCGATAATCGAGTGAAGATACTGCGATTAAAAGAAGGTACAGATTATAATATCCAAATTGAGGGTAACGGCAACGGGTATATGGACTATACCATTAGATTTATGGATGATACCGGAGAGTATACCGATTTGCGCACATTCAGTAATATAAAAATTACGGAACAGACTGTAATTGATACTGTGGCGACCAATTCAGATTCAACTATATTGAATGTAGACGAAAATGGCGATGGAAGGTATGACTTGAAGTATAAGGCAACCGAAAATGCTGAAGGTGAACTGGTCAACGACACCTATCTCATTTATATTTATATTGCAGTTGGTGTTTTTGTTTTAATCTTGATTGTAATCGCAATTATTCTAATTATGAAACATCTAAAATCAAAAAAATCTAAGTTGGAAAACAGATAAAGCATGCAGAAGTTTTGCAGAAATTGCAAAACACAGAGGAAAAGTTGTTTTAGCTTTTACCGATTGAAAACTACTTTATAATTTTTTCATTTAATAATCTGGTAATAACAACAAAACAAACATTGAAAGATAGTCCTTTCAATGTTTGTTTTTGTTTATTGGCAAGAACGTTTTAGCGTTTATCAGTTGAAAATTGCATAGCAATTTTTTTTTATGCTATAACAACCTTGCAACAGCAGCAAAACTAAAGTTTTGGCTGTTGGCAAGAACGTTTTAGCCTTCATCTGCTAAAAAATTGCTTCGCAATTTTTTCTATGCTATAATAAAACGAAATTTATATTTTGAGGACTTTTATGAAAACACTATTTGTTGCAATCAATGCAAAATACATTCATACCAATTTGGCTGTTCGTTATATGCATGAACTGGCAAAACAAAACGGTTATACTTCAACAGAAATTGCTGAATATACTATCAATCAACGTCTGCCCCAGCTATTGCGTGAACTATATCTTACAAAAGCCAATCATATGATTTTTTCCTGTTATATTTGGAATATTGACATCATATTAGACCTATGCTGTCAATTAAAACAAGTGATGCCCAACATCAAACTACTATTAGCCGGACCGGAAGTCAGCTATAACAGCACAGAAATCATGGAACAATATACTTTTATTGACGGAATCATACGCGGCGAAGGTGAAGCAGCTCTCATTCCATTATTGAAACACTTGCAATCAAAAACTCCGGCAGCGTCTGTTCCTTCTTTTACCTATCGAATTGGGCAGCACATTGCAGAAACAGAACAAGCCTCCCCTATTTCTCTGTCACAGCTTCCCTTTCCATATCCTGATTTGGAAAAAGAAAAAGGACGTATTCTATATTTTGAATGTTCACGTGGTTGTCCCTTCCAATGCGGATATTGCCTGTCATCCATTGAAAAGGGCGTTCGTTTTATGCCGTTAGAACAAGTATATCAATGCCTAGATTTATTTTTATCCAAGGACGTGCCACAGGTAAAATTTGTAGACAGGACATTTAACTGCAATAAAGCTTACGCTTTCTCTATTTGGAACTATTTAAAAGAGCATGATAACGGTATTACAAACTTTCACTTTGAAATTGCCGGAGAATTATTGGACCAAGAGACAATTTCATTTTTAAGTACCGTCAGAAAAGAGCAATTTCAGTTTGAAGTTGGAGTACAATCCACCAATACGGAAACATTATCAGCAATTACGAGAAAAACAGATACAAACAAATTGCTCCAAATATGTAAAGAAATAGATTCCTTTGGCAATATACACCTTCATTTAGATTTAATCGCAGGACTTCCTTTCGAAGATATTAGCTCATTTCGACACTCTTTTAATCAAGTATTCCAAATTCGTCCACAGCAACTGCAACTGGGATTTTTAAAAGTACTCAAAGGTTCCTCTATACACAGACAGTGCAGCGAATATGGCATTTTATACACGCCAAAGGCACCGTTTGAGGTACTTCAAACCAATTGGTTATCTTTTGATGATATTTTATTTTTAAAAGACATAGAAGACATGGTCGAAATTTATTACAACAGTGGGCGTTTTCAAACCATTCTTACATATATGATACAAGAGTTTGAAACACCATTCGATTTTTTTGCTCAACTGGGTTCTTTTTACACTGCAAACAGATATCACCTATCCAATCATTCAAAAGAACAATATTACGAAATTTTGTGTTACTTTTGGCAATCTACCAATCGTATTTTTACCGAAACTATGAAACAATTATGTATTTACGATATTTGTTTACATGAAAAGCCCAAAAAACTTCCTGCTTTTACAGATAACGCATATCAATATGAACATCGTGATTGGATTTCCACATTTTATGAATCACAGGAACATATTGAGACCTATCTTCCAAATTACACTTCTGAAAGTTCCAAACGCATTGCAAAAATTGTGCATATGCAGGTATTTCCTTTCCATCCTGAAACAAAAGCGTTAACACCCACCGCAGTCTTATTCGACTATCAAAAGAGAGATTTAACCGGAAAAGCACACCATTACTTTTTTCCTATATCATAATAAAAACGTTTTGCATATGCAAAACGTTTTTATTATGTACTCAATTACTTTAAGGCCACAAGCAATTCCACCAATTTTATTACTTTCTGGTTAATAACCTCATAGTATATCTCGTTTCCTTCTCTTTTCCCCTCAACAATTCCTGCACTTTTTAAAACAAATAAATGTCTTGAAACATTACTCTGTTTTACACCTAAGCTGGTTTCAATTGCAATTACATTACATTTATTGACAAGTAAATGATTGACAATACTCAGGCGTGTGGGATTTGCCAACGCTTTTAGCAATTCGGCATCTTCTGCACATTCATCAAGTGATAATGTTTTCATATTCTTTTTTTCTTCATACATTTTCTTAATCCTCCCTGTACTATATATTAATAGTACAATAATCAAAACTATACATATTAGGTTATCATTATTTGCAAGAAAAAGCAGAATAATGTTATCAATAAAGCATAAAATGTTACGAATAACATATATTATGCTACGATCAATACTAAACACTGGCATTATATACAAAAATTAGACATTTGTCAACAAATCTAAAAAATTTTTCATATATGATTTGCTTTATGTTTTCTTAATATAGCGAGTAATCGCTATTAAAATAGATATAAAAAGATAATAAAAATAAAATTTCAGAAATCAGATTGTACAATCTTACTAATTTTAATATTTAGACATTTTATTATTTGAAACTATTGTATTATGATGTATAATAAATTATAAGTGATAAAGAGGAGAGATTGAATTTGAAAAAGAAAAAAATGTTACGCAATACTATTTTATGTTCTGCTGCTGCACTGTTATTGGTAGCTTCTTTAACCGCTTGCGGTAATCAAGATGACACAAGTTCTGTTGTATCAGAAGAATCCGCCCCAAGCAGTGTAGCCGAAGTCAAATACGAAAATATCAATCCTTTAACAGGAGAAAACAATCTTGCTACATCTGCCAAAGGTCAACGTCCTATTGCCTTTATGATTAATAACAATCCTAACGCGCGGCCACATTGGGGACTTTGCTCTGCAGATGTTGTAATTGAAGGTCTCGTTGAAGGCGGCAGTACACGTATGATGTGGCTGTTTTCAGATGTAAGCAATGTTCCTAAAATAGGTTCTCTTCGCAGTATGCGCCATGACTTTGTAGAAATAGCTGACGGTTTTGATGCTGTGCTTGTGCATTGGGGCGGAAGTCCGCAAGCCTATACTTCTGTTTCTACAAATGGCGTGGATGAACTTGATGGTCTTAGCTACGAAGGCTCATATTTTTTCCGTGATAACACTCGAAATGTTGCCATAGAGCACACAGGATATACTACCGGTGAAAATATTTTGACCTTAATGGAACAAAAAGAAATTGAAACAAAAGCAAACAGTCAATACGCTTCCCCATTTACGTTTGGAAAACCGAATGAAAAACGCACCCTAACTGACGGCACTTGTAAGCAAGTGGATGTATTTTTTTCCACTGCAGGATATAACCATACTTTTACATACGACGAATCAGACGGATTATACTACAATAGCATTGAAGGTACACCAATGAAAGATGATAACGGCCAGCAAATGGCTGTTACAAATGTAATTGGTTTGTATATGAATGTATCCACTATTGCAGGTGATGGTTCCGGACGTGTAGATATGGATTTAAGCGGCGGAGAAGGATTTTATATCTCTAATGGTACCTATGAGACCATCACTTGGAAAAAAGGCAATACACCAAGCAATCCTTTAAAACTTTATGACAAGAATGGAAATGAATTGGTTTTAAATGCAGGTAAAAGCTGGATTGGTTTGCTACCCGAAAATTATAGTGAAAATACAGTAATCGCATAAAATAAAAAACAGCGGATGTATTCCGCTGTTTTTTATTTACCGGCTGCTTTGCGAGCAGGATACCATTTTTGAAACCACCATGTAAATATTCCCAATAATGCAGGAAAAACTGAATTAACCAGGCTAATTAATTTGCTAAAATCTGTTTGCATAAGAAAAAAAGTCCAAATTGGTGTGCAAAGATATAATATCCCCCAGCAAATTGTTAAAATACGATTGGTAGAAATAAATAATAAATTATCTTTTGCATTCTTCAACCCACCGTATTGATTACAAGAATACCAAGCTGATAACGGTATTGACAGGAATGCTGATACCAGCCATAACAGACCAAAGAGCAAATATGCTGCCGGTATCAGCCACAAAATCGGAACACCAATCAATCCCAGTGCTGAAATCATACCACAAACAAAAATACTGATGATATCATAAGGTGTTAAGCGAACTAAAAAGTAAGATAGCACAGTAACCGCACTGCCCAGCATTGCCGCAAAACTTCCCCAATAGGAATGTATTGGAATTGCAATCCATACCATTAGCCAAGGAAGTAATAATATCCACAAACTGCTTTGTTTTTCTTTTGTTTTCTCTTTCTTTTGCTTTCCAGTATCGTTTGTTCCTCCAAAATATTCTTCCCATTGACTCATAAAGGCAAGGTCGCCTAAAATTTTATATTTTTTCTCTATCAGCGCCTTCATGCTATCCAGTTTACCTGCACCAATGTCTTTCCATACAGTCAACGGTGTTTCCACACGTGCTGTATACGGTAAAAATTGATTGGAATCCTCTACCACTTTTGAGCCATGCTCTAAAAGCCAAATTTGATACGTTTGGTTTAAGTCGGTGTAATGCATTTCCAAAACAATATCTTTTTTCTTCCACGATTTGTTATTATATAGAGCAGCCATTTGTTTTGTAAATCCAAGCGCAGAAATTTGTATATCTGACGGAAAATTTTGCGCTGATGCCACTCCTGCCGATGCTGCTTGAGATGTATCAGAAATTTCCCAACTGGCATCTGCCATTTTCATGAACATATCTGCTGGAAACAACAACTCATTTAACTGTTCCTGTGTTTTATCCGTAATAGAACCATATAACACATATTCACGTCCAGCTTGGCAAACATACTCTAAATATTCGTTTGTTCTTTTCCGTAACTCAGGAACACGAAACAGTTCTCCTTCCGGACACAAAATTTTTTCAAAGTTTCTGCCTTGATTTATATTTCCAAAGCATATTTCAAATTGTTTTTCTAAACCTTCATAATTATTTTGTTTGGAATGAAAACCGCATGTGGAGATTAAAACATGTTTTACCTGTGTCATTTGTGGATAGCGTGGCGGATGTGCTGAACCTCCATCCTCTCTTTCGCTCATAAACGGTAAATTCATAGGAAGCATGCGATCCATAAATGCTTTGATTCCGGATGGCATACCAAAATAATAAAGCGGAAAACTCCAAATAATAACATCTGCTTCCAGCAGTTTAGGAATCATTTCTTTCATATCATCATGATAAACACATTGTCCCGGCGTTTTGGTCCAGCAGCAAAAACAACCTAAACAAGGTTTCATATCTTTTTGTGAAACATGAATATATTCTTCCTCTATTGCTCCATATTCCTTCATGCCATCCAAAAAAGAGTTTGTTAATTTTAGAGTATTGCTCTGTTCATTTTTAGGACTTCCATTTAAAATTAATACTTTCATTCT
>UQNI01000030.1 GCA_900542375.1 uncultured Oscillospiraceae bacterium | reverse complement strand
CTACATCAAATTGAACAGACATACCCGGAAATACCACAAGACCGCGTAATGCAATCACCGGCATCACAAGCTGTTCCATAAATTCTTTTTGTGGTTGATCTATTGTTAAAGTTTCATCTAATTTCGTTGTCATACTCTATCTCTCCTCCTGCACCTGTGTGCATAATATAGGAAATTATAAAGGAATTTTAACACAGATGCGTCTATTTTGAAAGAGAAAAGGCTGTTGCAAAGCAGAGAGTGTTACTACTCCCAGTGCAACAGCCAAATGTTGTTGATTAAGATGCTGTATTTTTATGACCGCCTTTTTTGGGCTGTGGCAATTTAATTTGCACAGGTTTGCGGTCTTTATTATACACAATCTCCGGTGGTTCACCTTTATTAATCACATCCGGCGTAATGAGCACTTTCTCTACCGTATAATCTGAAGGTACTTCGTACATCAGATGATTGAGATGTTCTTCCATAATGGAACGCAGTCCTCTTGCGCCAATTTTTCTCTCAATTGTCTTTTTCGCAATTGCGGTTAAAGCTTCCGGTTGGAATTCAAGGTCTACTTTATCCAACGCAAATAACTTTTTGTATTGGTTTACCAAGCAGTTTTTGGGTTCGGATAAAATACGAACCAACGCCTTTTCATCCAGCCCGTCTAACGAAGCGATGACAGGCAGGCGGCCAACCAATTCCGGTATAATTCCATATACGACAAGGTCGTGAGGAATTACATTTTTATACCATTCATTTTCATTAATTTCTTGCTTTTCTGTCTCCTCTGTTTGGAAACCTAAGGTAGAATTTGAGGTTCTTTTCTCAATAATTTTTTCAAGACCGTCAAATGCACCGCCGCAAATAAACAAAATATTCTTGGTATCTATTTGCAAAAATTCTTGTTGAGGGTGTTTTCTGCCGCCTTGAGGCGGAACATTAGAAACGGTTCCCTCCAAAATTTTTAATAACGCTTGCTGAACACCCTCGCCGCTTACATCACGTGTAATGGATGGGTTTTCAGATTTACGGGCAATTTTATCAATTTCATCAATATAAATAATACCGCGCTCTGCTTTTTCGATGTCAAAATCTGCTGCCTGGATTAAACGCAGCAAAATATTCTCTACGTCTTCTCCAACATAGCCGGCTTCTGTCAAAGTAGTGGCGTCTGCAATGGCAAAGGGAACATCCAGCAACTTTGCAAGCGTTTGGGCAAGCAAAGTTTTGCCAACGCCTGTAGGCCCTAGCAGCAGCACATTACTCTTTGTAATTTCTCCGTCTTCCACACCGTAATATATACGTTTATAGTGGTTATAAACCGCAACAGCCAATGCTACCTTAGCGTCATCTTGACCAATGACATATTCATCAAGCAACGCCTTAATTTCCTTTGGCTTTAGCAATGTTGCAACAGGTTCATTGTGATGATTTGATTTGCGCTGAGACAGGTTTGCTTCGTCCTCTAAAATAGACATACATAGCTCAATACACTCATCGCAAATATATACACCCGGGCCCGCAATTAATCTGCGCGCCTCATCTTGTGCTTTGCCGCAAAAAGAGCAGCAAATTTCGCGATTGAGCTCTTCATTGTTTGCCATATGTTCTCTCCCACCTAGCTATTATTTAGAAATAATTTTGTCAACCAAGCCGTATGCAAGTGCAGCTTCTGCGTCCATAAAATTATCACGCTCAGTATCTCTGGCAATGACCTCAAGCGGCTGACCTGTTTTTTCAGCCAAAATTTGATTCAATCTTTGTTTGGTTTTCACAATATAATCAGCGTGAATCATAATATCAGTTGCCTGACCTTGCGCACCGCCGCTTGGCTGATGAATCATAATGGTGCTGTTTGGCAATGTGTAGCGTTTGCCTTTTGCACCGGCTGCCAATAGGAACGCACCCATGCTGGCAGCCATACCCATACAAATGGTAGAAACATCACATTTAATGTATTGCATGGTATCAAAAATAGACATGCCTGCAGTTACAGAACCGCCCGGACTATTGATATACAAGTGAATATCTTTGGTAGGGTCTTGACCTTCCAAATATAGAAGCTGTGCAACCACTAAGCTGGCTGTTGTATTATTTACTTCATCTGTCAGCATAACGATTCTATCATTTAGCAAACGGGAAAAAATATCGTAAGAACGTTCTCCACGATTTGTTTGTTCAATAACGTAAGGTACTAAACTCATATGATACCACCATTTCTCCACGCAAATTGTCGAATATTTTTGATATGAAGAACCCACCTGCCTCCCTGCATGGTAGGAAACAGATGGATATATCAGTTCTATTTGTTCAGCATTGGCTGAAAACACAACACTTATTCAGCGTCTTTTGTTTCAGTCTTTTTTGCTCTTGTTGTTTTTTTGGCAGCAGGTTTTTCTTCACCGTCTGCTGCTTTTTTTGCAGTTGTCTTTTTTGCTGCCGGTTTTTTCTTTGGCGCAGCTTCTTTCTCTGCATCAGCCTCTTTATCGGCTGCTTTTGCCTTTGTGGATTTTGTTGTCTTTGCAGGCTTTGCTGCCTTTTCGTCTTTATTGACTTCCACAACAGCTTCGTCGCGTACAAGGTTCATTGCTTTTCTTGCAATGATATCTTTTGTCTGGCCTTCTCTGGAGATAATTGCTTTTACTTTGTCAATATCTGTTTTGTAAAGCTCGGAAAGATTTTTGTACTCTTCTTCGATTTCTTCATCAGAAGCAGTGATATTTTCAAGTTGACCGATTTTTTCAAGAGCCAAACGAATTTTCACTTGACGTTCTGCTTGTTCCTTGAACTGTTCACGCAAGGATTTTGGATTTGTACCGGTCAACTGCATATATGTCTCTAATTTTAAGCCTTGAGATTGTAAGCGGAAGTTAAATGCACGAAGCTCTTCATCAATTTGAAGTTCAATCATAGCCTCCGGAATTTCAGCTTCCAATAAGTCATTTAGTTGCTCCATCAATTGGTTATCAATGTCTGCGGCAACATCAGCATGTGCTTTTGCATCCAATTTCTTTCTTACATCTTCTCTATACTCTGCAACAGTATCAAATTCACTGATATCTTTTACAAATTCATCATCAAATGCAGGTGTTTCTTTACCTTTGATTTCATGAATTTTTACTTTAAACAGAGCAGGTTTACCAGCTAATTCTGCTGCATGGTAATCTTCTGGGAAAGAAACGTTTACATCTACTTCATCACCGGCTTTGTGACCCAACAGTTGATCTTCAAAACCGGGGATAAACATTTTTGTTCCAAGTGTTAGGCTATAGTTTTCAGCAGCGCCGCCTTCAAACGGAACACCATCAATGGAGCCTTCAAAGTCCATAACAACAATGTCATCATTTTCAGCTGCTTTATCCATAGTTACCATGCGGGAATAACGGTCTAAAGTTTTATTGATTTCAGCATCAATATCTTCCTCTTTTACTTCCGGATCTTTCGGCTCGATTTTTAGACCTTTGTAATTTGCAATATTCACTTCCGGTTTTGTAATAACGGAAATTTTAAAAGTAAAACCTTGTTTGCCAATTTCTACAATTTCAAAATCGTTGTTGTCTGTAATTACATCTAATTTAGATTCTTTTACAGCTTCTTCAAAAGCAACCGGGAAAATATCATTTACAGCGCCTTCGTAGAATACTTGCTCGCCGTAGTATTTTTCAACGAAAGATCTTGGAGCTTTACCTTTACGGAAGCCTGGCAAAGAGATTTTCTTAATTTCTTTATGGTATGTTCTATTTAACGCGTCGTTAAATGATTGTTCATCTACTTCAACTTCTAATTGATAACGGTTTGTCTCAACTTTGTTACAAGACTTCAGGTTCATAATTTATACTTCCTCCTGCTAAATCGCAAATATCTTATTGATTATAACATAAAAATTTTTTCATTGCAATTTATAACATAAAATAAATATGTTTCCATATACAATTTATTTGACCAAAATCGGCATAAAATTTACATAATCACAAGAAATCAAATGCATTTTAATTCCATGATAATTTCCCCGCACCGCCTTTTTGGATGCTTGGTTGCCATGAATATGCCCAAAATAGCATTGTTCAACATGACGTGTTTCCAATACATCCAAAATTCCCGCACACGCCATATTTCCGTATACAGGCGGATAATGCAAAAACACAATCGGCTGCGCATTGGCATCTTGTTTGGCCGCATCATTCAAAGATGCAACCAAACGCCCTACTTCTCTGTTAACAATCTTTACGTCTTCTTCTGTTTCAGAGTTGTAAAGCCAGCCTCGTGTTCCGCAAACAGCAACATCCTCTACAATATAAGCATTGTTATGTAATACTTTCATAGAAGTAAAGCCTTTTTCCTGTAAAAAACGTTCTATTTTACTTTTGGTAGACCACCAATAGTCATGGTTGCCCTTCATTAAAATTTTTTGTCCGGGCAGACGATGGATAAATGAAAAATCCTGTTCCGTCTCCTCCAGCTTCATTGCCCAAGAAATATCTCCCGCAATGACAACTGTATCCGATTCTTTTACCAAACTGCGCCAATTTTGTTCCAATCGCTGTGTATAGTCTTTCCAGCCCGGAAAAACATCCATAGGTTTATTACATCCAAATGAAAGATGTAAATCCGCAATAACAAACAGTGACATGAAAGCCTCTTTTCAATCCGTCCGCTTTATTGCAAGTTTAACAATTTCAGCAGTTCATCGCTCATAGTTTGAGGTGTGCAAACATTTTGGAAGCGAACTGTTTTGCTTTCCAATGCTGCAATCGGAGCCGGAATTTCAGTACCGGTTTCCTTAGATAACTGCTGAACTTTTGCAAATTCATCCATATCGGAATCATACTGTTTTGAAACAGCTTTTAAAACAGAATCTGTAAATTTATACGGGCTGGCTGTGGATACAACAACAGTAGGCGTATCATCCTTTGTTTCTTTCAAATATTGCTCGTAAGCATTTACAGCAACCGCAGTGTGTGTATCGCATAAATAATGGGTAGATTTGTAAACTTCTGCAATGGTTTCTTCTGTTGTCTTATCATCACAATAATCGGCGGCAAACACTTCTTGAATTGCAGCTAATGTCTCCGCATCCACTTGATAGCGTCCTGTTTCGGATAACTCTTTCATCCAGCCTGCTACTTTCTCTGTGTCATGACCGGTTACGTCAAACAACAAACGCTCCAAGTTGCTGGAAATCAAGATATCCATAGACGGAGAAATCGTTGCATGGAACTCACGGTTACGATTGTATACCCCTGTTTTTAAAAACTCGGTTAATACGTTGTTGGAGTTGGAAGCACAAATTAACTTATGGATTGGAAGACCCATTTTTTTCGCATAATATGCCGCCAAAATATTACCAAAGTTGCCGGTAGGAACTACTACATTAATTTTGTCTCCTTCTTCTTTGATGGTACCTGCTTTCAGAAGGTCACAATAAGCAGAAAAATAGTACACGATTTGAGGTAACAATCTGCCCCAGTTAATGGAGTTTGCACTGGAGAAAGTCATGCCGTTTTCTTCTAATTTTTTGCAGATTTCTTCATTCACAAAAATCTTTTTCACGCCTGTCTGTGCATCATCAAAATTACCTTCAATGGCGCATACGCTGACATTGTTGCCTTCCTGTGTATTCATTTGACGTTTTTGCATAGGACTTACGCCGTTTTCAGGATAGAATACAAGCATTTTGGTGCGGTCAACATCTTTGAAACCTTCCAAAGCTGCTTTTCCCGTATCACCTGAAGTTGCTACCAAAATAACCGCTGTCTTGTCACACTTTGTAATTTTCAAAGAGTGAGTCAATAAATGAGGCAGCAACTGTAATGCCATATCTTTAAACGCACAGGTAGGACCATGCCATAGCTCTAAAATATTCATATCTGCTTTATCAGAATGTACCACAGAAATCGGAGCCGGGTTCCCGCCGGAGAATTTTTCCTCTGCATATGCAGCAGAAACACATTCTTTAATTTCCTCTTTTGTAAATTCAGGCAAAAAATCAGACAAAACTTTGATTGCTCTGTCAATATAAGTACCGTTTTGCATCTCCACAAAATCTTTGTGGGTATACTGCGGTAATGTTTCCGGAACAAATAAGCCACCGTCTTTTGCAATTCCCTGTACAATTGCCTGTGCGGCAGTTACTTGACTGTTTTGATTCCTTGTGCATTTATAATTCAAGGTAATTCCCTCCGTAATTTGAATTTTTCTAATTCTGTTCAATCTCTTTTATTTTATAATAGAACTACTGTAATGTCAAAGAGAAACGAAGAATTTCTGTGCATTTGTGTAAAAAATCTTGTTTAACAGCGTTTCGCTGTATCCTAATTGCAAAAAACGCTCAAAAACAGCATAAATTCCTTCGATTCCGCGAATTCCCTGTGGTAAATCCGCTCCATCAAAATCACTGCCGACTGCCAAACTGTCTTGAGCACCCAAAGATAAAAAGTGTTCCGCATGAGCAATCAAATCGTCTACTGTTGCAATGCCATCTTCTTTTAAAAAAGGAGGATGAAAATTAAGCCCTATGAGTCCCCCGCTTTGTTTTATGATTTGAACTTGTTCATTTGTTAAATTACGAGGATGATTGCATACTGCTCTGGCATTGGAATGACTGGCTACCAATGCCTTGCTTGCAATTTCAGCTGCATCGTAAAATAACGGTTCACTTGCATGAGAAATATCTACCACAATACGTTGCTGCTCCAGTTTGGGAATCGCCTTTCTGCCAAACTTCGTTAATCCCTTTGGATGTGTTACCATTGCACCGTCCCCAAACTCACAGGTTCCGTTCCATGTCAGCGTTAACATTCGTACTCCACAGGAGGCCAAATAGGGAATATTATCAAGATTTCCTCCTAAAACAGCTCCTCCTTCCACTGTCAAAACAGTTCCACATGTGCCAAGCCGTTCTGCTCTAACAAAGTCGCTGTTTTCTATGCATGGCGTGACCAAAGTTTTATTTTGGGCACATTCTCTTACATAGGTTTGGTGAACTGCTTTAAAATAATCCAGCGCTTGCTGTCCTCGCATTTCGTCCGGAATCCAAATAGCAAAGCATTGTGTCCAAGCAGAAAACTCAGCTCCTCGTGACAGGTCTAAATGCAAATGATTACGATACAGCGGCTGCTTTTGTAAATGACATTCACCGATGGTATCGCAATGTAAATCAAAATATTTCAAAACAATCCTCCTCCGTCAAAGGCATTGGTAATGTATTGAACTTCTGCTATTTCTTTATTTTTCCCCGTTGTTATCATTCCGGCAACATCAAATCTTGGCTGAAGATGCTGAACATCTGTATGTTCCTGCAAATACAGCAAAGCTGTTTGTATCAACTTTTTCTTTTTAGAAAATGTAACTGCTTCCAATGGTGTGGAAATGCTTTTTTCGTCTCTTGTTTTTACTTCAACAAAAACAATATACTTATCATCTGCTACGATTATGTCAATTTCACCGAAACGGCTGTGATAGTTGGCATCTATGAACGTATACCCCTGCTCCAGCAGCATTTGCAGAACATAACGTTCCCCTATCTTTCCGGAACTGTTATTCATGGATTTCTCCCAATATTTTTTTCATAAAACTTCTTCTATGTACGGGACACATACCATATTGCAAAAGCAGTTCTCTATGTAATTTGGTACCATAACCTTTATGCTTTGCAAATTGATATTCCGGATATAACTTATCAATCTCCGCCATAACCCTGTCTCTGCTTACCTTAGCCAAAATAGAAGCCGCAGCAATATTAGCGCTCTGCGCGTCACCTTTCACAACAGGTTCACCGGCAACCCCTCCTAAATCAGGCATGCGATTGCCATCAACCAAAACATAATCCACAGGTACGTTTAACCCTTCATACGCACGGCGCATTGCCAAAAAGGTAGCTTGTAAAATATTGATTTCATCTATTTCCTGTTCCGTAGCAAATGCAATGGAATATCCTATCGCTTCTTTCTGAATCACTTCGAACAATTCCTCCCGTTTTTTTTCAGTCATCTTTTTGGAATCATTCAAACCATCAATCATAAGCCCCTGGGGTAAAATAACTGCGGCAGCAAAAACAGGACCGGCCAAAGGGCCGCGTCCTGCTTCATCAATTCCACATATATACTGATAACCTTTTTCATTTGCAGCAGCTTCATAAGTATACCAATTCATACCGATTCCCTCACTTGTTCCAAAGTTATCTTTCCCAGCTTGGCGCTTCGAAACTCATCTACAACGGCAATGGCTGCACGTTCTGTATTTACTACGCCGCCTGACATTAACATACCTCTCTTTTTACCAATGGCCTCCAGAATTTCATAAGATTCCATCTGGGATAAATCTACAGACTCCAATTGGTAGCGCTGCGAAATTGCATGAGGATAAATTTCCTGCAGCGTTTCAATTAATCTGCATGCCAAATGTTCAATATCTACAACTTCATCTTTTACCGCGCCTGTAAACGCTAAGTGCTCTCCAACTTGTTTATCTTCAAACTTAGGCCATAAAACGCCGGGGGTATCCAGCAGTTCAAATCCTTTTCCAATGGTAAACCAACGGTTTTCCCTGGTAACTCCGGGACGGTCTTCCACATTTGCTTTGCTTTGTTTGCTCATTCGGTTAATCAATGACGATTTTCCTACATTCGGAACACCAACTACCATGACACGAATGGTCCTGCACACCATTCCCTTTGATTCCCAAGAAGCAATACGGTCTTTTAACAACTCTTTGACCAAAGGAATAAAATTTTGGATTCCTTTTCCGCTTTTGCAGTCAATCGGCATTGCCAGAATCCCTTTTGAGCGATAAAAAGCAATCCAGCGTTTCGTCTGTGCAGGGTCTGCCATATCCGCCTTGTTTAATAAAATCACACGTGGTTTCTGTTGTATAATTTGGTCAATGACAGGATTGCGGCTGCTAATTGGGATACGGGCATCTACAATCTCAGCAACAGCATCTACAAGCTTCAGCGTTTTCTCCATTTGACGTTTTGTTTTTGTCATATGTCCGGGAAACCATTGTATGGATTGTCCTTCTCCCATCACCGTCACATCCTTTCCTAATATCTATTAGCTTTTGATTGTACCTATATGGTTAAACGGATAAATTTTAAATAAAGCTTTCCCTAAAACGTACCGTTCGTCTACCATTCCTACCGCCTCAAAACGGCTGTCCAGAGAAACGCTTCGATTGTCTCCTAAAACAAAAATATGACCTTCCGGTACTACCAGCCCTTCTTCCGGGAACTCAATCAGTTTTTCACTGGACAACGGTTTTGTCGTTTTCACATTTTCTGAAAGATAAGCGCTTTCATCCAGTTTTTCTCCGTCCACATACACTGCACCTTCATCATAGTCAATATATACACGTTGACCTTCCGTAGCAATCACTCTTTTTACAATTGGTTCGTCTAATCCAACTGTACGTTTTAGTACCACTACATCAAACTGCTGAGGCTTATAACTCCAGCTGGAAATGACTACTCTGTCCGCATTATGTAAATTAGGATCCATAGAAGTTCCGCTTACTGTTACGATACGGAAGATGAAGGTAAAAATTAAACCAACCACAACTACAGCAATGACCAAAGATTCGGTCCAATCAAAACAAGCAACGGTTCCGCTGCTTTTTATGCTGCCATTTTTTTGGGGTTCCATATTATTTTGTTCAGGTTCCTGAATTTTTTGTTTGTTTTTGGCAGCATATTTACCGCCTTTATATGGATTGCTCACTGTTCTGCTCCTTACTATAATTAGAAAAATTTAATATGATGAAGCGGATAAATCACCATTGTTACTTTTCCTAAAATAAAATGTTTGTCAACCATACCCACTTTAGGATTTCGACTGTCTTCCGAAACATTGCGATTATCCCCTAACACAAATACGCAATTGTCCGGAACAGTCTGTGGAAATTGCATTCCTTCATCCTTTGTGGTACTGCCGTTTTCGGTATATTCGGATTCATCCAAAGCTACTCCGTCTACATATACGGTTCCGGTTTGAAAGTCAATATCTATAGTTTGTCCAGCAACTGCAATAACTCTTTTGATAATCGCTGTATCTAATTGTGTACCATTTTCCGCTATTACTACAATATCTCCTTGTTTTGGTTCATAATCTTGATTATTCAGAACCACTTTATCACCATCAAAAATAGTTTGCTGCATTGAATGTCCTGTAATTTCTACTGTTGAAATAAAAAACTTACAGGAAACAAAATAAACAGCATAGCATACTGCTAAAATGATACATATCCATATAATAACACGCCAAATTTGTCTTGATATTTTTTTTGGATTCTGGGGGGTTTTATCTGTTTCCCATTCGTTTGTTTGATGATGATTTTTGCCTGTTTGTTGCAATATCAAACACTCCAGCCATTTCATGCATAATTATTTTTTATTATCTTCTTCTGTTTTGTTATGCTCAACTTCCTCTACAATCTCATCTACAATTTTCTCAATTTGTTTCTGTTCGGTTTCTTTTTCTAATGCTTCATCCGTAAAAATTTCCTCTTTAGGCTCTTGTTCTTCTGTTTGTACAGGAGGTTTCCTTTTTAAAACTTTATTTTTAATCGAAGTAATGGTACCTGTTAAAAACGGTTCTTTTTGTACGAACAATGCAATAAAATATAAACCAAAAAATACAAAAGCAGAAATAAGCAAACGAAATATCGGCTGTAAATCAACCAAATAGAAAATTGCAAAGCCTGCTCCCAATGCCGGTATCATGCCGACAAATAAATGACGGAAGCTGATTTTTTTCCATATAGGTTTTAAACGCTTTCTTAAAAACCAAACTTGTATGCCCAAAACCAGTGCTTCCGCAATTGTAGTAGAAATAGCGGCACCGGTTGCTCCCCAATAAGGAATCCATATTGCATTCAAAATTAAATTTAACAATGCACCGGCTGCAATTGAAATTAATAAAAATTTCTCTTTTCCCTCCGGAACCAGAATTTGTATTCCGGTGATATTAGAAAACCCAATAAACACCAAAGTAGGCATTAAAATTTGCATAGGTATTACCGCACCCAAAAACGCTTCCCCGGACAGCAATAAAATGCTGTCTCTTGCAAATAAAATAAAGTAGGCACATAAAGGTACAGCAAAAATAAGAACAAAGTTGAATGATTTTACAATCATATCCCTAAATTGGGCTTCCATTTTGTTTACAATATAATAAGACAGACGTGGGAGCAATACTGTGCCTAAAGAGGTAACCGCTGTCACCAGTACTGTCTTTAATTTTACAGCAGCTGAATATAAGCCGACCTCTGTTTGTGTATTCATAAATCCCAGCATAACCGTATCTAGGTTGGTATAAACACTGGTTGCCGCTGAAGCCGCAAAGAAGTAAAGAATTGGCTTTAGATGTCTTTTAAAACGATAATTTCCTACCGGTTTTAAATCAATAAACTTTCGTAAATTCACAAAATTTAAAAGGTTCGAACCACTGGTAGCAAATACGGTAATTGCCCCGTAAATAATATAATCTTTTTGTTGTCGAACAAAAATGAACATTAAAATAATAGATGCTATTTTAAATATAATAGAACGTACTGTAATATAAGAATACTGCTCCATTGCGGAATAAAACCAGTTTACACCAACTGCATTCAGAATAAGACTGGCTCCATTAATCCATAGCAAGGTTTGTTGTTCTTTAAATTGCGGCACGGTAAACAGCGTAATTACAAATACGATAGATACTACAATTGTAGTAATAATATTAATAATGAATAACTCTTGTGTAACACGTGACAGCTCTTTTCTGTCATCCCTAACCTGAGCGCATGCTCTGATACCATAAGAAGGAATACCCAAAGAGGCAAACATGGTAAAATAAGTCAAAACAGAGGTAGCAAATGAAACGTAACCGTTTCCTTCTACCAACAATACTCTTGATACATATGGAAATGTAATCAAGGGAAAAACAAAGGAAGAAACTGTTAAAATCATATTCATCATAAAATTAAATTTAACAGATTTCGTTTTCAGTGTCGGAGCACCACCCATATAAACACCTAGTTTCTAATTTAAAATACGACGAATTTTAAGATAAATTCTTAATCAAACCAAACATTTTAAATTTCAGTTTTCGCAACAAAACGACTCTTTTGCCTTTGGCAGACTCGTATAACATAGAATTGGTTTGTTTTAATTTTGTATCGAACGCTATCAATTCATGCTTTGTTTGCTCTGTGTTATCCAATTTAAAAAATATCCCATATTGTGTATTGATAAGTGCTTTTAAAATATTGAATAAAAAAGTAGCTTTTTCTTTTGAAAGTCCGTTTTCCTTATTAATTGTATAGAACTCTAAAATACGATCTACCACTCTTAAATGGTCTTTATAATGTTTTCTAAAGCCTTCGTCACTTACACTTTGTCCCTCTAAACCAATTCTATACTGATAGATACTGTAATCAAGAAAATTCACATCATTTACATAAACAATAGGAAAAGATATATATTCTATATCCGTATAAAAACAATGTTCTCCAATACGGATATTATTTTCTTTCAGAATACTGGTTTTATAGGTTACAGAATGCATTTTAATTTTAGAATACAATGCCTCAGGTAATTGTTCAAATGTGATATTTTTCTCCTGATATTTGCGCTCCATGCTAATGACTTGTTTTTCACCGGTTCCCTCATAAACCATTGTAAAAGGAGTGAGTATTAAATCTGCACTCATATTTTTTAAATCTTTTACAAAACGAACCAAATTTTCTGTATCATACCAGTCATCGCCATCTAAAGTTTTGAAATATTGTCCGGTTGCAGCATCAATTGCCGCATTAATAGTAGATCCATAACCACCGTTTGGTTTTGAAATAACCTTAAAAGAATTTGGATATTTATCTACAAACTCTTTTCCAATTGCAGCAGTATTATCCTTAGAGCCATCATCTATAATTAACACTTCAATATCATCCATAATTTCAGGGGCTACCAAAGAATCTAAAGTATTTTTCAAAAATTCTTCTACGTTATATGCTGCAATTGATATGCTTAAAGTTTTTTCCACTATGTGCTCCACCTTTTCATCTATAATCATTTATTTTCATGTGATTCTGTTTCATACGAATTATCATTCCCATAAAAGCTTAATAAAACAAAATTGCTTTTCTTACACATTTTGTAAGAAAAGTTCCATTACTTTCTGAATGTATATTTGTAAAAAAGCATTACAATATTAGTACAATTTTAGCATATTGTGTTATTGTTTGCAACTAAAACAAAGGTTTCTGTGCCCCGTACAAAAAATGAAATAAACCTGCAAATATTTTTTCATACACACACACAATAAAATAATAAGATTTTATGAACACAAATAAAAAAGGAGACATAAAATATGTCTCCTTTCAAATTATCTAATTTTTTCTCTTAATTTAGCTGCTTTACCAACTCTGTCACGTAGGTAGTAAAGTTTTGCTCTGCGAACATGACCTTTACGAACCAATTTAACACCCTTTACATTTGGGCTATGAATTGGGAAAACTCTTTCAACACCAACACCGTAAGAAACGCGTCTAACTGTGAAAGTTTCAGAAACACCGCTGCCTTTACGAGCAATTACAGTGCCTTCAAACACCTGAATTCTTTCTCTTTCGCCCTCGCGAATGTTAACGTCGATTTTAATTGTGTCACCAATTTCAATATTTGGTACTTCAGCTTTCATAGAATCTTGTGCAATTAATTTTAGTGCATCCATGAATAAAATCCTCCTAAATTTTCAGACATTCATATCACTTAGGATAGAGGACTGTCAGCTTTAATGTCTCGGCTTCAGCCGGGCATCAACTCCCGTCAGCGGTCTGACGGCATAAAGATGCCTATATATAATACCACAACAAAAACAAAGATGCAATCACTTTTTACAAAAAATCATACTTTAGGCAAAAACGTGAAACTCTGCATCATATAAGTGCGAACGTATGATAACCGCATACAAAGAATATCCCAAATAAGTTTCAATGGCCTCTCCTATTAAGGACGGGTTTATATTCTCCGTACTTCCGGCAGGCAATACAATATTCAACACCACTTCATGACCTTCTACTGTCATTTTATATTTATCCAAGTGATCATTTAAATGGATGGTTTTTATACCTGATTTGGTTTTCTTTTCTACCAAAATTTCGTCTTTTGCAAACAACGCCTCTAACTCTTCTTTCAAAATGCGCGGGTCTTTTTCATCTGCAGCATAACGTATTTCATAATCTGCATAAGCAATTTTGCCCGGCTTCATTTGTGGTTCTGTTACATCATAAACGCGAATATCCTTGGGCAAAGCATCGTTTAAACGGTGGATAATTTCTTCTTTTGGCATATCTTCCAACAAGCGAATATCCATAGATTCATGTTTTCCCTCTACACCCAGAGAAAGAGGCAATGCAAATGTAACAAACGCATGAGGATTAAACCCTTCCGTATACCACATAGGAAGTTTGGCCTTATGAAATGCACGCGCTACACAGCGATTTAAATCCAAATGAGAGATATATTTTGCTGTACCAAATTTATGAAACCAAATTCTAGTACTTTTCAACGCAAATCCCTCCTTTAAAACAAGCTGCACCGCAGGCCGAACAAGCTTCTTGACAGTTTGGGGTGGTAGCATTTTGATAGGCTTTTTCACATTCTCTTTTTAAAAATGATTTTTTAATGCCGTAATCAATATGGTCCCAAGGCAATACTTCATCAAAACTTCTGTGTCTTTGATTATAGAAAGTAGGATCAATACCACATTTCTCAAACACTTCCAACCATTTCGGTAAAGAAAAGAAGTCGGACCAGCCGTCAAATTTGCATCCATGTTCAAATGCTTGTTCCAATACTTTTCCCAAACGTCTATCACCGCGCGCAAACACACCTTCCAAAAAGCTGGTATCTGCGTCGTGCCAGTTGCATGTTAATTTTTTACTGTGTACACAACCAATTAAATGCTCCTGTTTTTTATGCAATGTCTCAATCGAATCCTGAGGCTCCCACTGAAATGGAGTAAACGGTTTTGGCACAAAAGAGGAAGCACTGCACGTTACCTTTACACTTCTTCCCTTTGCTCGCTTTGGATTACTGTAATACGCTTCCACAACCTGCTGTCCCAAATGAGCAATGCCTGCCACATCCTCCATTGTTTCTGTGGGAAGACCAATCATAAAATACAATTTAATCGTGGTCCAGCCACCTTCAAATGCAGTTTGTACCGTTTTCATCAGTTCTTCTTCCGTTACATTCTTATTAATGACATCACGTAACCTTTGGGTACCTGCTTCCGGTGCAAATGTCAGGCCGCTGCGGCGTACCGTTTTCAGTTTGTCCATCAACTCATTGGAAAAACCGTCTACACGCAAAGAAGGAAGTGATACGCTTACTTTTTCGTTGTCTGTCCAACTAAGCAAAGTCTCTAACAAATCTTCAATTTGGCTGTAGTCGCTGGTACTTAACGAGGATAGAGAAATTTCATCATAACCTGTATGCTCGCAAATAGAACGGCACTGACGGTTAATCATATCAACTGATTTTTCCCTTACAGGGCGATAAATAAATCCTGCCTGACAAAATCTACACCCACGAATACAACCGCGCTGTACTTCTGCAACGGCTCTGTCATGCACAATTTCAATACTCGGAACTACAAATTTTTCGGGAAAATATGCTTTATCCATATCCAATTCCAAACGTTTTCGAACAGTTTTGGGCGCTGCTGCATGAGGAATCATTTCTTTTATGGTACCGTCGTCATGATACGTAACCGAATAAAGAGACGGCACATAGACACCCTGAATTTGTGCGGCTTTTTGTAAAAATTCTTCTTTGCTTTTTCCCTCTTTTTTGCAAGCTTGATATAAACGAATAACTTCTAAATCTACTTGCTCACCTTCTCCAATAAAGAACAAATCGACAAAATCTGCCAGAGGTTCAGGGTTGCAGGCACAAGGACCACCCGCAACCACAATATGAAATAAATCTGTTCTGTCCTGTGCCCTTATGGGAATACCAGCCAAATTCAGCATATTTAAAATATTGGTATAACTTAATTCATACTGCAGTGTAAATCCAATAAAGTCAAATTCGGCGACACTGTCGCCGCTTTCCAAAGCAAATAGTGGAATATCATGCTTACGCATCTCTTCCTCCATATCTACCCATGGAGCAAATACACGTTCGCACCAAATATCGGGCTGTTCATTTAATACACTATATAATATTTTCATGCCCAGATGAGACATTCCCACTTCATAAACGTCCGGAAAACAAAATGCAAACCGTACATCTACATCTGCCTTATCTTTTATGACGGCATTCAGTTCACCGCCCACATACCTGCCCGGTTTTTGTACGTTTGCCAATATACGTTCAATTTTCTGATTCATAATTTTTCTTATTCAGTTACAAATATTGCAGCTGAATCCAATCCTTTCATCCGGTCTTATAGAAAGTAAATATATCACATACGCTTGTATTATAGCATAATAGAAATTGGCTTGCAATTTCTAACTAATAAGTGCTAAAACGTTCTCATAACAATCAAAATTTTTAATTTTTCCGTTGTTATGAGGTTGTTATAACATAGAAAAAATTGCTTCTCAATTTTTAACATCTAAACGTTAAAACGTTCTGGGCAACAATTAAAATCTATGATTTTGCACTTGTTGTCAAACTGTGATAGCCATGAGTATAATTCAGATTGGAACTGCATGATATTACGGAAAAACAATGTAAAGAATCTAAAAAAAACGTCCACGTTTCAATACCAATAAAACCATAAGATAGATACTGATAAAAAACAGAGTAAAATTATGTTTTGACTGTAAAAGCATCATAAATCCAATGATTGCTACAGGAAGCAATGCAAAAAAAGAAACGACGGCAACAATTGTTTCTGATGTTTTCTGAGAGAATTTATTACACAGCAACGCATAAAGTGCCTGACCTCCATCCAAAGCTTCCACAGGCAATATATTGAACCAAGCAATGGTACTGTTAACAAAAATAAATTCCCAAACCAAATGGTTGGGCCAAAAAGAATATAATACTGCCGATGCCACACAAAAAATCATATTGGCAAAGGGACCGGCCAAGGCAACCAATGCATCTGATAAATAACTGCGTCGTCCTCTTCCGGTTTCCTCAATATCCACACCAAATGCATGAAAACGAACCGTTTTCACGGAACCACCCAGCAAAAGCATCATAACCAAATGTCCTGCTTCATGCAGTACGGTTGCGGCTATACCCAGCAAAGCTACTCCGGTTGTATCTGTAAATAATAAAAATGCAATGACGGCAAAAAACAAATATTCTATTTTTATTTCACATTGTTTGATTTGAAAGTTCATTATTTCTGCAACACTGTTTGAGGATTATACGGAGTGCCGTCAATTAATAATTCCAAATGCACATGAGGCCCGGATGAATCTCCTGTGCTCCCGACTTTTGCAATTTCATCCCCCATATTTACATGGTCTCCTTGCTTGACAGAAATTGAATTACAATGAGCATAGCGAGTTTCAATACCGCTTCCATGGTCGAGTAAAACGTATTTTCCATATGAGTCATTTTCTCCGGCTTCTTTTACAGTCCCAGTTAAGGAAGCTGTAATTGGAGTATCTATATCAGCAGCAATATCCAATCCTTGATGAAATTTGCCATCTCTTTCTCCAAAGGAAGATGAAATAGTCCCATTGGTAACAGGAGATTTTAACAAAACAGACAATGTAACAGGCCCTTCTTGATTTTTACCATATGTAACCGCTAATGTATTAGCCTGAGGTTTTGCTCCTGTCTGTGCTACATCAGTATCAGAAACAGAAGATGTATTTTTCTGAAAAATCTCCAGTAAATCATCTTTTGTTACATTTACCATAATAGATTCATTCACAGAACCTACGTACCATCTTTTTACTGTTTCATAAATTGACCCGCCAAACAAGCGTATTCCCAAAGCAGCAACCAGGATTATCAAACATGCTCCTACCTGAATGGAGATTAAAAATCTGCTGCGCAGCAATTTTCCTGCTTTACGGTCTTTTTTCTTTTCTTCTTGCTCTGTTTCTTCCGTTTCCTCTTCTTCAATTTGAGATGGTTGCTGCTCAGACTCATCAATCAATTCATTTCTTCTAATTGGTTTTGATTTTTGGTCCATTTCTTCCAGTGCTTGTAATTCTTCCATACTTGGTGCTCTTCTCTTCCTGAACATGAACAATCCCTCCTTGTCTATCATATGACAGCAAGTACCATTTCATACCGCATTCTTTAGACAAGTATAAGTATTGCGTATTTTCTTTTATCTATTGCCAACAAAATCGAAATGCTTCCAAAAAACTCCTTAAAATAAAGTGTTCATCATTTAGAGATGAAATAAAATTTTTGTGAATAAAAATAAATACTCTATTTTTAGTTCGTTTTGTTCTTATTATCTATATCATTTCTGAATCTCAAAATGAATCTGCAAAACAAAAGACAGACGAACATTCGTCTGTCTTTTGTTTGTACAATATTTTAAACTTTATGAAATATTAGAAAGTAACGTTTCCATTTTTATACAACATATAAATCCTTATCGTCTGCAACCACTTTTACAACTGCTGACTTAATTGTATTTACAGTCCAATCCTTTTCCCAAAGTTTAGAAACTTTGCTAAAATCGGTCTTTGGAGTATTTTTTACAAAGTCCGAAGATGCATACACAAGCATATTGGAGAAATATGTATTGTTTGCAGTTTTTAAGAAAGGTTTATAATATACTTTAAAACAATAATGAGTTGGGCTGGTTCCAGTACGTGTTAAAGTTTTCTCAATATATATGTCTCTTAACATCACAGTATCCGGACAACCGGATGGAATAATAAATCCGGCACTTTTCAGTTCTTCAAGCAAACTATCTTTACTGCTGTATTTCATAAGAGCGATAGCCTCTTTTTCTGTTAACAATCCTACAGAATCAGGCAGAGTAAAAGTTTCTTTTCCAGTACCAAGCGTATAACGTCCCGGCTTTGTATTATCAATCAATTTTTGATTCATCAAACGATATACTTCATCATTGGATACCAAACGATGATTGGAGTCATATGTTCCAACGGTTACATCTGTAGACAAAATGGTTCCTGTACGCAAATTGCGATTATATCCAGTTTTTAAACGTTTTACCTGATATTTCTCAGCGAAAGAAGAAACTCGGCTGGCCTGAGCTTTCAAATCTTCCAATTTTCTTTTTGCTTCACTTTTGTCACCTATACTGTTGGACGTCTCAATAATATATTCCAAAGCAATACTGTCTAATATAACTGCCTGTGTATAAGTACCTACGGAATAAAGATAAAAACGTTCACGTTCGTCGTAAGTTTGCTGTTCCCAGTTATTCATAGTGGTAATTCTGTCATAATGCGCTTTCAAAGCACCATCTGCTGTTCCTGCCGCATCTGAAAGAATTTTTTCACCTAATGCATACGTTTCCGTATGAAAATCTATGCCATTGGTGTGATTGATTTTATCTGCGAGTATCTTTAACTCATTTTGATATTCTTCAGAACCTAAATCCAATTTACTGATTGCCGCCAAAGAAGCTTGATAGCCGGAAACTCTTGCTTTCAATTTTAATACGCTGGCTTGAATATCACGCATCTGCTCTTTAAATGCAGAAGTTTCTACAGCATCAATGAGTTTATTGATACCTTGTTCCAGACGATTCACCTGTTCGGTCAGAGAATCCAGTTTATCAACAATTTCATTTAATTTTTTCATCGTTTCAGCTTCACCGCTGATTCCCAGCCAGGTAAGAAGCTTTCCGGAAATAACACTTCCAACACCGCTGAATCCACCTGTAACAAGACTTTTTAAACTGCTGCCCACAAAGTCGCACAGTAAACTTGTTGTGTCACTACTGCTTAATGGCTGCATGGATACTGCGTTCGCAGCTGATGGTTGGATAGACAATGCATTTGCCATCATAGTGCTATCTGCCGTATCCGCCGTTTCGGTTGCATCACCCTGTTTTTCCTTAAACATATTGACGCAAATGACAATCGGAAAATCATCTATATTGGCAAAATTACTTTCCACACAGGAAGAAGGCAGTGTAATGGTACCTCCTTTGTACTCATCCATAGCAGCAAATACTTCAGGAGAAAAAGATAGTGTAATCAGTAAGTTATGTTCCTCATTCTGTTCTACTTTTTCCACTGTTCCTTGAGCAAACTCATCAGACAGTATTAAATCTTCCGGCAAAAGTGTACGATTGAACTGCATTCCGTGAGAATCTGCCGAAATAACCAACGTAGCTTTGTCTTTTGTTTCTGTTACAGATTTGTCTACTACATAAAATCCGGCATTATCAAATTGTACGTCTACGCCTACCATCTGTCCTGCATTGGTAGCTTTATCAGAAAAAACAATAGAACCAACTCCATCTCCTTCTTCCTGATTCGTAGACAATACAACCTCTAATTTTTGGGGATTTTCTGAAGATGGAACAATCTTTTGCACTGCCGCAGATTCAAACGCACCCGTCAAAGTAATCTGAGAAGCATCTACGTCTGAATTCCATTGACAATTCTCTAGCATAACTCCCACGGTGAGCGTTTTGTCATCATGAAACACAGGAGTTTCAGCCAAATAAGCTGATACAGAAGCCAAAGGAATTTCTCCATAACCTGCAACCACTGCTGTAGTAGCCTCAGGTTTTATCGCAACTCCTCCTTCTAAATAAGGAACCAGTTGTTCATTTTCTGTTTTCATCTCACCTTTTAAAGTAAGGGATAGTTCCGTATCACTTTTTCGCTCCACATTGGTCAACTCCATACCCTCAAACGCTTTGGAAAGAATGATATCTTCAGTGCCTATCGTCTGAGATAATTCCGCATGTTCCAATATCATATCAAACGTCAGTTCTTCAGCATTACGAGCAACTGTATTATGGCTGGTTAAAACAGGGACGTTGATAGAAAAGTCTGCAGAAACTGCCTTTCCTGTTTGCAGCTGTTCTCCCGAAACTATAACATGCCCCATATCATCAGCGCAATCAGCTTCTATATCTTCCAATGCAGGCTCTGCTTCAAAAGACAGCTCTAATGTATGTTCATCTGTTTGTGTCACCTTTGACGGATTACATGTTGCCCAACCGTAATCGATGACAACTGCATCTAAATGATTGACAATATCCTCCAAAAATATTTCATCACTGAATAAGGTCAAATGATTTTCTCCCTGTACAATTGAAACGGACTCTTGAGCCACTTTCCCTTGTGATATCGCCTCCGGTCCTTGAATGTCTTCCTCAGAAACATTGGAAGAACAACCGGCAAAAATCGAACAACATAGTATTCCCACTAAAAAGAGGGAAATAAAGCGCATCCATTTTTCTCTCATTTTTTCTCCTCACACAATACCCTCTAAATTATATTGAAAAAATCAAACCATATGCAGAATGGCTAACAAACAAAGTTAGTTAGCCATCCCCCCTATTTTTATGCTATTTTTCCAGTAGTATCAAAGCAAGTGACCTCTATTTTGATTTTATATATTCATCAATGGCAGCGGCAGCATCCTTACCTGCTCCCATAGCCAAAATTACGGTTGCTGCACCTGTAACGGTATCGCCGCCTGCATATATTCCATCTCTGGTAGTTTTCATATGCTCATCTACTACAATGCAACCTCTGCGGTCTTCCAATCCCTCCGTTGTTTGACAAATCAAAGGGTTTGGTGAATTTCCAATTGCCATAATTACAGTATCTACATCCAAATTAAAATTGGAACCTTCCACGACAATTGGAGAACGGCGCCCTGATTCGTCCGGTTCTCCCAATTCCATTTTGACACATTCAATTGCAGTTACGTGCCCCTCTTCATCACCATGAATCGCGACCGGATTATGTAACAACTGAAAGATAATTCCTTCTTCTTTTGCATGGTGCACTTCTTCCAAACGAGCCGGCATTTCAGCCTCACTGCGTCGATAAACGATATAAACTTTCTCTGCACCCAAACGCTTTGCACTGCGTGCTGCATCCATTGCAACATTACCGCCGCCAATAACGGCTACACTTTTGGGACGATTGATTGGCGTATCATAATCATGCAAATATGCTTTCATCAGATTAATACGTGTTAAAAACTCGTTTGCAGAATAAACACCACTGAGTCCTTCTCCTTGTATATTCATAAAACGCGGTAATCCTGCACCTGTGCCGATAAATACAGCCTCAAAGCCCATTTCAAATAATTCATCTACAGAAAGCACGCGACCTATTACCATATTGGTCTCAATCTTTACACCGCTTTTTCTTAAACCGTCAATCTCTTTCTGTACAATTTCTTTAGGCAAACGGAATTCAGGAATACCATACATTAAAACGCCGCCTGCAGTATGTAATGCTTCAAAAACAGTCACATCATATCCTTTTGCACATAAATCTCCCGCACAGGTCAAACCGGCAGGGCCGGCACCTAAAATTGCAACTTTATGTCCATTTGGTTCTGCCTTTTTAATCTCAAGCGAACCGTTTTTCATTTTCCAGTCGGCCACATATCGTTCCAGACGTCCAATACCAACTGCTTCATGTTTTATTCCTCGCACACATACTTTTTCACACTGACGCTCCTGAGGACATACACGACCGCATACAGCAGGCAAGGAACTGGTTTGGCGAATGGTATCATAAGCCAACTCCATATCACCGTCAATAATACATTTAATAAAGTTGGGTATTTGAACTTGAACCGGACATCCTGTCATACAAGGTGCATGTTTACACTGCAAGCATCTTTGCGCTTCTTCCAGCGCCATTTCGTGAGTATATCCATACTCCACTTCTTCAAAATTTCCGCTGCGAACAATAGGAT
>UQNI01000029.1 GCA_900542375.1 uncultured Oscillospiraceae bacterium | reverse complement strand
ATTTTTTACGCAAAAAAATATATAGATTGTCTATTTCTATAAAATTTTATTTATAATAGATATTTTAATAGGTATACTTTAACAAAAAGCTTTTAATATTAGTTTTTGTGATGAAAAAGCAGTAAAAACGGCACTTTTTAATTCTTTTTTTGCAATAATAGCAAATTTGAAAAGGTATACTTTAACATAATTTCTAATAAATTACAATATTTTGTGACCATTTTCAACAGCGTAAAATGAATATTCATTTTTCTATATTAAAATATTCAGCTCATAATCTAAATCACACAACTGTTATCTGGCCGGTGACGCCTATTTTGAATATTTATCATCCCAAAACACAGTGATATGTGTATTTTTATATATGTGTTTTGGTTTTGTCACTTATATAATACGTTCTATCCATCACCTTTCTGTGTTTAAGATGTTAAAGATGCCATAAATAAAAGAGACCTGTGTTTATGTAACCACAGGTCTCTTTTTATATAGTTATCATTTTTCTGACTTTTACATAAATCAAATATAATAATGTGTCATTATGGATTACGAATAGCGGCCTGTGCAGCTGCTAAACGTGCAATTGGAACACGGAATGGGGAACAGGAAACATAGTTTAATCCTACTTTGTGGAAAAATTCAACAGAAGAAGGATCTCCGCCATGCTCACCACAAATTCCCAGTGAGATATTCGGTCTGGTACCACGTGCTAATTTTGCGGCCAACTCCACTAATTGGCCAACACCGGTCTGGTCCAGCTTTGCAAATGGGTCAAATTCAAATATTTTGTGCTCATAGTAATCATTTAAGAATTTTCCGGCGTCGTCTCGGCTAAAACCAAATGTCATTTGCGTTAGGTCGTTGGTACCAAAACTGAAAAACTCTGCTTCTTTTGCAATGTTATCGGCGGTTAAAGCAGCACGAGGCACTTCTATCATAGTACCAACAAGATATGTCATCTCTATACCACTGTCGGCAATTAATTGGTCAGCGGTTGTTGTAACAATATCTTTTACAAATTTTAGTTCTTTTTCTTCGCCTACCAGTGGAATCATGATTTCAGGAGTAATACGAATATTTGGATTTTGTTTCATAACAGCAATAGCCGCTTGTATGACAGCTTTTGTTTGCATTTGTGCAATTTCAGGGTAAGAAACAGCCAAACGGCATCCGCGATGTCCCATCATTGGATTGAATTCGTGCAGGCTTGCAATCACATCTTTCAAGTGCGCGATGGTTACATGCAGCTCTTCAGCAATTTGAAGGATATCTTCTTCTTTTGTAGGCAAGAATTCATGCAGTGGTGGGTCCAGAAAACGAATGACCACGGGGGCGCCTTCCATTGCTTGATAAATTCCTTCAAAATCTTTTTGTTGGTAAGGCAATAATTTTTCAAGCGCTTCTTTTCTTTCCTGAGTAGTGGTAGCAACAATCATTTCGCGCATGGCTTTGATGCGGTCAGCCTCAAAAAACATATGCTCTGTGCGGCACAATCCAATTCCTTCGGCGCCAAAACTACGTGCTTGCTTTGCATCATGAGGATTATCTGCATTTGCATACACCTTTAGGCGGCGAGCACTGTCAGCCCATTGCATAAAACGACTGAAATCCCCTGAAATGGAGGCTTCTACTGTAGGCAAAGCCTGACCGTAAACGGCTCCGGTGGAACCGTCTAAAGAAATGTAATCTCCTTCGTGATAGGCTTTTCCGCCTAATGTAAATTGTTTTGCCTCATAGTCTACTGTAATTTCTCCGCAGCCCGATACACAACATGTACCCATGCCGCGGGCGACAACTGCGGCGTGGGAGGTCATACCTCCGCGAACAGTTAGAATACCTTGTGCAGCAGACATACCTTCAATATCTTCCGGTGATGTTTCCAAACGCACTAAAATTACTTTTTCACCTTTATTTGCCCATTCTTTTGCATCTTCAGCTGTAAAGACAATACGTCCGCATGCAGCACCCGGTGAAGCGGCAAGACCTTTCCCGATTGGCGTTGCTGCTTTTAATGCTTTTGCATCAAATTGAGGGTGTAATAAAGAATCCAACTGTTTTGGTTCCACACGAAGTACGGCGTCTTTTTCTGTGATTTTTCCTTCATCGACCAAATCAACTGCAATTTTTAAAGCTGCTGCTGCCGTTCTTTTTCCGTTTCTTGTTTGCAGCATATACAATTTGCCGTGTTCAATGGTAAATTCCATATCCTGCATGTCGGCATAATGGTCCTCTAAAGTTTGCGCAATTGTGGAAAATTGTTCGTAAATTTCAGGCATGGTGTCTTTTAGATGGGAGATAGGTTCAGGAGTACGAATGCCGGCAACAACGTCTTCTCCTTGTGCATTCATTAAGTATTCGCCAAACAGTTTCTTTTCACCTGTGGCAGGATCGCGGGTAAATGCTACGCCGGTACCGGATGTATTGCCTGCATTGCCGAATACCATTGCCTGTACGTTTACAGCGGTTCCCCAGCTGTAAGGAATTTCATTCATACGGCGATACACGTTTGCTCTTGGATTATCCCAAGAGCGAAATACAGCTTTGATGGCTTCCAGAAGCTGAGTGCGAGGTTCGTTGGGAAATGGTTCGCCTTTTTGTTTATGATAAAAGGCTTTAAATTGTGCGACCAAATCTTTTAAATCATCTGCGGTAAGCTCTGTGTCATGAATAACGCCCTTTTCTTTTTTCTTAGCGTCAATCATGTCTTCAAAAGCACTTTTGGGTAATTCCATTACAACATCGGAGAACATTTGAATAAAACGACGGTAGGAATCATATGCAAAACGAGGATTTTCCGTAAAAGCGGCTAATCCTTCCACTACAGTATCGTTTAAACCTAAATTTAGGATAGTGTCCATCATTCCCGGCATAGAAGCTCTTGCTCCCGAGCGAACAGATACCAATAAAGGATTGGATGGGTCACCGAATTTTTTTTCGCAAATGGTTTCCATTTTAGATAAGTACTCATAGATTTGAGCTTGAATTTCATCGTTAATTTGACGACCGTCTTCATAATATTGCGTACATGCTTCGGTTGAAATGGTAAAACCTTGAGGAACCGGCATTCCAAGTACGGTCATTTCTGCAAGATTTGCACCTTTTCCTCCCAATAACTCCCTCATGGTGCCATTTCCTTCAGAAAACAGATAAACATATTTATGTGCCATATTTTAAGTCCTCCCATACATTTTTTGTTATTTTGTTGAATCATTGGGGTTTGTGCGAATTCTACAAAATTTTATTATTTTTACACATCTATATTAACTATTATATCAAATTTCAGAAAAATTTTCCATAGATTTTTATCGTTTTTTTAATATTTCAAAAATTTACGAGAAAAGTGTTGGTTTGGGCTTGAAAAATTGTGCGGTTATTGAGATAATAGTTAAGTTAAAAGGTACAGCTTTCTATCTTTAAAAAAAGATAAATATACAGAACGAAGAATCATTCTTTGTTTGGAGGATGAACTATGGCAAATTTAGACTGTGCGATTATCCTTGCCGGCGGTGAGGGTAAACGCATGAAATCCAATAAGCCAAAAGTGTTATCACAGGTATTGTTTCAGCCAATGCTGAAGTGGGTGGTAGATGCTGTTTTAAAGGCTGATTTGGAGAATCTTTGCGTGGTGTCCGGATTTATGCATGAATGTGTAGAGAATTATCTGGATGAGTTGAAAGAACAGGAAGAACAATATCATCATATTTGTTTTGCATATCAAAGTGAACGTAAGGGAACTGCTCATGCCGTTATGATGGCAGATGCATTTTTAAAGGAACACAGCGGCGGTGATGTCTTAATTTTAAACGGAGATGCACCGCTTGTGGATGAAGCGGTCATCAGAGCTTCTTATGAACAGCACAAAAAAGAACAGAATGCCGTTACTGTGATTGCGGCAACGCTGGAGGACGCAACAGGGTACGGTCGTGTAGTGCGCAATCATCAAACAGGTGCATTGACTGCTATTGTAGAACAAAAAGATGCAGATGAGGAAACCTTAAAAATAAAAGAGGTAAACTCCGGTGCATACTGGTTTCACATTGACGATTTGCTGTCTGTGCTATACAATATAGATAACTGCAATGCACAGGGAGAATATTATCTGCCGGATGCGATTCAATTATTGCTCAAAGCAGGAAAAAAAGCCGGCGCTTATACGGCGGATAATGCAAATGCTGTTCTGGGTGCCAATGATTGTATGCAGCTGAATCATTTAAACGTCATTGCGCGGGAGCTTATTTTAAAGCAGCATATGCAAAACGGAGTGGAAATTCCTTGTACAGATGGTGTGGTGATAGGTCCTAATGTTACATTGGGAAAAGGAAACCGCATTTTGCCAACGACGATATTAATCGGGAATACAACCATTGGAGACAGCTGTGTCATTGGTCCCAATACCGTGGTGAGTGATAGTATCGTTGGAAATGAGATTACATTACATAACGTACATTGCATTGCTTGTAGATTGGAAGATCATCAATCGCCTGCACCATTTAGTACCATTCAAGGTAACTGATGAAACAGAAAGATATATTAATGATTTGCTTCGAAAAACGGAGCCTTATATGTTAATAGGGGGATTTTACGAATGAATATTCATGGTAAAGATATTAAAATTTTTGCCGCTAATTCTACTGTTCGAGTGTCAGAACAAATTGCCGAGTGTTTAGGTCTGCCTTTGGGCAAGTCTGAGGTTTCTACTTTCAGCGACGGTGAGATTACCGTTTCTTTGTTTGAATCTGTGCGTGGTTCTGACTGCTTTATTATTCAGTCTACATGTGCGCCGGTGAATAATAACATTATGGAAATGCTGATTATGATTGACGCAATGAAACGTGCTTCCGCTGCTCGCATTACAGCGGTAATTCCTTACTTTGGTTATGCACGTCAAGACCGTAAAGCAAAAGCGCGTGACCCAATCTCAGCCAAATTGGTTGCAGATTTGATTACCACTGCAGGAGCTGACCGTGTATTGACAATGGATTTACACGTACCGCAAATTCAGGGCTTTTTTAACATTCCGGTTGACCATTTGTTGGGTGCTCCTGTTTTGTCTAATTATTTAAAAGACCGCATTGGTGACAATGTGGACGAATATGTGGCAGTATCCCCTGACCTTGGTTCCGTAACCCGTGCCAGAACATTCGCAACAAGATTGGGTTGCCCTTTGGCAATTGTGGACAAGCGTCGCCAAAAAGCAAATGTATCTGAGGTTATGAACATTATTGGTGATGTTCGTGGAAAAAAAGTAATCTTAATTGATGATATGGTGGATACCGCCGGTACATTGTGCAACAGTGCACAGGCTTTGATTGATAAGGGTGGTGCCACAGAGGTTATCGCTTGTGCAACCCATGGTGTTTTGTCAGGCCCCGCAATTGAGCGTCTGCAAAACAGTTGTATCAAAGAATTAATTTTGCTGGATACCATTCCGCTTCCTCCGGAAAAGGCAATTCCTAAAATTACATTGCTTCCGGTGGCTCCGTTGTTTGCAGAAGCCATCGAGCGTATTTATGAGGATAAACCTGTATCTACAATGTATACATTTTAATTAAATATTGCATAAAGTCAGGCGAGGTAGGCAACTATCTCGCCAAAACTTTGTTGCGTGAAAAGGAGTGTTATCATGCTGAAAGATATTTTTGCATCCATATCCAAACCAAAAGCAGGACCGATTGAATATGTAATCGTCGGACTTGGTAATCCCGGAATTCAATATGAGGGAACACGCCATAATGTAGGCTTTATGGTGCTGGATTATATTGCAAAACAATGCAATGTTTCCATAGACCGTATGAAGTTTAAAGGTATGACATGCGATACTATCCTAAACGGAAAAAGAGTTTTGCTGTTAAAACCCATGACATACATGAATTTAAGTGGAGATTCTGTACGGGACGCCATGAATTTCTATAAATTGACACCCGATCGTGTTATAGTTGTATATGACGACATCTCTTTGCAGCCGGGAAAGCTGAGAATCCGTTTGAAGGGAAGCCACGGCGGTCAAAACGGTATGAGGAGTATCATTGAACAATGCGGAACCGATACTTTCCCCAGAATCAAAATGGGAATCGGAGCAAAACCGAATCCCGGTTGGGATTTGGCCGATTGGGTATTGTCTAAATTCAGTACGCAGGAATTAAAACCATTGGAACAAGCCATTGAAAATGCCTATCGGGCGGCCGCTCTCATGGTACAGAATAAAGCAAATGAGGCAATGAATCAATATAACTCTTAAGAATACAGAAGTACAGGAAAGGAGGAGGAGCATGAACTTTTTAAAAGCAGGTATGCATAAGCTTCCTGAATATATGCAGTTAAGGCAGGCGGTTGAAAGCAATGCATTGCCTGCAGTAGCAACGGGATTGTCCGGTATTCATAAAGCAACTATAATCAATGCTTTGGTGCAGGATACCAATAAAACAGCGTTGCTTTTGGCGGCAGATGAAGCGGAAGCACAAAGAATTTGTCAGGACTTAACCTCTATGGGATTGCGTTCTTTTATTTATCCCACAAGAGATTTTACATTTCGCAATGTAGAAAGTGCTTCCCGTGAATATGAACATCAGCGTATTCAAGTATTGTCCCGTATTTTAAAACATGACTGCGATGTTGTCGTTGCATGTATGGACGCTGCGCTGCAATATACCATTCCTCCCAACGAGTTGGAAGGACGTATGATAGAATTAAAGAAAGGTCAAACCGTCAGTTTGGAGCAAGTGGTACAATCCTTGGTTCGATGTGGTTACGTACGTGCGGAACAAATTGACGGTACCGGTCAGTTTGCAGTACGGGGAGGCATTCTGGATTTCTTCACTCCGGATGCACCGTATCCCGTTCGAATTGAATTCTGGGGCGACGAAATTGATACAATAGGATTATTTGACCTGGAAAGTCAACGCAGAACCGAAACAGTCGATGCTATAATGCTGGCGCCTTCTGTTGAAGTGTTGGTAGACAATCCTTCTGAGTTGGCAGATAAAATCGAAAAGCACGCCTCTTCTTTGAGAGGAAAAACAGCTCCCAAGGCAAAAGAAATTTTGCAAATGGAATGTGACCAACTGCGAAATGGACGTCATTTTCATTGTGCAGATAAATACATCACAATGCTTTATGATAGGACAGCAACCTTGCTGGATTATTTTTCCTTGAACGATACATTGGTGTTTGTATCCGAGTTTCACAAAGGAAAAGAAAGAATACGAACAACACAGTGGCAGTGGGCGGAAGATGTCAAGGAATATCTGGAAGAAGGTGTTCTTTGCCGCGGTTTGGATACTTACAGCGGCGACTGGATTTATATACAATCTCAGCTGGAAAAAAGGAGCACTGTTTGTTTGGAGGCTTTTGTTAGGGGAACCTATGAGGTTCCTGTTCGCACATTGCTGAATATTACTGCCAGACAGTTATCTGTGTGGGGAGGAAGCATTGCGCTATTGGAAGAAGATTTACAGGCAATGCAGTCTTCAGGACTTACTTGTATTGTGCTGGGAGGAACAGAAAAAACAGCTTCCAATATAGCAACGGATTTAAAAGAAAAAGGACTGTCTGTCGTATATATGCCGGATATGTCAGAGATACCGGACAAAGGAGTTATCATTACAACGGGAACATTATCTGCAGGGATGGAGTTCCCAGCGGCTGGTTTTGGAATTATTACACATGGACGTCATACGGGGAAAGCTGCAGCTAAAAAAAGAAAAAACAAACATGCGCAAGAATTGTACAGCCTTTCAGAATTAACAGTTGGGGATTATATTGTCCACGCTTCTCATGGTATTGGCGTATTTGAGGGAATCCACAAGATTAATATGCAAGGTGTGGTAAAAGACTATATTAAGGTACGCTATGCAAAAAAAGATACTCTGTATGTTCCTGTAACTCAATTAGATTTAGTATCTAAGTATATTGGACCAAGAGAAGATGCGACTGTTAAATTAAGCAAATTAGGCGGACAAGATTGGCAAAAAACAAAAGCACGTGTTCGTTCTGCCGTAAAAGATATGGCAAAAGAACTGATTCGGTTGTATGCACAACGTATGCAGGCAAAAGGACATGCTTTTTCGCCGGATACAGAGTGGCAGCGTGACTTTGAGGCTCACTTTGAATTTGAGGAAACAGAAGATCAGCTGCGCTGTATTAAGGAAATCAAACATGACATGGAACTTTCCTCACCAATGGACCGGTTATTGTGCGGTGACGTTGGATTTGGTAAGACAGAAGTAGCGTTACGTGCGGCATTTAAATGTGTCAGTGATTCTTGTCAGTGCGCATTGTTGGTTCCAACTACCATATTGGCGTGGCAGCATTATCAGAATATCAGCAAACGTATGGAAGGGTTTCCTGTACGTATAGAATTGTTATCCAGATTCCGTACACCAAAACAGCAGGAGGATATCCTAAAAAGGCTAAAACGCGGAGAAATTGACATGGTAGTAGGTACACATCGTTTGGTGTCAAAGGATGTTCAATTTCATAATCTTGGATTGCTTATTGTGGATGAGGAACAGCGTTTTGGCGTAGCACAAAAGGAGCGTTTGAAAGACAGCTATAAAAATGTAGATGTACTTACATTGTCTGCAACTCCTATCCCGAGAACACTGAATATGGCACTTTCAGGAATTCGTGACATGTCTGTCATTGAGGAGGCCCCTCATGACCGTCATCCGGTACAAACTTATGTATTGGAACATGACCAGGGCATTATCTGTGATGCAATTCGCCGTGAATTGCGGCGGGGAGGACAAGCGTATTATTTACATAATAATGTAGAAAGTATCGAGCGCGTTGCTGCTTCTCTGCAAAATCAAATTCCTGAGGCGAAAGTTGGCTTTGCACACGGAAAAATGACAGAAAGTGAATTGTCTGAAATCTGGAGAAAATTGCTCGAACAAGAAATAGATGTTTTGGTTTGTACCACCATTATTGAAACAGGGGTAGATGTACCAAATGTAAATACATTAATCATTGAAAATGCGGATTGTATGGGGCTTTCACAGCTGCATCAAATCCGTGGACGTGTGGGACGTTCTTCCAGAAGAGCTTATGCTTATTTTACGTTTACCCGCAACAAAATTTTGACAGAGGTAGCTCAAAAACGGCTTTCCGCCATTCGAGAATTTACAGAGTTTGGTTCCGGTTTTAAAATTGCAATGCGCGATTTGGAAATCAGAGGTGCAGGTAATATTTTAGGCGGAGAACAGCATGGTCATATGGAAACAGTGGGTTATGACCTTTATTTAAAGCTGCTGGGAGAAGCAGTTAAAATGGAAAAGGGAGAACTGCCTTCTGCTCCTGTAGACAACGAATGTTTGGTAGATATGCAGGTTCAGGCACATATACCGGAACGGTACATTGAAAATCTCAGTCAGCGTTTGGATATTTACCGCAGGATTGCAGGTATTAAAAATCAGGATGATGCCTTGGATGTCTTGGATGAATTGACAGACCGTTTCGGGAAGCCTCCGGTATCTGTTCAAGGGCTGATTGATATTGCATTGCTGCGTAATATGGCGTCACAAATTGGTATATTTGAAGTAAAACAGCGTGATGATTATATTATGCTGTATCGTGAGCCGATGAATATGGAGTTTTTAGAACCGCTGATTAAAATATTAAAAGGCAGAGTGAAATTAAGCGCAGGTAATAAACCGTATGTCAGTGTTAAAGTGACGGGAAAGGAAACTCCATTACAGACACTAAAACAAGTCTTGGAGATTCTGATTTCAGATAAAAAGAAGTAAAACATAAATAAGTGAACAAATATACCATAAATTTTCACATAATGTTCACTCAGCAATTATGGACTTTTAAAATAGAACTCGGTATAATAAAAGAACGTTTCAGTTTTATAGGAGGTTTAGAATGAAATTAGTAAAAAAAGCGACTGCATTATTGGCTGTTTGTGCAATAGCAATAGGTATGACAGCGTGTGGCACTAGCAGCGGCAGTGAAATTGTGGCAGAAAATGAAAACACAAAAATTACTATGGGCGCATATGCTTATTGTATGTATTCGGCATATTATCAGGCCAGCTACTATGTACCTGATTCAACAAAATCGATTCTTTCTCAGGAGATTAATGGGCAGCCTGCCGAGGATTGGATGAGAGACAGGGCTTTGGAAAACATGAAAAGTATGTTTGTTGTAGATGCTAAAGCGAAAGAATTAGGAGTTTCTTTAACAGACCAAGAACGTAAAACAATTGATACTAATATGGATCAGGCTTGGAACTCTAGCAAAGAACAACTTTCAAAATATGGTATTACCAAAGAAGGTGCACAGCAGTTCTTCTATGATTTTAATGCAAAATTTGCTAAAATTTTCCAAACTCTATATGGAGAAGGTGGAGAAAAGGCAATTCCTGCTGAAGATAAGAAAAACTATTTTATTGAAAATTACACGGATTTTGCATACTTTACTAAATCGATATCTGGCCTATCAGATGAAGATAAAGCTGCTGCAAAAGCAAATTTAGATGGTTATGCTGCTGCCATTAACGATGGTTCTAGGACTATGGAACAAGTAGCAGAAGAGTATAAAACAGCAGAAAATTTATCAACGAATCCATTACAAAGTGATGTAACAAACTTATCTACCAACAAAAAATATGTTCAATCATATTCAGAAATGGTAGCTGCATTAAAAGAGATGCAAACGGGTAAGGCAAGAGTGGTAGAAACCAATTCTTCGTACATGTTGGTTGTAAAGAATGATATTAATGCAACAGCTGACGAAAAATTAAAAGATGAATCGGTTGAATTACAGGTGTTAGCAGCATTAAAAGAACAAGAATACATTACTGATATGAACGCTTTGGTAGAAAGTTACACAGATTATACATTACATGAAGATGTGATGAATAAATTTGATCCTGCTGTATTTGAACAATCCAGCGATACATCTTCCGCTGAATCTACTCCTGCAAGCAGTGCAGTAAGTGAAGCGTCAGAAGATACAACTTCCAGCCAGACTACAACATCTAACTAAAGCAAAAAATGGATGCATGATTATGCATCCATTTTTTATGTCTTATTATTTTGAAAAGTTTGGCATATTACCGGGTTCATGACCACCGTCTTCAAAGTAAATTTCGTACCATACAATAAAAATAAATAAAGTCCAAATACGGCGGCTGTAATCGCGTAATCCATTATAGTGGGTATCCAAACAATCAATCAGTTCCTCTGTATGGAAGAACTTCTGAGCAATAGGAGAGGTAAATGCTTCTTTTACAATGTTATAGTATTTTTTGTCCTTTAACCATACACGAGTAGGAACAGGGAAGCCGAGTTTCTTTTTCTCTGCGGTTTCCATTGGCAATCTGCGTTGTGCTGCTTTTCTTAAAGCAACTTTTTTTTGTCCTTTTTGCACACGTAAGTGAGTTGGTAAGGAAGCTGCCACTTTAAATACTTCTTTGTCTAAAAATGGTACACGCAATTCCAATGAGTTTGCCATACTCATACGGTCAGCTTTTAAGAGAATATCTCCAACCATCCATAAATTGATATCCAAATACTGCATGCGGGTGCAGTCATCCAAATGTTTTACACGGTCATAGTAAGCTGCGGTTACACTTTGAGGGCGAGTGACACAGTCTTTATTTTTCAAAAGTTTTAACTTATCTTCATAGGAGAACATATTGGCATTTCCAATGAAATATTCGTTGGTAGGTAGTTCTCCTCGTGTGACAAAGCCTTGCCCTTTGAATTGTTTTTTAGATTTTTGGGCGGTATCTTTCAACCAAGTGCGCAATCCTTGTGGAAGTTTACGATAGTTTTTAAATACCAACGGTTCATTATAAACATCATATCCGCCGAATAATTCGTCAGCACCTTCACCGGACAGCACTACTTTTACATGTTCACTTGCAATTTTAGATACAAAGTAAAGTGCAATACAGGAGGGGTCTGCCAAAGGTTGGTCCATGTGGTACTGAACATTTTTGATATTTCCCCAGAATTCATCGGAGGAAATTACTTTATAATGATGGTCCAATCCTACAATATCGGCAGTGCGTTTTGCAAAGTCGATTTCGTTGTATTTTTCTCCAAAATCAAATCCCACCGTAAAGGCCTTTTGTCCCGGAAAATAGGTAGAAACATAGCTGGAATCCACGCCACTGGAAAGGAAGCAGCCAACCTCAACGTCACTGATTTTATGAGTATCCACAGAATTCGCAAATACTTTTTCAATTTTGTCAACAGCTTGTGCTTCGGTCATATCGTTCTGCGGTTCAAACATGGCTTCCCAATAGCGGGTAGTGGTTATTTTTCCGTTTTTGTACCATAAATAGTGTCCGGGCAGTAAACAATATAGGTTTTCAAAAAAGGTTTGAGGAGGCACAGCATATTGGAATGAGAGATAGTTATTTAATGTATCATAATTAAATTTTTTCTCAAAGCCGGGGAATTGTAAAATACTTTTGATTTCAGAGCCATACACCAAATGGTCTCCAACTTTTGTGTAATGCATTGGTTTGATGCCAAAAAAGTCTCTTGCGATAAATAATGATTTATCTACCGTATTCCAAATTGCAAAGCCAAACATACCACGCAGGCGATTTAACAGCCCTTCGCGCCATTCCTCAAAGCCGTGAATTAACACTTCAGAATCTGTATGCGTAGCAAAGATATGCCCTTTTCGCTGCAATTCTTCACGTAATTCCTTATAGTTGTAGATTTCGCCGTTAAAGGTTAGTACAAGCGTTTTATCCTCGTTAAAAATTGGTTGGTCGCCTGCCTCCAAATCGATAATACTTAATCGGCGAAACCCCATTGAAATTTCCGGATTAGAAAAGTATCCGCAGCTGTCAGGACCACGGTGAATAATTTTATCCGCCATATCTTTCAGTACTCGGTCACGGTTTAATAGTTCTCCCGTAAATCCGCATATTCCACACATAACTATAAATCCTCCTAGTGTCTCCTTATTGGTTGCTTTCTTCTTGTTCTGACTGCTCTGTTTGCTGCTCTTGCTGCATATGCTGATGTGTTTCCAAAATTTCTTTTGCTACACCATTGTCAATACGCAGAAAGGCATTTGGTTCTTCTGTTACAATCGATTCTACAATTTGTAAGGATGCTTGATATACATCCATTTTAATTCCTTGGTAAACAGGCGGTTCTTCTTCGTTTAGATAAAAGACATATTCTATGGTATTTTTATCATGGTCAATACCACAATAAAAGCTTTTTTCCGGTGTAACACCCCATTTTGCGGTTACCACTTGTGTGAGAGCTACTTTTACAAGTTCTGTAGCGTAATCATTCAGTCCTGCTTCAAGAATGAGTATTTTTTCTTTTAATTCTTCAATATTTGTAACAATGCGTTTTTTTATCTCTTTCAAACCTGATACGGAAATTTGCTTTAATACAGCAGGATCTTCGTCTTTTGGCTGAACATAAATCATAAACTTACGTATTTTGTCTTGATAAAGGCAGGAATATACCATTTGCGTTTCATAATCGCAGGAACCGCATCTCCAGAAGAATAAGGTTTCATCCAGCACTTTATCACGCATTTCTCTATCTGTTGGAATGGTGATAGAGGGGTATGCGATAAATTCTTCCAGAACACCGCAGCTTGGGCATCCTACTACTTTTTTCATGCTTTTTGCCATAAAGGGCACCACCTTTAGTTTATAATTAAAATAAAAATTCTATGCATTGTTATTTAAAATTGTTCCGCCGCCTATAACGGTATCTCCGTCATAAAAAACCACGGCTTGTCCAGGTGTAATGGAACGCTGCGGCTCATCAAACATAACTTGTACCAGACCATTTTCCATTGGTAGCAACACCGCAGGTGCAGGTGGAGCTTGGTAGCGAGTCTTAGCGGTTGCTTTTAAAGGCTCCGTTAAACGTTCAATGGAAATCCAGTTGATGTCTCCTGCGACTAACTGTTTTGCATATTGGCTGCCTGCCTTACCCAATACAATTTGATTCTGCTCTGCATTTATTTTGGTAACAAACATTGGTTCTCCAAATGAGACACCAAGACCTTTTCTTTGTCCTATAGTATAATGCGCAATTCCTTTATGAGTACCAAGTACTGTTCCGTTTTCATCTACAAACTGGCCGGGTTCCGCTTTTTTGCCTGTATAACGTTCAATAAAACCGGCATAATCTTTATCCGGAACAAAGCAAATTTCTTGACTGTCCGGTTTATTGGCAACAATCAACCCTGCTTCCTGTGCAATAGCACGAATTTGAGGTTTTGTATAAGTGGCAAGGGGCAGCAAAGTATGCTCCAATTGAAATTGGGTTAGGGAATATAATACATAGCTTTGATCTTTTGCCGCAGGCGCTTTTTTTAGCAGCCATCGTCCCTGTTCATTTTGCTCAATGCAAGCATAATGTCCGGTTGCAACGTAATCAAACCCCAATTCTATTGCGCGTTTCATCATTGCATTAAATTTTACATGGCGGTTGCATGCAATACAAGGATTTGGTGTGCGTCCCTGTTCATATTCTTTTACAAAATAATCAATAACAGTTTCTTCAAAGATATCCGTAAAGTTAAATACCAAATGCTCTATTCCAATTTTATAGGCAACTCTTCTGGCATCATCAATATCATCTATGGAGCAGCATCCGCCGGAAACGCATTGTTCCATATAACGATCCGGTCTTAAACGCAGGGTAACACCTGTAACATCATACCCCGCATTTTTCAATAACAAAGCGGCGACAGAGCTGTCTACACCGCCGCTCATTCCTAACATTACTTTTTTTTTCATATAGTTACTGCCTTTTACATTTTCTGTACTGTACTCTTTAAAATAGACCGAGACAGGCTCAGCCTCGGTCTATTTTAAAATCATTATTTTTCTGTGTCTCCAAATGGGTGAATATGATTATCTTTAATAATCGGAATTTGATTTTCTTCCTCGGAAGCAGCTTCACTTTCGGAAGATTCTTTTTTATAGTCTTCGCCGCAGCTGCCGTGAACGTCACAAATATTTTTGACAATTTCCTCATCGGAAGGAAAATCACTGCTGTTTAATGTATCCTCGGCAGAAATTTCTTTCTCGGCAATCATTTCGTTATTTATGGTTTCCGTATAATCCCAGGAAGAAGCTTCTTCGGCATTTTCACAACTGGCAAAGCCCAAATCTTCACATGCGGATTCAAAATCCTCATCACAGAAGAAGTCTTCTGCATCAATGGTTAATTCGTCTAATTTTGTAAGAGCACGGTCAATGCGGTTATTTGCATGTTCCACCGCCTTACAGTAAAATTCCGTTTCTTCATTTTCTTCCTTACGCAAATGATTAAAATAATATTTACCAAGTGCGATGTAAGCTTGGTTTGCTTTTGTTTCTTCTTCACGAATTACATATTTAATGCGGTTAATCAAATTGTTTTTACGATTCTTTTCTACTACTAAATTTACAGCAGATGAAAATCCTTGATAAACGTTATGTAAAATACTCATGATTCCTCACTATTCTCTGCCAATGGTGTAATTTGTGGGGTATGTTATATCAATCATATGGTTTGTTGGCAGTCAAACCATATGACAGTATTATAAATTATGTTTATACAGAACTATTATAACGCATATGACATAAAAAAAACAGGGTTTTTCTTCTAATTTTACTGATATGATAAAAATTTACATTCTGTATACATGATACTGGAAAAATCGTTCGTTTTATTCGTTGTCTTTAGCATTTCACATGATATAATAAAAAATAAAAGAACATATGTTCTGAAAGGCGTGGGAAATTTGGAAGACACACAATGGGCCAAGGCTTATTTGCAGCAGGCAGATACCATTCGTTTTTATATCAAAGAATTAAAACAGCAGATGAATTGCTCTGACTGTTTCGGACAAAGTACTGTAAAAGCACGGATAGACATATTGTATGGAATGTATTTGGATTGCAAACATATAGGAGATTTTTTACATAAACGTGCGCAAGTTGAGAAGGTATTAAAACAAGAAAGGAGAGAAAGGGCAAGTGTCAAAAAGGTTACTGAACTTGGATACCATGACAGAAAGCATATTTGGAATGCAACAGTATCAATCTCAAAACAGTTCACAAATGGATACGGAATATCGTCGGATGCTGAAAGTGTTGACCAAAGCTATGCAGGGAGAACTGACAAAAAGACAATATGATTGCATGTATGCTTATTATTTTGAAAATAAGACACAAGCACAAATTGCAAAAGAATTGGGGATTGGAGCTCCTACAGTAAACAAACATATGAAAAAAGCAAAAGAACGTTTATTTAAGGTCATGCGCTATTCTTTTCAAAGGCTTGAGTGATAGAAAGTTGATTGTATTTTATGTAATAAAAAACGCTTGTATTACATGAATACAAGCGTTTTTTGTTTCATTGGAAAATACTTAAGAGGTGTTTGCAACCTTCCTTAGTTTTCCGGAGACGATTCACTTGAGAAGAATCCATATCCCATTCCTTTATTGTAAAGTCCGTAACAGTCCAATGTTTTTTGAGAGGAATCAAGACCAACACTGCCATATCCCCAACCGATAAACTCTTCCGTTAGATTTTTCACAGAAGTTTGCGGTGTATAAAATAAAAACTCTTTTCCGCTTTCTAATCCGTAAGGCTCTGAGGCAATATAGCGTACGCCATCTGTAATCCATTCTTTACTTTCTGTACTTTCAGTAGTGATTTCTTTTAGCGTCATAGCATAAGTATTATCATCTATTTGTTGAATATTGTCGAATGCTCCGCTAAATTTACAGATATAAACGGTACCGTGAGGATAGCCTTCACCAATGAATCCCATATCAGAGTCATGATAACTGCCTTCAAAAGAACCATCTCTGTTTAATGTGATGGAAGTTGCCCATGCACCGGCTCCGCTGGAGAATGTCATTGTTAAAGGCGAGGTATTCGGCAAATACATCTCTTTATTTTGCGAAGTTTCTTCCGTTTTGGATTCTGTTGAAGATTCATTCTGGTTTTCTTGGGCCGAAACATTGCTGTGCAGTTCTTCTTGTGCAGAATTATTACTTTCAGTATGTGATTCCTGATGGTTGTTTCCACTGCATCCGCTTAAAATACCAATTCCCATGGTAAGACATATCAATGCCATTCCGGTTTTTAGTATATTTTGTTTTGTAATCAAAACATACACCTCCTTTCATTTCCTAATCATTTTTACAATGTTTTATAAAAAAGAAAGCAAGTCAAAGGTACTTTTTTACTGCCAAAATCCAACACCACTTTTTTCTCTCCTGACCGCTGAAACCCTCTGCGTTCATAAAATTGGTAGGTACAAGCATCATCGGTATATAGGTAGACCTGTTTTCCTTTTTCACGACGCTCCAATTCTTCCAATAGTTTGCTGCCGATTCCCTTCTGTTGGAAGGCAGGATTTGCGGCAAGAAATACAATCTGACCGTCAGGACAATGGCATTTTCTATATTCACGAAATAACACTTGGTTTGTGGTATCGTAAACACCTGCACCGCCCTTATAAAACAATTTTTGTAATAGATTGAATATTTGGATATACATTGTTTTTCCAAAAGACCTATATGATTTCTTTTCTCCCTTGATGTCCGCCAACAATACTCCTGCGAGTTCTTCTCCCACATAAGCTGCAATTACCTGAGTAGCACGGTTGAGTTCATCATACCAAAAATAATTTCCGTATAGATATAGTAGAAATTTGTTGTCCAAATAGAGGTCAAAGTGCATACCTGTTTTGGCAAACTGTATTGCTTTTTTATAATCCTTCTTTTTGATATTTGTGATTTGAATCTCCATCGGTTTTCACTCCAAATGTTATCGTATATAACAGAATGGTATTTGTTTTATTATAGCATTTTTAATAGAACAAATGCTATAACGTTCCGCAACAAACCAAATTTTAAATTTGGTTTGTTGCAAGGCTGTTATAACCGTTAAAGTGTTCTCATAATGAATATAGAAGAGATGCTCCTTTCGGCGTTTGTTTTGTTGCTGTTATGAGGCGGTTATAATATGGAAGGAATGGTTACACGGTTTCCAATACGTAAGTGTTACAACGTTTTGCCTGATAACTCTTTGATTGTACTGCTGCTATGTGGCTGTGACAGCATATCATAAAAATCTACATACATGTTGTAGAAAATTTCTTTCGAGAAATGAAAAAAGAGCAAAAGCACTCGCTTTGCTCTTTTTATCTTTTGAGATACTCTTTTAAAGTTTATCCGAAAAGTTTGGAAGTAAAATAGATTGTAAATCTTTTGCTGTTTCCACAAATTGTGTAGCACCTTCCCGCTCCATTTCTTCACGGGTGCCGTAGCCATACAATACGCCTATGAAATTGGTATTTGCATGTTTCGCACCATGGGCGTCAAAGTGGGTATCTCCTATCATTACGGCATGACTGGGTTTTGTATTACAATGAAGAAGACCTTTTTCAATCAGTTCTGTTTTATTGCTGTGTCGTTCGTCTAAATCTGCACCTGCCATATAATCTAAAAATGGGGTTACTTTTAAATGGTCCAACACAATTTTCGCCATTGGTTCCGGCTTGGAGGTTGCAACGCACAATTTTGCTCCGTGCTCTTTTAAATTTTGCAGCAGTTCCATAATATACGGAAATGTGCTGTTATTATAAATACCGCCGTTTAAATAAACATCTCTGTAATGAGCAACGCCAATATCCGCTTCTTCCTGCGTCATGCCGCAAAAATGAATAAAGCTGTGGCATAAGGGCGGACCAATAAATTTGCGTAACGTAGCTTTATCGGGAATAGGTTTGTTCATACGCTGTAAAGCTTCAGTTACGCATTGAAATACGCCGGGTGCAGATTGTGCCAGGGTGCCGTCCAAGTCGAAAATAACAGTTTCAAATGGTAATGGTTGTTTCATAGTGCCTCCCGTAACTATTGTAATTTACGGTCCAATGCTTTTTTGGCAAAGCTTTCTTTTTTTACACTCACACGAGTATGTGTGCCGGTGGCAATCACGCCTGCATTATCTGTTGCAGTCAATTTGAATTCAAAAAAACGTCCGTCGACTTTTGTCAACTCGGCTTCGGCCGTTACGGTAACCCCTTCCGCTGTTGGACATAAATGCTGTACACAAATTTCGGAGCCAACCGTTGTATAAATATCTTCAATATAACGTGCGGCAAGGTCGCATGCAGCACCTTCCATCAATGCAGCTACCATAGGAGTAGCGAATACATCAACAGTACCGCTTCCCACACTGGAGGCCAATTGGTTTTTTGTAACAGTCAGTTGTCTGGTCGCTTTTGCTCCAATTTCAGGATTGTTCATAGTGTATACTCCTTTATGATTGATATTCTTTTAGTATTTCCTTCTTTTTCTGTAAGCCTATAAAAAGATATTTCATTTGAATATGAAAAATTGCACAGTCATCTTTTGTCGTCATCACAATTCGGCAATAGCAACAAAACATAAATGGAAATGATTCTCTTGCAATTATCTAAATTTTGGTCTTTGGCAAGAGCTCTTTGTTGTTAAAAATTGCTTTGCAATTTTTCTTATGATATAATTAAAAAATTCAGCAGAAATATGCTGTTTGTTCATCATAACACATTTTATCGCATTTTAAAAGATACACTTTTTTGGAAATAGAATGAATCGAAAAGGATGATTTATATGGATTTTGTTACAGCGTTATCCACACAATTTCAATTAAAACCGTGGCAAGTTCAAAAGGTAATGGAATTGATTGACGAAGGAAATACCATTCCTTTTATTGCCAGATACCGTAAAGAAGCGCATGGCTCATTGGACGACCAAGCGTTACGCCAAATTGCAGACCGATTAGAGTATTTACGTTCTTTGGAAAAGAAAAAAGAGGAAGTGGCTCGACTGATTGAGGAGAGCGGGTCTATGACTTCGGAAGTGTCGCAGGCATTGGAAAAAGCAGAGACACTCTCGGAAATTGACGATATTTACCGTCCGTTTCGTCCAAAGAGAAAAACGCGTGCATCAGTGGCAAAAGCAAAAGGATTGCAGCCGCTGGCAGATTGCATCTTGGAACAAAATCCACAAATCAATCCGGAACAGGAGGCTCTGGCCTATCTTAGTGAAGAATTGGAGGTCACCTCAGCAGAAGAGGCACTGCAAGGAGCGAACGATATTATTGCAGAACTCATTTCTGATGATGCGAGCATTCGTAAAAGGCTGCGGGTTGTGACAATGGAACATGCCTTGTTAACATCCAAAGCGTCAAATCCGGAAGAAGATTCTGTATATGCGCAGTATTATGAATTCTCTCAGCCTGTAAAACAGATTGCAGGACACCGCGTACTTGCAATTGACCGCGGAGAGAGAGAAGGTTTTTTAAAAGCTGCAGTGGATTTGGATAAAGAAAAGGGACTGCATATTTTATATAGTACCTATGTAAAAGGAGACTCTTTATGTGCGGAATTGGTACGTCAAGCTGCAGAGGACAGTTATTCCCGTTTGATTTTCCCTTCCATTGAGCGTGAAATTCGTGCAGAACTGACAGAACAAGCAGCGGAACAAGCCATTAAAGTGTTTGCGGTAAATTTGCGTCAATTGTTAATGCAGCCTCCTGTAAAAGGAAATGTAGCAATGGGACTTGACCCGGGGTATCGTACAGGCTGTAAAGTGGCAGTTGTGGATGCAACCGGAAGGGTACTGGATACAGGTGTGATTTATCCAACTCATTCCAAGGCAAAGGCGCAGGAAGGCAAACGAGTGATAAAAGATATGATTGCCAAACATGGTGTTACGGTGATAGCCATTGGCAATGGTACTGCCTCTAAGGAAACAGAGCTGTTTACCGCAGAAGTGATTGCGGAAATGCAGGGTACGCCTGTTCAGTATATGGTAGTAAGTGAAGCAGGAGCGTCCGTATATTCTGCTTCTAAATTGGCAGCGGAAGAGTTCCCGGATTTTGACGTTACACTGCGCAGTGCCGTATCTATTGCACGCAGATTGCAGGACCCGCTGGCAGAGCTTGTTAAAATTGACCCAAAAGCAATCGGGGTGGGACAATATCAGCATGATATGCCCAAAAAACGTATGGATGAAGCCTTGGGCGGTGTGGTAGAAGACTGTGTAAACTCCGTTGGTGTGGATTTAAATACAGCTTCTCCTTCCTTATTGGAGAAAATTGCGGGTATCAGTACAACCGTATCAAAAAACATTGTACAGTATCGTGAAGAAAACGGAGCATTCCAATCTCGTGCAGAATTAAAAAAGGTGCCAAAGCTTGGCCCAAAAGCATTTGAGCAGTGCGCAGGATTTTTACGTGTCAACGAGAGCAAAAATATGCTGGACCATACCGCAGTGCATCCGGAATCCTATGATGCGGCAAAAGCCTTGTTAACATTATGTGGTTTTGATACAAAAGCCATAGGCAAGCAGAACTTGGCAGGCTTAAAAGAAAGAGTAGACGGAATCGGCTTACAGCAGGCAGCGGAGCAGCTGGGGATTGGTGTGCCGACGCTGCAGGATATTATAAAAGAATTGCTTCAGCCAGGGCGTGACCCGCGTGATGAACTACCGCCTCCAATGCTGCGTACCGACGTATTGGACATGAAGGATTTAAAACAGGGTATGGAATTACAAGGTACTGTTCGCAATGTCATTGATTTTGGCGCGTTTGTGGATATTGGAGTGCATCAGGACGGATTGGTTCATTTATCCCAGATTTGCGATAAATATATTAAGCATCCGTCTGAAGTGTTAAAAGTAGGCGATGTGGTTACTGTAAAAGTATTATCGGTGGATTTGGAGAAAAAACGTATTTCCCTTACCATGAAAGGTTAACGGTATTCATTGCCGCTTGCAAGCAACGCAAAAAATCGGTATAATGAAAACAATAAACTTGTACGATATGATAAAGATGAAAGAGGTTGAAAAATCCTATGAAATTAGGTATTGTTGGCTTGCCAAATGTAGGCAAGAGCACCTTGTTTAATGCGATTACAAATGCAGGAGCGCAGTCTGCAAACTATCCGTTTTGTACCATTGAGCCAAACGTTGGCGTAGTGGCTGTTCCTGACAAAAGATTAGATGTGTTGGCTGAGATGTATCATTCTCAAAAAATTCTGCCTGCTGCCATTGAGTTTGTGGATATTGCAGGTTTGGTGCGAGGCGCTTCCAAAGGGGAAGGATTGGGCAACAAATTTTTGGCCAATATTCGTGAAGTGGACGCGATTGTACATGTGGTACGCTGCTTTGAAAATGATGACATTATCCATGTAGAGGGCAGCATTGGCCCGGCCAGAGACATAGAAACCATCAATATGGAACTGATTTTGTCCGATATGGAAATATTGGACAGACGTATTGAAAAAACACAAAAACTTATGAAAGCAGATAAAAAATATCAGGCAGAGTATGACTTTTTCCAACGTGTAAAAGAAACATTGGATCAAGGAAAATCCGCACGCAGTATTTCTTGTACGGAAGAAGAAGCGGAATTGCTGGCATCGGTTTCTTTGCTGACAAACAAGCCGGTGATTTATGCTGCAAATATGAGTGAAGACGACTTTAAAAACGGCATTGAAAACAACAAAGGGTTTCAAGAAGTAAAGGCAATTGCACAGGAAGAACATGCAGGTGTATTGCCAATTTGTGCTGAAATAGAGGCGGAAATTTCCAATATGGAAGCAGATGAAAAAGAACTGTTTTTGTCAGATATGGGCTTGACGGAATCGGGGCTTGACCGTTTGATTAGAGAAAGCTACGCTTTACTCGGTTTAATTTCTTACTTAACGGCAGGTCCGCAGGAAACCAGAGCATGGACTATAACAGATGGTATGAAAGCACCGCAGGCAGCAGGTAAAATTCATACAGATTTTGAACGTGGTTTTATCCGTGCGGAAGTAGTGGCATATGATGATTTGGTTGCTTGTGGTTCTATGACAACAGCAAAGGAAAAAGGACTTGTACGTTCGGAAGGCAAAGAATATGTGGTAAAAGACGGAGACGTTATTTTGTTCCGTTTTAATGTATAGAAAGCTTGTTAAAAATAAAAACAGCCGGTATTTTAATACCGGCTGTTTTTATTTTTAACGACAGAGTTAGAGGGGAAAAGA
>UQNI01000028.1 GCA_900542375.1 uncultured Oscillospiraceae bacterium | reverse complement strand
ACCCTCTGCTTGTAAGGCAGATGCTCTCCCAGCTGAGCTATGCTTCCATCTAGCTGGTGTGCTACCTGTTTGGCAACTGAAAAATATTATAAAAGATATTGACTAAAAAGTCAACCCTTTTCTTATAGTTAAAATAATGTTTTTGTAAATTTGCAAATTTATAAAAATTTTTTTGAAAAAAAGTTCACAAACCTCCTATTTTTATGGTATGATTTGTACATAAATTTAAGAATTACTATTACTGTTCCAATATATGTTTTTATTCTAAGGAGAGATAAAATTTTATGGAAAAAATTAAGATTGGTATTTTAGGATATGGAAATTTAGGCAGAGGTGTTGAATTGTCTGTCAGCCAGAATCCGGATATGGAATTGGTAGGTGTTTTTACTCGCAGAGATCCTTCTCAGCTTACATTAAATACAAAGGGTGCTGTTGCGTATCACATTGACCAAGCGTCTGAGATGAGAGATAAAATAGATGTATTAATTCTATGCGGCGGCAGTGCAACAGATTTACCTGTACAAACTCCTGAGTTTACCAGATACTTTAATACGATTGACAGTTTTGATACCCATGCAAATATTCCGGGACATTACGCAACGGTAGATGCTATTGCAAAGGCTTCTAATAAAGTTTCTATTATTTCAGTTGGTTGGGACCCGGGTATGTTCTCTTTAAATAGAATGTATGCAGGCGCTATTTTGCCTGACGGAAAAGACTATACTTTTTGGGGTAAAGGTGTAAGCCAAGGTCACTCGGATGCAATTCGTAGGATTGAAGGTGTACAAGATGCCAAACAATACACCATTCCAGTGCCGCAGGCTTTAGATGCGGTCAGAAGCGGTAAACAGCCGGAGCTGACTACCAGAGAAAAGCATACCAGGGAATGTTTTGTTGTTGCCAAAGAAGGTGCTGATTTAAAGAAAATAGAAGAAACAATCAAAACTATGCCAAAATATTTTGCAGATTATGATACAACAGTACACTTTATTTCCCAAGAGGAATTGAATGAAAAGCACAGTGGTATTCCGCATGGTGGATTTGTAATTCGTACCGGAGTAACCGGTAAGGATTTAGAACATCATCATGTGATTGAATATTCTATTAAATTAGATTCTAATCCTGAATTTACCGCAAGCGTATTGGTGGCATACGCACGTGCTGCGTACCGTTTATCAAAAGAGGGAAACTACGGTGCAAAAACTGTATTGGATATTCCGCCTGCTTATTTATCTATAAAATCAGGTGCAGAGTTGAGAGCAGAATTACTGTAAGGCGTTTTAATGAAGCAAACAACAGTTTGTAATGAAATATTTCAAAAAAGTCTACCTTTTGGCAAAAAAGGTAGACTTTTTTTAACACCTATATAGTTACAAAAAACAGTAATTTTTTTATGTAACTACGTAATTCTTGGGAGTATTATTATGTTATCATGTTATCTATAAAAAGTCTACTTATGTTCACGGCAGAACTCATTTGATTTATTTGATAAATTTAGATTGCTGCAGGTTAGATGTAAGAAGAAAAATACCCTTTTCCACATTTTGTTTTGGGATGATATGCTATACAGAGGCTTGATTTGCTAGAAGTCTATTTTTTCTAAATGATATCAGTTTTTTCACATATCTCTCACATGGTATCTTTAACATAATATATTAATAGAAAATACTCTAAGGGAATAGGAAATATAAATTATGCAGTTACATATTAAAATAATATATGGTGTTTTAGCAGTTTTATTGGTTTGTACGATAATTTTCCTATGTTATTTTATACCTCAGAATCTATCTGCAGAAGTTGCTGCGTGTAAACCGGTATTGGAGACTGCAAATAATACAAGTGAAACTTCCAAGAATGATATTTTTTTAGAAGAAAATATGGAAGAACAAGAGAGCGTTATTGCAGAATCGCAACATCAGATTAACTCATTTGATATTATATTTCAAATGCCTGAGTTACCGACCGGTTGTGAAATTACTGCATTGACTATGGTACTGAATTATTATGGTATGGAAGCAGATAAAGTTGAGATGGCCACAAAATATCTTCCTACCCAGGAGTTGAATTTGTATTACGGAAGCGACGGGCGATTGTATGGAAATGATTTGAATCAATATTTTATAGGAAATCCAACCACTGAAAATGGTTATGTATGCGGTACAGGAGCAATTGTAACTGCCGCAAATGCATATTTGCAAGATCAAGGAAGCGACTTGACAGCGGTGGATTATACAGGAGCAGATGTGGATACGCTATATGAGATTGTCAGTCAAGATATTCCGGTAGTAGTATGGGTCACAATTTCTATGACAGATAGAGGAGAAACGGAAGGCTGGTATACACGTTCAGGAGAATATGTGGACTGGAGTACATATGATCACGGAGCTGTTTTAATTGGATATACACAAGATACCGTTACAATTGCTGATCCAATTTCAGGAAAGATGGAATACAGCAGAGAAGACTTTGAACGTGTATTTGCTTCCAGAGGAAATCAATGTGTCGTTTTACAATCCTAAAAAATGTTGATTGTCAATGTTCATATTCCATGATGGAAAAAAGCCTGCATGTTTTCTGCATGCAGGCTTTTTTCAAAGATTTTATGACATCTATAAAAGTAAGCAGGGTAGTTATTTAGACATACTTTGTGCGTATTTGCAAAACGATTTCATACAGCAAATATCACATTTTGGTTTTCGAGCGTCACAAACAGCTCTTCCGTGTAACACAATACGATGGCAAAAGTCACTGGATTCTTCGGGCGGCAGCAGTTTACGCAAGTCCTCCTCCACTTTTACAGGTACTTTATTATTCGTCAGACCAAGCTTACCGCAAATACGAATAAAATGGGTATCCGTTACAACGGCCGGTTTTCCATATACATCTCCCAAAATTAAGTTAGCTGTTTTTCTTCCAACACCCGGAAGGGAAAGAAGGTCTTCCATATTATCAGGAACAATACCATTAAATTCTTCTTTTAGTTTTTTACACATTGCAAAAATATCGCGTGCCTTTGTTTTAAACAAACCGCAGGTACGAATATATTCTGCAATTTCTTCTTCAGAGCTGTTAATAAAATCGTCTATTGTTGGAAAACGTTCAAACAATGCAGGCGTTACCATATTCACTCTGGCATCCGTACATTGTGCGGATAATCTGGTTGCAATTAACAGCTGAAGTGGGTTAGAATGAATTAACGCACATTCTGCGTCAGGATATTCTTTTTTTAATGCCTCGATTGCGGCAAGTGCTTTTTGTTTTTTTGTCATATACATTCATCCTCATAGCTATAAAAATAGAAATAAGTATTATTTTTCTATTTTATCTTATCTTTCGACAAACTACAAGAGATTTCTTATATTTTAGTAGAATTTGGTGATATTTTGAGTGGATTTCAATTAAAAATGATTGCTTTGGTTACAATGTTAACCGACCATATTGGTGCCATATTCTATCCGGATATGATTGCGTTGCGAGTCATAGGCAGAATTGCATTTCCTATTTATTGTTTTCTTTTGGTACAAGGGTTTTTACATACGAGTAATCTAAAAAAATATATGATTCGTATGGGAGTGTTCGCCCTATTATCAGAAGTTCCGTTTGATTTGGCAAGGACAGGATATTGGTTAGATTTAGGCAGGCAAAATGTATTTATTACTTTATTTTTAGGTTTATGCTGTATGACCATATACCGTCTGTCTGAGCAAACACAGCAGCCTATTCTTATGGTCAGCGGTATTTTGGCAGTCTGTATCCTCTCTCAGCTGATACGTGCGGACTACCAATGGCTTGGCATTTTACTGATTATGATTTTTTATATTTGGAAAACATCTAAACTGATTTGCTATGCTGCTTTTATTACAGTTACATCTGTTTATTGTTTAACAGTCATGTCATGGCTGCAAGCAGCTTCTATTTGTGCATTGATACCTATTTATTGGTATAACGGCAAAAGAGGAAAATACTCGTTTCGATATGTATTTTATTTTTTCTATCCCGTTCATTTGTTTATATTATATTTTGTTTCTTTTTATTGCAAATAACAGTGTCAAATGATAGGTCGTTGCAAACAAAAAAGTGTCATGATACACTTATCACATAAAGGAGGGGCATGCATGGAGTTTCAATTATATTATACAGAGCAAGGACAAGGGACTCCCTTTGTACTGTTACACGGAAACGGAGAAAGTTCGGATTATTTTTCTCATCAAATAGAACATTTCTCCAAGACATATCGTGTGATTGCTGTTGATACAAGGGGGCATGGAAAATCTCCAAGGGGAGACGCTCCTTTTACATTGGCACAGTTTGTGGAAGATTTAAAACAGTTGCTGGACTACCTGGAATTGAAAAAGATTATTTTGCTGGGTTTTAGTGACGGCGGTAACATTGCGATGATGTTTACATTGAAATATCCTCAATATGTAAAAAAACTCATTTTGAACGGTGCGAATTTAACTGCCAAGGGAGTGAAATCTTCCGTACAAATTCCGATTATATTTGGGTATTGGATTACTTCCTTGTTTTCTCTTTTCAGTAAAAATGCTAAGGCATCTCAGGAAATGCTGCGTCTTATGGTCAAAGAACCAAATGTTTCTCCCGATGAGTTGGAACAAATTGCTGTTCCGACCTTAGTAATTGCGGGTAAACAGGATATGATAAAAGAACATCATACAAAGCTCATTGCCAAATCCATACCAAAGAGTGAATTGATATTGATAGAAGGAGACCATTTTATCGCAAATAAAGAATCGGCTGTATTTAATGAAAAAATAGAGTCATTTTTATGTAAGCATGCGGAAGAATAAACGTTTATTTTTATAAACAGCAACAAAAAATGCCTATTCTAACTGTTAGAATAGGCATATTCTATGGAAAATTCATGTGAGGGGTTCAGAAAAAAGTGAAATTAAGAAAATCTTAATTTTTTCTAAAGAAAGTAATTAGAATTTTTAATATCAATTTTGATACGATAACAGAAAGGGGAGAAAATGAATATGAGTGAGAAAATTTTGATTGTAGATGATGAACCTGAAATTGCCGATTTGGTTTCCTTATATCTGCAAAATGAAAATTTTACCGTTTACAAATTTTATTCTGCCATAGAAGCGCTTAACTGTATTGGACATGAAAAATTGGATATGGCTATTTTGGATGTAATGATGCCTGAGATGAATGGATTTGAGCTGTGTAAAAAAATAAGGGAACATTATCATTATCCTATTATTATGTTAACGGCAAAAGGGGAGGAAATTGACAAGATAACAGGTCTTACTTTGGGGGCAGATGATTATATTGTCAAACCGTTTCAGCCTCTGGAGTTGGTGGCACGTGTCAAAGCGCAGCTGAGGAGATATAAACGGTATAATACGGGTGTGGAAAAAGAGGATGATGTGATGATTCACTCAGGGCTGGTAATGAATATTAAAACGCACGAATGTACATTAAATGAAAAGCCGCTTTCCCTGACTCCCACAGAATTTTCAATTTTACGTATTTTATGCCAGCAAAAAGGAAATGTGGTAAGTGCGGAAGAATTGTTTCACCAAATATGGGGAGATGAATATTTCAGTAAGAGTAACAATACCATTACAGTTCATATCCGTCACTTACGTGAAAAAATGGGAGATTCTTTCGAAGATCCCAAATACATTAAAACCATTTGGGGGTGCGGATATAAAATTGAAAGCTAATTATAGTAAACCAATTAAAATGGCGGTTACTTTTATCATTGGAATTGCCATATGTTTTGGCCTCTTTTTTTGATAGATGTTATTTGGAATGGAGCATTTGTAGATTGGTTTGTACGTTCATACATGATTGAAGATCAGTATACTTTGCCTGACGGAACTTGGGTGGAACGTACTACATTCGCTTGGACAGACTTAAAATATTTTTTATTATGGACTGCAATTATTGCCATAATCGTTGTAATTACCACTGTAATCGTAGTTGCGCATTTTTATGCAAAAAAGAAAGTAAGTAAAACCATAACCAGTACCAGCGAAATGATTCATACCTACATGAATGGTTCGAAAGAGGCAACAGAAGTATTTCCAAAACAATATTCGGAAATTTCTGCTTGTATGGCACAAATCAAATCCACCATGCAACAGCATGAACATATATTAAAAGAAGAAGGCATACGAAAAAATGATTTGATTACGTATTTGGCACATGATTTAAAAACACCCCTTACTTCTGTGATTGGGTATTTGAGCCTTTTGGATGAAGTGCCGGATATGCCGCAAGCGCAAAAGGAAAAATATATTCACATTACCTTGGATAAAGCAAATCGTTTGGAAAAATTAATCAATGAATTTTTTGAAATTACCCGATATAACTTACAGCAGATTATTTTGGAAAAAGAAATGGTAGACTTATATTATATGCTGATACAAATGAGTGATGAGTTTTATCCAATTTTAGCATCACACGGAAATACCATTACACTTCATGCACAAGAAGATTTAACAGTATATGCCGACCCAACAAAACTGGCAAGAGTATTTAATAATATTTTAAAAAACGCAATTGCTTACAGCTATCCTAATACAGATATTCAAATCACTGCAGTAAAAACAGAAGAGGAAATTCGTATTTCTGTTTGTAATCATGGAAAAACCATTCCTCAACAGAGATTGGAATCTATTTTTGAAAAGTTCTTCCGCTTGGATGATGCGCGTACTACCAATACGGGAGGAGCTGGTTTGGGTTTGGCCATTGCCAAAGAAATCGTAACGCTGCATGGAGGAACCATTTCGGCAAACAGTGAACACGAACTTACTACTTTTTGTGTTACGCTTCCGATTTCTTAAATTTATAAAATATCAAGATTCTCTTTATTTTTTCTTAGGAAATCAACAATTGAATATTAAAGTTAAAAACGCCTTTGTTTCGTATAATGATAAGCGAAACAAAGGCGTTTTATATTATGTTCAAGGAGAAATCATGGAATATGGAAAAAAAGAAATTAGCAACCAGGCAAACACAAAAAAGAACAAAAAGACCTTTAGAAACCATACGTTTTTATACTATTATCATTGTATCTTTTATTATATTTATCCTGTTACTGTTTTTTATAGGGAAACAATATTTGTCGTTTGATGTTCAGGTAGGTTCGGGAAATTTATTGAATGCAGGAACACAAGCAGAAAATAAAATTGATTTGAATGTATTAAATAGCCCGTACGCTATCTTGATAGATGCAGATACAGGCACAGTAATTGCACAGCGCAACGGTGATGAAAGAATCTATCCTGCTTCTCTTACAAAAATTATGACTGCTCTGATAGCTATAGAGCATACGGATAATTTAAATCAAAGTGTAACTGTACCATATGATTTTTTTCAGCAATTATATGAAGAAGAGGCCTCGATGGCCGGATTTGAACCGGGAGAACGCGTAAAAGCAAAAGATTTGTTGTATGGTGTATTACTTCCTTCGGGAGCAGAATGCTGCAGGACCTTTGCAGAGAACATTTCAGGCTCAGAGTCTGCGTTTGTCAAATTAATGAATGAAAAAGCAAATCAAATAGGTCTGAAAAACACTCATTTTACCAATTGTACCGGCCTTCATGACAGAAATCATACTTCTTCTGTAAAAGACATTGCTGTATTGTTACAGTATGCTTTAAAAAATCAAGCGTTTTATCAGGCCTTTACAAGCAGTTACTACAGCGTTCCTCCAACAAATCAACATCCGGAAGGATTTACTTTCTACAGTACCGTATTTCAAAATCAAGCTGTTGAAACAATTCACAACGGTGAATTGTTGGGGGGAAAGACGGGTTATACAGAACAGGCGGGCCAATGTTTAGCCAGCTTGGCTACCATAAACGGAAAACAATATCTTTTGGTAACTGCAGGAGCAAATGGTTCTCCTCAAACGGAACCACTGCATATTTTGGATGCAGTGAATGTTTATAATCAATTGGGAAGTTTAACTTAAACCCAGTTCTTCCTTTGTCAGTTCACGCAAGATACGGCATGGATTACCCACAGCAATTACGTTGGCAGGAATATCTTTTGTTACAACACTTCCGGCGCCGATAATGCTGTTTTCTCCAATGGTAACTCCGGGTAGAACAGTGGAATTGCCTCCAATCCAAACGTGGTCTTTAATCGTTATCGGTTTGGTATATTCGTAGTCGGCATCGCGCTGCTCTAAATGAATGGGATGGTTGACTGTATACAGTTGAACATGAGGTGCTAAAAATACATGGTTTCCAATTGTAATTTTGCCGCAGTCTAACATAACACATCCCGTATTGGCGTAGAAGTGAGAACCAATATGAATGTTATAACCGTAGTCACAATAAAATGGCTGTCCAATGGAAAATTCCTGTCCGATAGAACCCAGCAATTTTTTCATCAAGGTTTCTTTTTTATCCGTTTCATCGGGACGCAAATGATTGTAGTCGTATAATAATTCTTTTGCGCGTAAACGTTCTTCTTTCAATTGTTCATCGGGAGAATAAAATAATTCTCCCGCCAGCATCTTTTCTTTTTCAGTCATGTAACGGTACTCCTTTGTGGTTTTTACTTGATTATAAAAAAGCGAATATGGTTTGTCAACGGAGTAACGGCAGCAGAAGATTTTACTCCAAACAGTTTTTTGTAAATTGTGATAAAACATGCTTTTCCTAGATGCATTTATTTTATAAAAGTATGTGTATTTTACAATTGCCTTTTGATAGGTAATTGTGTATAATTTAAGTACACAATAGAAATGAAAGAGGTACGGAGACATGTATCAAGATATTATGGATACCATCGGTTTTGTAGAGAAGTATGATTCTGAAGTCGGTCAAGCAATGGACAAAGAATTAAAACGTCAACAACGTAATTTAGAGCTGATTGCTTCCGAAAACATTGTTTCTCCTGCAGTTATGGCTGCAATGGGAAGTATTTTAACCAATAAATATGCAGAAGGTTATCCCGGCAAACGCTATTATGGCGGCTGTGAGTTTGTAGATATTGTAGAAGACATTGCTCGCAAACGTGCTTGCGAATTATTTGGAGCAGAGCATGCAAATGTGCAGCCTCATTCGGGTGCACAGGCAAATATGGCTGTTTATTTTGCATTTTTAAAACCGGGCGATACAGTAATGGGTATGAATTTGTCAGAAGGCGGACATTTAACCCATGGCTCACCTGTGAATATGTCAGGCAGTTATTATAACTTTGTAGAATATGGCGTAGATGCAGAAACACACCGTATTGATTATGATAAATTACAGGCACAAGCAAAAGAAGTAAAACCAAAAATGATTGTTGCAGGTGCAAGTGCATATGCAAGAATCATTGATTTTAAACGTTTGCGTGAAATTGCAGATGAAGTAGGCGCTATGCTTATGGTAGATATGGCGCATATTGCAGGTTTGGTTGCAGCAGGCGTTCATCCAAATCCTGTGGAGTGGGCGGACATTGTAACAACAACAACCCACAAAACATTGCGCGGCCCCAGAGGCGGATTGATTCTTTGTAAAGAAGAATATGCAAAAGCCATTGACAAAGCAATTTTTCCGGGTATTCAAGGTGGTCCCTTGATGCATGTGATTGCAGGTAAAGCAGTTTGCTTGGGTGAAGCTTTGAAACCTGAATTTAAAGAGTACGGAAAAAAAGTAGTGGAAAACGCGCAGGCTTTGGCAAACGGTTTGACCAAACGCGGCGTAAAATTGGTATCCGGCGGAACAGATAATCACCTTATGTTAATCGACTTAAGCGGAACTGAACTTACAGGTAAAGAGTTAGAACGCCGTTTGGATGAAGTATATATCACCGCAAATAAAAACACAGTACCAAATGAGCAAAGAAGTCCGTTTGTAACAAGTGGTGTTCGTTTAGGTACACCCGCTGTTACTACTCGCGGTTTGACAGTGGAAGATATGGATCAGGTAGCTGAGTGCATTAGCCTAGCCATCCATGATTTTGATGCAAATGCAGACAAAATCCGCAGCATGGTGCAAGCAATCTGTGAGAAGCATCCTTTATATGAATAATTGTACTTTGTGTACATTATCGGGAATGGGTTTTGACCCATTCTTTTTTTATATTATAATTTTGTGGAACATATAGTCGAATTTTACTTTTTATGATACAATAACAATACAACTGAGTAATTTGATATTGGGGGAAGGGAGGAATAGATATGAGCGCACCATTGGCAGATCGTTTGCGGCCTCAAACGCTGGATGATGTGGTAGGACAGCGGCACTTGTTGGCAGAAGGGAAGGCGCTGCGCCGTATTATTGATTCCGGCCAAATACCTAACATGGTGTTTTACGGTCCTTCCGGTGTGGGAAAAACAACGCTTGCTACCATGATTGCCAAGACCACCAACCGTAAGCTGGTCAAAATGAACGGAACTACTGCCTCTACCTCCGATATCAAAGATGTTATTTCCAATTTAAACACATTCGAGACAATGAATGGTGTTTTGTTGTATTTGGACGAGATACAATATTTTAATAAAAAACAACAGCAAATTTTGTTGGAGTTTATTGAAAACGGGCAGATTACGTTAATTGCTTCTACTACGGAAAATCCTTATTTTTATGTTTATAATGCTGTTTTAAGCCGATGCACGGTATTTGAATTTAAATCTGTTCCTAAAAAAGAAATCGAACGTGCGGTGCAAAGAGGTTTTTCAATTGTAGAGCAGGAGCTGAAACAAACCATTCAGCTGGAAGATGGTGTTGCGGCGTACATCGCAACTGCTTGCGGCGGAGATGTACGCAAAGCAATGAATGCAGTGGAATTGTGCAGCTTATCAGCAGACAAAACAGAAGATGGAAGATATGTCACATTGGAATTAGCCAAAGAATTGACGCAACGCAGTGCAATGCGCTATGATAAAGACGGCGATGAACATTATGATTTGCTATCGGCTTTTCAAAAGTCTATGAGAGGTTCTGACCCGGATGCTGCCATTTACTATTTGGCACGCCTGCTATCTGCTGGAGATTTACCATCGGTATGCCGCAGACTTATGGTGTGTGCCTGCGAAGATGTAGGGCTTGCATGGCCGCAGATTATTCCTATTGTAAAAGCAAGTGTAGATGCAGCCTTACAAGTAGGACTTCCTGAAGCCAGAATTCCGTTGGCTGACGCAGTGATTATGGTATGCAATGCACCAAAATCCAATACGGCATATATGGCCATTAACCGTGCTATGGCAGATGTGGAAAAAGGAAATGTAGGCAGTATTCCAAGGCATTTGCAAAATAAACACTTTGACGGAGAAGATCAAGAAGTAAAAGGTCAGTTTTATATTTATACTCAGGATTGCCCCAACCATTGGACAGAACAGCAGTACTTGCCCGATACCTTGAAAGACGTTCGGTACTATGAATTTGGAGATAATAAAAACGAACAGGCATTCCGCCAATATTGGGAGAATATAAAAGGGAAAAAATTGTAAATACTATTATGGTATCGCCATATAAAAGGAGCGTTTCACATATGAATTCTATGATTTTAAGAAATTTATCTTACGGTATGTACGCAATCGGCGTAAAAGGAAAAGAAAGACCTTCGGCTTGTATTGTAAATACAGTGGTGCAAATTACATCGCAGCATCCGCCAATCATTGCTGTCAGTATGAATCATTATAATTATAGTCATCAGTGCATTGAAGAAAACGGAATTTTTACAGTTTCTGTCTTGTCAGAAGATACTTCAGGTACGGTAATTGGTACGCTGGGCTTTAACTCTGGAAAAGACGTTGATAAACTGCAAAATGTACGACATAAAGTATTGCAGGAAGGCGTTCCTGTTCTCAAAGAAAATACTTGTTGTTGGTTTTTATGCAAAGTAGTCAATAAAGTAGAATCTCCTACTCATACCGTATTTTTGGCAGAAGTTATCGCCGGAAGTGATAAATCCAGAGGTACTCCTATGACTTACAGTTACTATCACAATGTCATTAAAGGTACTGCACCTAAAAATGCGCCTACGTATCAGCCTCCCGAAGTAGAGCGTGACGGAAATGATGGAGAAAGCTGGATTTGTACAGTGTGCGGGTATATTTATAATGATCCTGATGTTTCTTTTGAAGAACTGCCGGATGATTGGATTTGTCCCATTTGCGGTATGCCTAAAAAAGCATTTCAAAGAAAATAATCAAAAACAACGGTGTGTTTCACACCGTTGTTTATTTTTACAAATTTATGTTGTTTATAGTGATAGAATTCTAAATATTATAGAGAGTTATCATAAAGCTACGGGATTTTAAGATAATAAAAACAATATTATGAACATGTTTTTTAGATAAAATAAGGGGAAATATTTCGACGGTAAAATTTTATTTTCGGTTTAAACTGTAAAATGCTGTCTGTATTTCAGTAAATCTGCAATAATCAAGAGCATCCATACACAAATATATGGGTGCTCTTTTCTTTTTTCGTTTTTTAAATACAGGTCATTTTATATATGTCCGTGTAAGTATACTATGAATCATACTTATTATAGTATACTTTTACAAAACACCTAAAAAGGTAAATTTAACTTGAAAAAAGCGGCTATTTATATTATAATTGCGTTATAAATTACAAATTATAGTAAATTTGCAAAAGTATGCTTTTGCAAGAAATTGTTCCGTTATTTTAATTGTTATCAGAAGGGTCATAAAATGAAAAGTAGTTTTATTGAGGGAAAAGTTATTTTTTATTTTCTTTCTTATCAACAGTTAAAATACGGATGAAAGGATGAGGTTTTATGAAAGCAATGAAAAGCAAGTGGCTGGCGCTGTTTTTGACTGTCATTATGACTTTTACTCTGTTGCCAAGTGTTGTATTTGCAGCGGGTGAAGATACCGGGGTTGCAAAAATTGGTGACCAAACATATAACAGCGTTGCCGAAGCAATTACAGCAGCCGGTTCGAATGCTACAACCATCGAATTGACTCAAAATGTATCTGAGGATGTTACCATTCCTCAAGGCGCAAATATTACATTGTATATTCCGGAAGGTATCACTTTAACCAACAAAGCCGGGCATACGATTACCAATAACGGCACTCTCACCGTTACCGGCGCAGGTACAGTTGATAATGTGACCCATGCAAAAGGAGCTCTTGTAAACTATGGTACTGCCATTTTAGAAGGAGCTACCTTTACCCGTAGTGCAGAAGCAAGCACAAGTGCTACATCTTCCGGCGGAAACAGCTGGTATGTTATTGACAACCATGGTACTATGACTATTACAGGAACTGCGAATGTTGTAAACAATGGATATTTTTCTTCTTTAATCCGTAATATAGGTACAGCAGATGCAGCTTCCAGTTTAACCGTTAGCGGCAATGCAACCCTAAGACAGGACAACTTTATTGCATTAAAAAATGACGATTATGGCAATGTTGCTGTTACAGGTGGTACAATTACCTCCAATGAACAAACAATACAAAACTGGTCACAGGCAGCTATCAGTGGAGGTACTTTAAACGGACAGGTAATTACTTGGTCCTATGAAGGTTTTGCAAGTGCAACCGAAATTTCCGGAAATGCTGTTGTAAACGGTGATGTTGTTGCAGTAAACTATGACGGTGGAACATCCATTCCTTCGGTAACTATTAAAGGTGGTACCATAACAGGTGAAATTTCAAAAGCTACCTACAATAATGGACTGCAACCGGCAGCACCTGATGCAGCTTCTTCCTCTATTGTTGTTTCGGGCGGTACTTTCTCCAATGCCGTAGATTCAAACTTTTTTGCAGATAATTTCTATCTAAACCAAAATCCGGATGGCTCCTATTCTGTACATGAGCATAACATGGTTATGAAATACGATGCTGATAATCATTGGTATGAATGTTCTGTATGCGGAGAAAAAGCAGATGTATCTGCCCATACTTTTGGTGAGTGGAATGTAACGAAAGAAGCTACTGCTACAGAAGCAGGCAGCAGAGAGAAAGTTTGTTCTGTATGCGGCTATCAAGTTGTAGAGGAAATCTCTGCAACAGGTGATGCTTCGTCTACTCCAACTGAAGAAGAAATGACAAACGGAACAACAACTACTGATGTGAACTCTGCTAATCCTCAAACAGGCGACAACAGCTATGTATTTCTAGGAATCGCATTGTTGTGTCTATCCGGTGCAGGTCTTGCAGGAACAGTCATTTTCAGAAAAAAATATAGCAAATAATTTATCTTTCACACTCTGCGGTTTGATACCGTAGAGTGTTTTTTATTCTGCAAGTTGTATATGAGAATAGTACTAACAATATGATATTCAAAAGAAGTCAAATTATAAATCTTGAAATTAGATTTCGCTTCAGTCGAAAATTCAGGAGCAAAATTTATAATTACGGTGTTAATGTAAAAATGGCTCAAACAGGCTGTTTGTTCAAAAAATGAATCAATCATAACTATGGTTTGCAGTTTTGTGATTCAGAAGTTGGATGATTAATTATATCACTTATCAAATCAATGATAAAATTAGGAATTTCGGTACATATATCCCAATAAGATTTATTTTAAACAATATTCTTGACCGTAGATAAGGACTGTGATAGCATGAGGATATTGGAACTAAACGGTAAAGGAAGAGGTACATGAAGGTAGCAATTTTGACTTCTCAGGAGAGAGTGGAAAAATTTACAGATTGGTCATTGGTGCCTAAAGATACAGAATTGATTTATATAGGACAAACATATACAGATGATGAAGTCATACAGAAAGCAAAAGATGCAGATGCTATTTTAGTGGATGCAGTGAATGTTGTAAGCGGAAATATCATCAGAAATTTACCAAACTTAAAGTTGGTTCAGTCTGAAGGGGTTGCTTATCATCTGATTGATACAGAGGCGGCAAAGGAACAAGGAATATATGTTTGCAATAATGCTTCAGCCAATGCTGGCTCTGTTGCAGAGCATACCATTATGTTAATGCTTGCTTGTACACGTCGGTTGATAGAAGGCGACACTTTGGTTCGCAGAGGCAAACAGATACAAGCCAAAGGCTCATTTATTTTAGCTGGTATTCCTGAACTGGAGCATTGTCATGTAGGGTTATTGGGATTTGGCGCCATTGCAAAGCAAACAGCAAAGAGATTGAAAGGGTTTGGCTGCCGCGTCAGTTATTACAGTCGTCATCAAGTATCGGAAGAAATAGAACAAGAATATCAAGTTTCCTATTTGCCTTTACAGGAACTTTACCGTTCTTGTGATATTCTCAGTATTCATGTTCCTGTAACAGCAGAAACTAAAAATATGGTGGATAAACGTGTGTTTGAATGTATGAAATCTACTTCCATTGTAATTAATACTGCTCGTGGTGAAATTGTGAATCAACAAGATTTATACAATGCAATTGTCAGCAGACAAATTGCAGGAGCAGGTATGGATACCTTATGTCCTGAACCTGTCCCGTTTGACCATCCTTTATTGCAATTACCGGAGCATTTACAGTATAAAGTAACCTTTTCTCCTCACATTGGCGGAACAACATATGGCGTTTTTCAGCATATGTATCGTACCATTTGGTCTAACATTTCAGCTGTATGTCACGGGCAAACACCAAACCATATTGTTGTTTAACTTTTTATCTAAATAACAGATAAAACATAGGAGATATCAATGTACTACTATTATGAACATACGCAGCACTGCGCCCCTTTTCATGTTATAAATGAGTTTGTCCATACAATTCCTGCTGTCATTAGCATTCCACATAGCGGAACATATTTAACGCAGCAAATGAAGCAAAATTTAAAACCGGATATAGTACTTCCCAACACAGATTGGTATTTACCGGTTTTATATTCTTTTTTGCAGCAGTTAGGATATACTGTGATTGTAAACCATACCAGTAGATATGTGGCGGATGTAAACAGAAGTTTGGAAGATGCCAAAGGAACATCTTATAAAACCAATGTGTGTTATACACATACCACTCAAGGGTATGCTATGTATCAAGCAGAACCCGATGTATGTGAATTGAAACACAGAATCGCTTATTATTATCAGCCTTATCACAATGGAATTCAAAAGTTAATTTCAGAGAAACTAAATTATTATAATCAAATCTATTTTATTGATTTACATAGTTTTGGATTAGATTACGGCGCTGATATGATTCTGGGAAATGATTTTGGGAAAACATGTTCAGCCTCATTGATGTCTTTTATAGAACATAAATTGATGGAGCGGGGGTATTCTGTGAAACAAAATAATCCATTTTCAGGCGGATACCTCACAAAATACTATGGTACACAAATAAAAAGTTGCCAATCCATACAAATAGAGCTTTGGTATCAAACATATATCAATCATAGAGAATTTGGAAATGAAGAATTTCCAAAAGTAAATTCCGTATTATTTCAAAAAAATAAGGACAAGTTGAAAGAAATCTTTATTCTTTTAAAAGATTTTTTATTACATTGAATCATGCAGAACACAAATAAGGGCTTTGCGCATTTGCGCAAAGCCCTTATTTGTGTGATAGAAAAATGAAACGATAAATTTTCCTCACAGAATCACCTTACGGCAATAATATAGTAACAGGAGAAATTCCATTTTAAGAAAAAGGAGCTTTACAATGGAGAAAAAGAATATTCCCCTCAATGAGTTAAAAGTGGGGCAACGTGGTACCGTTAGCCAATTGTTGTCCGATACAAGTATGAGAAGACGATTACAAGATATTGGTTTGATTGAAGGTACAAAAGTAGAATGTATACAAAAAAGTCCTTCAGGTGACCCAATTGCGTTTTTAATTCGAGGTGCAGTTATCGCTTTAAGAACAGAAGATTCATCTTCTGTATTGATGAGCTTATCATAAATGTAATAAATGAGGTGAGAAACATGGGTTGGAAGAGGAGGAGAAAGTCAAAACGTAAACAATCGGCAGAACAAGATATTGATAAAGAAAGTGGGAAAATTGTTGCATTGGCAGGCAACCCCAATGTAGGAAAGAGTACAGTATTTAATGCTTTAACAGGATTAAATCAGCATACAGGAAACTGGACGGGAAAAACGGTAGACAGTGCGTACGGCATCTGTAATTATCATGATGAAAATTACATTATGGTAGATTTGCCGGGTACGTACTCCTTAATGGCTCATTCGGCAGAAGAAGAGGTTGCGAGAAATTTTATTTGTTTTAAGCATCCTGATGCGACCATTGTTGTATGTGATGCCACGTGTTTGGAACGTAATTTAAATCTTGTATTACAAACAATTGAATTGACAAAGCGCGTTGTAGTTTGTGTGAATCTATTAGATGAAGCAAAGAAAAAACAAATTTGTGTGGATTTGGATAAACTTTCAAAAGAACTTGGTGTACCTGTAATAGGAACAACTGCCAGAAGTAAAAAAGGCCTTGATGATTTACTTGCCACAGTGGAAGCATTGGCACGAGATCCCGAACCCAATGCCTTAAAAATAAAATATATTCCTCCCATTGAAGAGGCTATCTCTATGGTAGAGCCTCACTTAGCAGAAAAATTAGGAGAAGAATGGAATTGCAGATGGATTGCCATACGTCTGTTGGAAGGCAATACTTCTATGATAGATGATTTAAACCGTTATATAGGATATGATGTTCAGCAAGATAATGTGCTTGCCGATACATTGGCGGAAGCAAAGAACTATTTGAATCGTTGTGACATCACGGAAGATAACATAAAAGATAAAATTGTTGCCTGCCTTGTTATTACAGCGGAAGGTATTTGTGCCAATGTTGTGTCTTATAATAAAGCAAATTGTCATAGCAGAGACCGTAAAATAGATAAATATCTGACCAATCGCTTCACAGGTATTCCTATTATGATAGCACTGCTGGCGCTTATTTTTTGGATTACCATATCAGGGGCAAACTATCCGTCTCAAATGTTATCGGAAGGTTTGTTTTGGGTACAGGACCGGCTGACAGATTTTTTTATGTGGATGCATGCACCTGAATGGCTTCACGGAGCTTTGGTGTTGGGAGTTTATCGCGTATTGGCTTGGGTTGTATCCGTTATGCTGCCGCCCATGGCAATTTTCTTTCCTTTGTTTACGTTACTGGAGGATTTCGGGTATCTTCCCAGGGTGGCGTTTAATTTAGACCACTATTTTAAAAAGGCCAATACTTGCGGAAAGCAAGCGCTTACTATGTGTATGGGATTTGGCTGCAATGCGGCAGGTGTGGTAGGTTGCAGAATCATAGATTCTCCAAGAGAACGTATGATTGCAATGCTCACCAATAATTTTGTTCCTTGCAACGGACGTTTTCCCACTATGATTTCCATTATATCCATGTTTTTTGTTGGAAGCATTGCAACAGGATTTACAGGTTCTTTGCTGTCAACGCTTATGTTGACAGGGGTCATTATATTAGGTGTCATGCTCACATTTGCTATGAGTAAATTGTTATCCAAAACGGTATTAAAAGGTGTACCTTCTTCCTTTACATTGGAATTACCTCCATACAGAAGGCCACAGATTGGAAAAGTAATTGTAAGGTCTTTGTTGGATAGAACCATTTTTGTTTTGGGAAGAGCAGTGATAGTCGCTGCTCCTGCAGGATTCATTATTTGGATTTTAGCAAATGTCACAGCAGGAGATGCCACATTATTGTCACACTGTGCTGCTTTTTTAGACCCATTTGGAAAATTATTTGGCTTGGATGGAACCATTTTATTTGCTTTTATTTTGGGATTTCCGGCGAACGAAATTGTCGTACCGATTATGATTATGACTTATATGGCAACAGGGACATTAACCGAAATAGACGATTTAATGGCACTGAAAGAATTATTGGTGGCAAATAACTGGACGTGGGTAACGGCATTGTGTGTCATTGTATTTTCTTTGGTACATTGGCCTTGTTCCACGACCTGCCTTTCTATTAAAAAAGAAACAAAAAGTTGGAAATGGACTGCAATAGGATTTTTGCTTCCAACCGTAACCGGCTTTGGGTTATGTTTTGTTATTGCAACATTTGCAAGAATATTTGGAGGGCTTGTATAAGAAAAGACCTGCATGAAAGCAGGTTTTTTCTTATATTTTTTGAAACTAAAGAACCACTTTTATCTTCACCCATACGATTGTGATTCATCCGAAAAATCAAATTATCATTTGTAATATAGACCGTAACTATAAAAAAGCAGACTGTTCTTTTTCAGAACAAGCCTGCTTTTTTATAGTTATACTGAGGTACCGACAATTGAAAAATAAATAATAACGGCAATACCCAGTAAGATACGATAAACACCAAATATTTTAAAGTCGTGCTTTTTGATGTATTTCATTAAGAATTTAATTGCCAAAACAGATACAAGAAAAGCGGTCAATACACCTGCAATTAAAATCGCAATTTCCAATCCTGTATAGGAAAAACCGAATTTTACTAACTTTAGAGCACTTGCGCCCAGCATTACCGGTATTGCTAAAAAGAAGGTAAATTCAGCTGCAACAAAGCGAGAAGCCCCCAACAGCAAAGCAGTAATAATAGTAACACCGGAACGTGAAGTACCGGGAATGAGTGCCAATAGTTGGAATACACCAATTAAAAATGCCATTGTATAAGGCAATTGAGACAATTCTCTGATTTTTGGTTTGCGTTTACGGTTAAATATTTCTACGATAATAAATAGTACGCCATATACAATCAATGTGATGGCAATGGTCCAAGCATTGAAGAATAGTTCGTTAATTTTATCATCAAAAATCAATCCGATGACTGCTGCCGGCAGGCAAGCAATAATTACTTTTAACCATAACGACCATGTCTGTTTTCGTTCTACAAGTGTTTTCTTTCGTGAAAACGGATTCAGTTTGTGGAAGTAAAGTACCAGAACAGCCAATATTGCCCCCAGTTGAATCACAACCATGAACATATCTAAAAATTCTTTTGATACATCCAATTTGATAAATTCATCCACCAGAATCATGTGTCCGGTACTGCTGATTGGAAGCCATTCCGTAATGCCTTCCACAATACCTAAAAAGATTGCCTTTAGGATTTCGATAAAGAACATGCTGAAATTCTCCTTTAACCAATCAAATCACCATATGTAACAGTTTATATCACTATTATCCGCTTGTAGTAGTATAACATATAACAATGCAAAAAAGTATGAAGTTATGAAAAGTTTATAAATTTTGTATTAATGTGGTGAAGTCCCAAACTGTTGTCTATTATCTTTGGAAAAAATGCCATAATTTTTATAGTTGGTTTAACATTAATTTAACGTTTGTTGTGTAATTTATTATTTTTATCAATCATATGCACAGCGTTCCATAATAAGAAAAAGATTTTTACGGTTCCATACAGCATGAAACATGTGTTAGAGATTCAAAAAAGACCTGAAAAATACAGGTCTTTTTTATGTTTTTTATTACAGATACTTATCTTTTTGCTACAAAAGGTAGACATTTTTTCACGCACAAATATTACCTAAAATTGGAAATTTGTTTACGCATTTAAGCCTTTTGTTATTTTATCATGCTCGAAATAAAAAGTCTACTTAAAGTCTAATTTGTTTTCCATTATGTGGACAGAGAGGAGGAAAATACGTATCTAAATTTTTCCAAAACAATGAAAAACTTGTTTTATAAGTTAGGAGGTAAAGAAGAAATGAAAGCTAAAAAATTATTAGCAATGGGTTTGACAGTATTAATTGGAACAGCCAGTACATCAAGTATGTTGTGTAATACTGTGTTTGCACAGGAAAATACCCATATTGAAGAAAGTACAGATTTAGATGAAACACTAGATACTACAGAAAATATTTCTCCAAAACTAACAGATAATCACGATATAACATCCACAGTGAATGCTATGGCCAATACAGCAGGAACTTCAGCGGATAATCCACTGGTGATTCCGGAAGAAGGACTTCTTTGGGATGGAAATGGCAGCACTGTTTTAAAGGGTGTAAATTCCGAATGGTACAAAACAAATGTAACAGATGCGGGAGTACAATTTGTTGCCATTAAAATACCTGAGAAAACAACTGAAATATACGCAAGTGTGTTCAGTCCCAATATTTATGCATCAGGAACTCCGACTACAGGAGGTTCAAGTGTAAAAATAGCAAACATTGTGGATAAATTAGTAGCAGTAGACTTTTCTGCTGCTACCAATTTGACCAAGATTAACAAGCAAGTTTTTTATGATGCAAAAAAACTTGGAGGCGTAATTGACTTAAGAAATACAAAAATTACGGAGATAGGTGGAAATACCTTTAATGGTACTGCTATTACAGGTGTTATCTTGCCAAGTACGTTAACCTCAATTGGCAGTTTGGATTCGAATATGGCAGTATTTGGTAACTGTTCTAATTTAGCCTTTATTGGTATGAGAGACGCTGTTGGAGATGAAAATTTTTTGGAACTTCCGCAAAGTCTCACCACGATTGGTAAATATGCATTTTCGTTCAGCGGCAGTTCGCCTATTTATCAAAAGATGAAAAATGATGGTTTAGTAGTAAGTATTCCTGCATCAGTGACTACGATAAAAGCTTCCGCTTTTTCCAATTCACAATGCAGTAAAAATATATTTGTGTTGGAAGTTGCAAGTAGTTTTGAAGGTGCCGATAAAGATGCTTTCTCTAATTCCACATGGGAAAGTAATAGACCAACGGTACTGTTTCCAAATTTCAGCACTTACCAAAATGCAGATGAAACGAAAAAAAATGCAATGGCAAGCTATGCTAACTTGTCTTATGGTGTAACACTTAATTTTGTATATAACGGATTAAGCATAGCTACCGAACAAAAACTTTATAATAATACAGTTCAGTATGTAAAGAAAAACGGTGTTTGGAGCTTAGACGAACATTATGAACTGCCAAAACCGACTGGTGTACCCACTCCGGCAGCAGGATATTACGGAGGTTGGGAGCTGGATGGCAAAGAACTGACGGCCGACTCTCAAATTAGTGTTACTTCTCCGGCAGATACTTTAACCGTTACATGGAAAAATGATTTTGTATCTGAACCAAATGTAGAATATTCTATGAATGGTCAACCAATATCACAATCGAGTCCTTATAATGTACAACGTTTTGGTACTATTGGTGTCCAGGTTACTCATCCATTAATGAAAAACGAAAATACCAATGAAAGTACAGATACCTATGTAGAGTTTGAATATTATTGGTTTGATATTCAAAACGGAACGGTAGGGGAACGAAGCAAAGCAACCGGCACTGAAGATTATTTCTATCGTGAATCTACTCAAAATGTACCCACAACAGTCAGCGAAATTCCTATGAGAACAGAAGCTGATACACGTACCGGGGGAACAAATTATTATTGTGTTCAAGTGCTTGGTAAGCTTGTAGTAAACGGTGTTCCTCAATCCGGTTATTATTATAAATCCTTGGTTCCTATTATAAGTTTTGGTGGACATCCTATTAACAATAATGCAACAACAGATAAAGATTACATTTTTAATGTAAATGTAGTACCTGCACAATTTACAGTAAACTTTGATTCTCAGGGGGGAAGCATTGTCGCAGAACAGAGCGTTGAGTACGACAATCTGATACAGGAACCAACAGTACCGACCAAGGAAGGCTATACCTTTGCAGGATGGTATAAAGAAGCTGCATGCCAAAATAAATGGGATTTTGCAACGGAAAAAATGCCCGCAAATGCGGTGACATTATACGCCAAATGGGAAGCAAATGCGTATAGTGTAGGGTTTAACGCAAACGGCGGAACAGGAACAATGTCAGAGCAAGCATTTGTATATGATACAGCACAGGGATTGGAAACAAATAAGTTTACCAAAGAAGGATATACTTTTAAAGGTTGGTCAACTACAACAGATGGTCAAGTTGTGTATGCAGACGGAGAATCAGTGAAAAATCTTACATCAGTTCCTAATGAAACAGTGACTTTGTATGCAGTATGGGAAGCAAATGCATATAGTGTAGAGTTTAATGCAAATAGCGGAACAGGTACAATGCCTTCACAAGCGTTTGTATATGATACAGCACAGGCATTAGAAACAAATAGGTTTACCAAAGAGGGATATACTTTTAAAGGTTGGTCCACGATAGTAAACGGACAGGTTATGTATACAGACGGGGCAACTGTCAACAACCTTACAGCAACTAATCATGATACAGTAACCCTGTATGCAGTATGGGAAGCAAACCAATACACAGTAACCTTCAAAGACTGGGACGGAAGCGTGCTGAAAACAGAGCAGGTAGCATATAACACAGCAGCGACAGCCCCGGCAGCCCCGACAAGAGAAGGCTATCGC
>UQNI01000027.1 GCA_900542375.1 uncultured Oscillospiraceae bacterium | reverse complement strand
TACGGAAACGCATTCAATCCTATTCCCCTCGCTCTAAAATAATATTTACTGATAAAACATCAAACTCTTCTTTTAAATTAATAGATACAAAAAAACAACTTTTATTTTTACCTTTCTTATGCGGAATAGGAGCAGTCGGTATTCTTTATGTTTTAGCCAGCACTTTTTTTCCGTTATGGAACATATCAACCAGTACGGTTATCAGTATTTTCTTAGGCATTCTATTGCAAGCTATCCCCTTTTTATTCATTGGCGTTTTATTATCGTCTTTTATCCAAGTGTTTTTGTCAGAAAAAGTAATACAACGCTGGTTTCCCAAAAATGCATTATTGGGAATGTTATTTGCTTTGGTATGTGGCTTTTGTTTGCCGGTTTGTGATTGTGCAACCATTCCCATGTTTAAAAGTCTGATAAAAAAAGGGGTACCTACCTCATCTGCAGTAGTGTTTATGGTTGCAACCCCTGTCATTAATCCCGTAGTAATTTTATCTACCTATTATGCTTTTAATGGTAATTGGAAAATTGTTTTGGCAAGAATTTTACTTGGAACGATTTGCGCCATAGGCATTGGACTTATTTTTACGCTTAAACCGATGCAAGTATCCTTTTCCATAAAAAGTTACGAATACAACTGTGAATGCGGATGTCTGTTTTTGAGACAAAAGCCTGGATGGAAGGGAAAAATTTCTTTATTCTGGCAACATGCCCAAAACGAATTTTTTAACGTAGGAAAGTTTTTATTAATCGGAATTTTTATTTCTACTGTATTTCAGGTAATCAGTTCTAAAATAGCATGGACAGATGCAAATTTGCACATTATTCCCTCGATATTACTTTTAATGGGAATGGCCTTTCTGCTATCTCTTTGTTCCTCGTCAGATGCCATTGTTGCACGAAGTTTTGCAAACCAATTTCCTTTCATATCCATTTTAGGATTTTTGGTTTTTGGACCTATGATTGACATTAAAAATTTAACAATGCTTTCAGGTAACTTTTCCAAAAAATTTATTGCTAAACTGACCATAACAGTATTTTTTGTTTGCTTTCTCGTCATGTGTATTTGTTCGTTTATTGGTTTAGAGAGGTATATCGTATGAGAAAACTAAATATCCAATGCTTGATTGAGACCGTTTTATATATTCTGTTTGCAACTGCTTTATTGGCATTAATCATAAGCGACAGATATCTTTCATACGTAACACCACGTATGAAACCGTATTTATATTTCGCGGTTGTCGTTTTATTTTTATTTGGTATTTTTAGTTTTTTTAGATTATTTCAATTTGCTTATAAACCTAAACTAACCCATTGTCTCGTTATCTTAATTCCCCTTGTAATAGTATTGATTCCCAAAAACGGAATTGATCTTCATAGTCTTACCTCAGGGTACATTAATGGAAGTGACCTAAATGGTAAAAACAATACTACCTCTTCTATTACCGCTACATACCCTTTCAACTCATCACAAAATAAAAAAGATAATGAAAAACAGACTGCCTCTTCCTCTCCTGATGGATATTTAACAAAAAATTTCTTTCAGAAAGAAGTGGAAATACATGGTTATCATGAAAGCAACAAAACGATTCATATTTCAAATGACGAATTTTACGCCTGGATTAGAGAGCTTTCTTCAAAACCGGAACGTTTTGAGGGCTATACAATTACAATGACCGGTTTTGTGTATCATGACAGCAAATTTATGAGCGATAACGAATTCATTCCTGCCCGATTGGTTATGTCATGCTGCGTTGCAGACGTAGTTCCGGGAGGTATTATTTGTAAATATGATAAATCTGACCAGCTTCAAAATGATGCATGGATAACCGTTACAGGTAAATTTACAAAAGGCGAATATAACGGCAGACCTGAACCTCAGATTATGGTTGAATCCATCACATCTGCAGAACCTGTAAACGGCTATGTATACCCATATTAGCACCAATTACATTTAAAAATCGCCGTACGGCATAATACCTCCTCAGTTACTTCTCATTACTCTTTTCATCCAAAAAAATAAAAAACACCAATGGCATTCCCCTTATGCCGTTGGTGTTTTTTTATAAGAAAGGGATACTGGTATGTATCAAAACAAAATGCTATTCTGCTTCCCATGACCGAGCTCTTTGCACTGCTCTATGCCACTGATTCAATTTCAGTTCTCTTTCCTCTTTGCTCATAGCACCTTGAAAAATTCTGCCCACCGTTGTATTTTGGATTAGTTCTTGCTTATCTTTCCAATAACCAACTGCCAGTCCTGCAAGATAAGCTGCCCCCAATGCCGTTGTTTCAATTTCCTGCGGACGCAGTACAGATATATTCAATAAATCCGCTTGAAACTGCATAATAAAATTGTTTGCAGAAGCACCACCATCTACTTTTAATTGTACAATGCTTTTTCCAAAATCTGCTTCCATGGCGCGTATGACATCATATGTCTGAAAAGCAATCGCCTCCAGCACTGCTCTCACAATGTGGGCACAGTTGCTTCCGCGTGTCAGTCCCAGTAAGGTTCCTCTTGCATAAGCGTCCCAATAGGGAGCGCCAAGTCCTGAAAATGCAGGAACCATATAAACGCCATTAGTATCTTCTACTTCCTGCGCAACATATTCGGATTCATCTACCGTTTTCAGCATTTTCATTTCATCCCGCAGCCATTGTACAGATGCACCTGCAGTAAACACACTGCCTTCCAGCACATACTCAATGTTCTCATCGGTACTTGCCGCTATGGTAGTTAATAGTTTATGATTGGAAACAATCGCTCTTTTTCCCGTATGCATTAGTAAAAAACAGCCTGTCCCATATGTGTTTTTGGCACATCCGCTTTCAAAACAACATTGCCCAAATAAAGCAGCTTGTTGGTCACCTGCGGCGGAAGCAATAGGGATTTGTATACCAAAAATATCATCTGTGGTCATTCCGTATCTATAAGATGACGGTTTTACATCGGGAAGCATGGTTTGCGGAATGTTGAAATAATCTAAAATTTCTTTGTCCCAACATAATTGATGGATATTAAACATCATCGTTCGAGATGCATTGGAATAATCCGTTACAAACTGTTTTCTTCCTGTTAAGTTCCAAATGAGCCAAGTATCCACCGTCCCAAATAGCAAGTTTCCTTTTTCTGCCTGTTCCTGCGCGCCGGGAACATTTTGTAAAATCCATTGCACTTTGGTGGCGGAGAAGTATGCATCGGGTATCAGTCCTGTTTTACTGCGTATCACATTTGCCCAACCATCTTTTTCAAGCTGTTTCACTTGTTCCGCAGTTCTTCTGCATTGCCATACAATCGCAGGATAGACAGGCTCTCCGGTGTTTTTGTCCCACACAATGGTAGTTTCTCTTTGATTGGTAATGCCAATTGCTGATATTTGCTGTGCTGTAATTCCGGTTTCATGTAACACGGTTTTTGCTACTTCTAATTGTGAAGATAAAATTTCCATTGGATTGTGTTCTACCCAACCCGCTTTTGGATAACTTTGCCGAATATTCTTTTGCGCCATACCGCAAATTTTACCTTTATGATTAAACAGAATACAACGGGAGCTTGTGGTTCCCTGATCAAATGCCATGATATATTGCATGAAAAACCTCTCGTCATTATAAGCGTTCTTTTAAAAATGGTTTCATTTGAGTATTAATAGTAAATTGGAACAATTTGATAAATTCAATGTCGATTTATCTTATCACAATTATAAAAAGACAATTTTCTTAAATAGAATTATGAGTAAGTTAAAATACAAACACATACTATCGTTCCATAAAAAACAGCCTGTACAGATGTACAAGCTGTTTTTGTTTAAGAAACTTCGTCTTGCAATGACCAATAGGATTCAATATCTGTTCCTGCTGCGATTAATCGCTTTGTATAGGTATTTTTCGGCGAATGCAAAATCTGAAATGTTTCCCCTTGTTCTATGATTTTTCCATCACACATAACAGCAATGGTATCACAAATAGACTCTGCCAAAGTAATGTCATGTGTTACCAATAAAATAGCGGTATTTGTCTTTTGAGCTGCATAACGAATGGTTTTGGCAATATCATTTTTTACATGATAGTCCAACATAGAGGTCGGCTCGTCCAAAGCAAGAAAACTTGGAGATAAAACAAGCGCTCTGGCAATACTGACTCTTTGTCTCTCTCCACCGCTTAATTGATGGGGATATCGTTGTCTATAGGTATCATAATCCAAATGTACGTACCCCATCATCTTTTTAATTTCTTCTGTACAATCTTTTAACCTGCGTTTTCGTTTAGTATATAACAAAGGTTCTGCTATAATTCGTTCCACACGATATGCCGGGCACAATGAATCATATGGGTCTTGTGCAACAAATCCGGCCAATTCCTTTTTTGTAATATGTCCCGAAGTAGGTTTTACCAGTCCCAGTATAATCTTTAAAAGTGTACTTTTTCCGCAACCGCTTGCACCTATAATGCCAAGTGCTTCTCCTTCATTCAAACAAAAAGATATCCCGTCTAAGGCATTTAACTTCGTTTGTTTATTTCCTTTGGTTTTTCGGACACGATATACCTTTTTCACGTCTTGAACTGATAATACTTGTTTCATAAATTCACCTGCCTGTCACAAAAAGCTTTTGCAATCCGATGGTCATGACTGATAAATAAAATAGAAGTATGTTCTCTTTCTCTAATTTCCATGAGTGTTTTTAAAATATCAGCTTCTACAATCACATCTAACCCTGTTGTAGCTTCATCTAAAATCAGCAATTCCGGAGATAGCATGATTGCTACCGCAATGGCAGCACGCTGTCTCATACCTCCGCTTAATTCATGGGGATAACAATTTAAAACACGTTCTTCCAAATGTACCATAGACATCAACTGTAACTTTCGTTCTTTTTTCTCTTGTTTAGATAAATTTGGCATATGTATACGGTACATTTCATCTAAAGTTTTTCCAATGGTATATATAGGATTAAAAGAATTCATAGAAGATTGCGGCACCAAGGCAAGCTTTTTCCAACGAATTTCTCTCCATTGTTTTTCAGTGCAAGTGACTAAATCCAATCCTTCATACATAATATTTCCGGAAGCGATACCGCCCATGGAACGAATTCTTCCCATGATTGTCCAAACAACCGTGCTTTTTCCGCACCCGGAATTCCCATGTAGGCAGAGCGTTTCTCCCTTTTTCAAATCAAATGATAACGAATTTACACTGCAGCAACTTTGATTTTTATATTGAATCGATAAATTTTGTACTGACAATATTGTACTCATATGGCAGCCTCCATTTCGGGGTTCATATTTCCTTCAATTGTATATCCAATCAACATCAAACCAAAACTTAAAATCGCAATGCAAATCCCCGGCGGAATTACCCACCATAACCATGCATCCGTCATAAACGCGTCTTTGGCTTGCGCATAATAAAGCATCGAACCCCAACTTTTGACAGTTGGCTCTCCCAAACCTAAAAAACTTAAAGCTGCTTCGGATAAAATAGAAGCTTTGATACGCAAAATAAGCTGATATGTTACAAGAGGAAGTAATTCTCTGATAACATGAGTGCGGATGACATACCAATGACTAACACCCATTGCCTGAATGGATAAAATATATTCTCTGCTACGCATCTTCATAGTTTGTGAACGTAAGATACGGGCAATTTCCGGCCAAGATACCAATCCTAAAATCAAAGACATAGAAATAAAACCTTTGGGCAAAAATGCTGTTAACACAATCACTAAGGGTAAATATGGTATTGTAATAAAAAATGAAGTTATTTTCATTAAGATACTATCAATCATTCCGCCAAACCAGCCGGAAAGAACCCCCACTACAATACCGATACCTGCCGCAATTGCAGCAGATGTTAAGCCAACCAACAAAGAATATTGTGCTCCGTAAACCAGTTCGCTGAAAATATCATATCCCACATCATTGGTACCCAGCAAAAATTCTGCGCTTGGTTTTGCATAAGACGGGCCTACAACCGCGTTGGGGTCATATTGTGCAATCAGAGGAGCAAAAATTGCCAAACATGCAATAAAAGAGATTAAAATCAGTCCTACAATACCAATTGCTTTATTTTTCATTTCTTACCCCCAGCCCCGGATCAATCTTTTTATATAGCATATCTGCCAAGAACGACATAACAATCACCATAATCGATACCACCAAAAAGGAATACTGCATTAATGGGTAATCTCTTCCCGATACTGCCTGAAACATTAAGGAACCCAATCCGGGATATGAGAAAACGGTTTCAACCACAACCGACCCGCTTAGAATGTAACCTAAATCTAACATAAATACTGTAAAAACAGGAATTAATGCATTACGCATAACATAGCAAAATTGTACTCTCTTTTTTGGAATTCCTCTCACGCGAGCCATGCTGACATAATCTTGGTTGATGGTTTTTAGCACACTGTAGCGCGAAGTTGTGAAAAAAGTCATCAAAGAAGTAATGACCAAGGTAAACAATGGCAAAGCAAGATGATGTAACACGTCTCCAATGGCAGCAACCCAACTATTATTTTGGAACATACTATATGCTCCATAAATGGGAAACCAATTCAACTTTACTCCAAATGTCGAAAGCAGTACCATACCAATCCAGAAAACAGGGAGAGAACTTAACAATGTTAATATCAATACGATTGGAAGGTCTTTCCTTTTTTTCCTCAGAAAAGCAGAAGCTGCTCCTAACAACGTTCCTATTAACGTGGACAGTATTAAATTACAGCCTGCCAGTAATAAAGTCCAAGGAAGTGCCTGAAGCATGAGGTTGATAATCGGCTGTTTTTTAACATAAGAATTTCCCCATTGGAAAGTCACTAAATTTTTTAAGTAAATTAGAAATTGTTCACCCAATGATTTATCCAAGTGATAGGAAGACATCAATCGGTCACGTTCATCTTCTGTCATTTGTCCTGCTTCTTCCCCTGCCAGAGTTGCAATAGGGGAACCCGGCAGCATTCTGGGCAAGAAAAAATTTAATGTGATAATTGCTATCATCATGATGGCATAATGAAAAACTTTACTTTTCAAGGGTATTCCCCTTTCCCAAAAAACAGGGTGTACGAGATGACTCATACCCCTGCTCTTTCGTTGATTTCTAATTATTTTTGAACTTCTTCAGGCAGAAATGAAAATACGTTTAAAGTAGAACCACTTTTGGAAGCTACCCAACCATCATACATGCTTGTATTACATGCATACAAATTATCGTCATAATACAGTGTAATGAATGGATACTCATTTGTAATAAATTTCTGCATTTCTTTTGAAGCTTCATTTGCTTCTTCAATTGTTGTGGCGGATTGATAATTGGATACCAATTTATCAAATTCATCATTTTTATAGCCGCCGATATTATCATTTCCTATTGCGTAATCAGATGAACAAAGCGCTGCCAAGGAACCGCCATTTAACATAACCGGTGCGGACCATCCCCACATTGTCATATCAAAATCTCTGCCTTTGGATACATCAAATTCCGGCCAAACTTTATCGTCAACAGCAGTAGATTCCATAGAAGTCACTTCAACATCAATTCCTATGTCTTTTAATTGTTTGCTAATCAACTCAGCTGCACGAACGCGATTCGTACTGTCAGAATAAGTCAACAGTGAAAAATGTAACGGTGAACCGCTTGCGTCCAAACGAATTCCTTCACTATTTTTCTGATGATAGCCAAGTTCATCCAATATTTGATTTGCTTTCTCTACATTATACTCATAAGACAGTCCCTTTTCTGCCTCTTCCAAATCTTCTCTGATAAAGTTAGGAGTTCCTTTTGTAGCATGTCCCAGTGCCACTTGTTGAATAATGGTATCCATATCAATACCTAAACTAATTGCTTGTCTGAATTTTGCATTATTAAATGGCTCACGCTCGCAGTTAAAATACAGCATTGTAGGAGCATAACCATCGGCCTTTAAAATATCAATTCCGGAAGCATTATTAAAGGTATCTAATACGGCAGCACTGACAGATGTGGTGCTTCCTGCCAATTGACCTGAAATAATACCTTGCTGAATGGAAGACTTATCCGTCATAATTGGTAAATTTAAATTTTTCACTTTTGGAGAACCTTTAAAGTAGTCTTCCATAGCTTCCAGCTTATAATACTCACCTGATTTATACTCAACCAATTTGTACATACCGCTGCCAACAGAACTGGTTACAGCTGTAGCGTCTGCTTCATTTTCATAAATATGTTTTGGTATAATTCTTAAATCTGTCAAAGAGTTATTGATAAAATTAACATCTGTTTCCTTTAATGTAATGGTGAACTCTTTATCATTTTTTACTTCAATATTCTCTACCTTTTTGCCAATGGCACTAAAACGTGTTCTTGACTGGGTCAAAACATACTCAAACGTAAATTTAACATCTTCGGCTGTTAACGGTTGTCCATCATGCCATTTTAATCCGTCTTCCAATGTAATATGATACACTTTACTATCATTTTCGACACTGTATTCTTTTACCATCCACGGAATGATGGTATTATCCGGTGTGCGTACAAACAACGTGTCATAAATTAGACTCATCGCATCAAATCCGGGCGAACCATGTACATAGGTAAATGGTGTCAATGTATTTTCATCTGCGCTAATAGCAATGGTCAGGCTATCAACAGCTGCCGAAGAAGCAGACTGATTACTACCGGATGATTGTTCGTTTTGCTGCTGGCTGCAACCGGTTGCTAATGCCACAGTAAGAGCTGCGGCCATAAACAAAGCTGCAATTTTTGAAGTTTTCTTCATAGTGATTCCCCCTCATTTTAACTCTATAACAATACAGCTCTCCGGATAAACTATATTGGTATATACAAATTAATAAAACAAATCAGCAGAATGGTCATTACAAAATTCCTTTTTTCCGTTATTCAATTCATCTATACGACATATAAACACGTTTTGTATAGTGTAAAGAATACTTGCAACAAAATATACTGGATATATGTTTGTAATACTCAATCATTCCATAATGCTTCATTATTTGACTGAATCATAGTAGCATACAACATGTACTGGGAACAATCACTAATTGAACAATTTTTCTCATATGATAAAATACGATCATTTAGAGTAAAAATAAACAAGCACCGCAACACGGTGCTTGTTTATTACAGTGTTAATGTTGGTGCAGAGTAAGTTCTGGATGCCAATTCGCTGTCTAACATATATAAACCTTTTCCATCTTGACCAAACAATTCTAATTTTTTAATTAAATCTTCTGCGGTTTTCTCTTCCTCACCCTGCTCTTTTACAAACCAATCTAAAAACTGCATGGTGCGGAAATCTTTTACGTTACTTGCGGCTGCATAAATATTATGTATGGAAGCGGTCACATATCTTTCATGCTTTAAGCTTTCATTCAGCGGATCTTTAAATTCTTTAAACTGTTTCTTAGGTGCTTCTACTGTTTTTAATTCAACATGAGCACCATTATTTTGCAGATATTCTAAGAACAGCATAGCATGGTCACGTTCTTCTTGCGCCTGAATGGTAAACCAATTTCCAAAACCGCTTAAACCTTCTTCATTGTAATAATTCGCCATTGATAAATACAAATAAGCGGAATAAAATTCTTTATTTACTTGGTCATTCAATAACTCAACTAATTTTTCATCTAGCATAGAAAATCTCTCCTTCATCATTTTTCTTGTGTTTATTATAACATAAAAGAAATTGCTGTGCAATTTCCAACGATAAAACGTTAAAACGTTCTTGTTAACAGCCAAAACTTTGAACATGGAAAGATGTTCCTATCTATATTTGTTTTTCTGCTGTTGAAAGTTTACTTTCTAATTCAATAAGTGCGTCTGAACACAGTCATACATGCGGTATAAACAATCAGCACTGCGTATCATTTTACCGTTTACGTACACATCATCATAAACTTGATTGTAATCCAATTTTGGATGACTAACCACTACCTTTTTATGGGAAAGCATATCTTTCATGGATTTAATGGTTGCTTTCAAATCCATAATCAAAGAGGTTAACGCTTCCGGGTCAATACGCTCTTTCTGCTGCATGGACATCAAAGTGTAGATATGTGCAATATCCGTAACAAATTTATTGTTGAGCATAATAAAACGTTTTACATATACCTTATTTTTACTGGATTTTGACATAATACAATGATTTTCAATTTTACCGCTAACCAGATAAGATGTCAGTACCAACTCTTGTTTGATAGATTGCTTTTGGTTTCCTTTTGATAACTGTAACAAAGTGTCCAATAAAAAGTCATCCATATCCAATAAACGCCGCATCATGTTTTTTAATTCTGCCTCATTATTGGTTGGAAAAATACAGTAGCTGGCTACAATCGCTATAATTGCAGCTCCTATTGTGTAAATAAATCGCAGTGAAAATAAATGATCTGCATTATCCATTGCTACATTTATTGCAAATGAAGAACAAGTTAAAAAGATAGCCGTAAACGCATATCGTTTGGTCGTATAAATTAAGAAATTTACAATAACCATAATAATCATTTGTTCCAAAGGACTTGGGAACAAATAATATAAAATAGCAAATACCGCAATGCCCAATAGTGTACCTATTACCCTGTCTGCTATTTTACGTAGGGTATTTTCCCAATATGGCAAAATCAGAACCAAAATTGTCATTGGCATCCAGAATCCATGGGGTAAATTAAAGTAGTACATCAGAGTCGCCACAGGACATACTGCAATACTTAACCGCAATGCAAAGCGCATTTTAAACGAATGGATATTAAAGTTTGCTTTTATTTGATACCAAATATGAGACTTAAATTGGATATTTTTAAAAGAAAATCCCTTTCTCTTATTGGATATTTCCATAAATGCCGTAGATAAATAATTCAAGATATAAACAATATTATAGTTGATATCAATTTGATCAATTTCAATTTCTCCTGAGAACTCAATTAATTTAAGAGATGCCTGTTTCATTTGATTTTTTGCTGCCAGTTTTTGTGCTTGATTCAATACATCTCTTAATTTTTCCAAATATAAAATAGTATCTTGTGTCAGCACTTTTGGCTTATCACAGATGTCTCCCATCAAATGATTCATATGCTGAAATACTATGATAAAAGGAAAATATGATTGACCACTGCTGCCATTTAAAACTAAATTGTCATTGGCACCATAAATAGAATGACTGAGAGAACGGTTAATTTCAAACAATTTATCTTGATGCTGTTTCACACGGTCAAAATCCTTTTGTATCACTGCATCTAATTGACAAACCATTTCTTGTAAACCTTGTACGGTTAATATCTGAATATTTTTATTCGGCTGTTTTTTCGTCGCCAATCTGGTAAGAATAACAGCAATATAAGTGACAATACAAGCACCTACAATCGCACCAATACGTATAGGTAATCCTCGTAAATCTGTTGGAATTAATTGAAAAAATGCCAACGCCAATGTATATGGTATCTGATTGGTCGGGTCGAATTCATCTAAAAAAAGATAAATAATCATAAAAGGCGTTACAAAATTGAAAACGGCACATAGATATACATTTAAACCTGCAAGATAGGCAAATACTGCAATAATAATATAAAGCACAGTGGATTTTATCATAGTGCTTTCGACAAACTCATCTGTTTTTAAGCGCATAAATTCCAATGTTAAAAAGGTGGCAATTAACGCGTCTTGTAAGCCGCAAATATATAAAATGGAAAAAAATAATGCTAAAAATAGTACAGTTGGAGGAATCGCATTTAATACTCTTTGCTTTATTGTTTGTAACATAACATAACCTTACTTTTCTACTAATTTACTAAAAATATAATTTCAATCTGTCTATATTATATCATAAAAGGAAATATAAAGCAATTTTCAACAAAAATTATATGTTATCATATTCATATTAACAGTCAGGATTCTAAAAATAACAAATTGCTCCTTTCTGTATCTATTTTGTTGCTATCGGAAGGTTGCTATAGTATAAAAAATCGTTTTATAATTTTTAACTGATAATCACTAAAACGTTCTTGTCAATAACTATAACTTTACTTTTATTGCAAGCATAAAAACCATTGTACAGTAAATAAAAACGATGACATTCATATAGCAATCCATAATCTTATTGCTGTTATGACATCATAATAAAAATAGACGTTATAACCTATCCGAGCGGATTTTTCTATAAAATAAGTAAGAAAGTATTTTAGAAAAACAAATTATTTGTAATGTATAACAAATTCAAATATAAAAAACTGATTGTCAAACAAATTGACAATCAGTTTTTATAAAACCGTTAGGTAATTATTTTAGAGTTGCAATTAATTCTCCGGATTTTACTTGTTGAGCATCATTTACATAAATTTTATCAACCTCACCACTTACAGGTGCTAGAATATTTGTTTCCATTTTCATGGCTTCAATAACAGCGATTGGTTGGTTTGCTTCCACTTTTTCGCCTTCTTTTACAAGCACTTTTAAGATGGTACCAGGAATATTTGCTCCGATTTCTTTTTCATTATCAGGATCAGCCATTACAACAGATGCAGCTGCAGCTTGTGCTTTTGCTCCCTGATCTTTAATAGAAACAGTGCGGCGATTTCCGTTTACTTCGAATACCACTTCACGGAAGCCTTCTTCATCCAACTCTTTGACTTCGATTAGTTTTACAGTCAAAATTTTACCTTCAGCAATTTTGATATCGCTGGTTTCGCCTACACGCAGACCGTAGAAGAAAGTATCGCTGCCCATAAAGCGGAAGTTGCCTTCTTTTTTGAGACCTTTTTGGTAATCTTCAAATACTTTTGGATATAAAGCATAGCTTAAAGCTTCTTGGTCATTTCCTTCTATACCATAAGTCTCACGAAGGTAAGCCTTGATTTTATCAAAGTCTTCATCAGGTAATAATTCACCCGGACGGCATGTGATTGGTTGTTTATCTTTTAGAACCAATTTTTGAAGTTTTTCAGGGAATCCACCCTCCGGTTGTCCCATCATACCTTCAAAATAAGCAACAATAGAATCCGGGAAGTCAATATCTTTTGCTTTTTCGTAAATATTTTCCGGTGTCAAATCATTTTGCACCATGAAGATAGCCATATCACCAACAGCTTTGGAAGACGGAGTAACTTTAACAATGTCACCCAACATGTCATTTACAGTTTTGTACATTGCTTTTACATCTTCAAATTGTTGTCCCAAACCAAAGCTTTCCACTTGTGGTTTCAGGTTGGAATATTGACCGCCAGGAATTTCGTATTTGTAAATCTCAGTTGTACCTGCTTTTAAACCGGATTCAAATTGGCCGTAAACAGGACGAACATCTTCCCAGTAATTGGAGATTTTTTGGATGTCATCCAAATTAATGCTGGATTCTCTCTCTGTTCTTTGAATTGCAGCAACTACAGAGCTTAATGCCGGTTGGCTGGTTAAACCTGCCATGCTGTTTACTGCTGTATCTACAATATCAACACCAGCCTGTGCAGCCATTAACAGAGAAGCTACACCATTACCGCTTGTATCATGTGTATGCAGATGGATTGGAAGACCAACATTGTTCTTCAATTCTTTAATCAGCTTATATGCAGCTGCCGGTTTGAGCAAGCCGGACATATCTTTAATTGCAATGATATGTGCACCGCGTTTTTCAAGCTCTTTTGCCATATTAATGTAATATTGCAAGCTGTATTTTGTACGGCTTTCATCCAAAATGTCGCCTGTATAACACATACATGCCTCTGCAACTTTACCTTGTTTGAGAACTTCATCCAAAGCTACTTCCATGCCTTGTAACCAGTTTAGTGAGTCGAATACACGGAATACGTCAATGCCTGCATCAGCAGCAACAGAAATAAAGTTACGAATTACATTATCAGGATAGTTTTTATAACCAACCGCATTGGCGCCACGGAACAACATTTGTGTTAAAATGTTAGGCATTTTTTCACGCAAAGTTGCCAAACGCTCCCATGGGTCTTCTTTTAAGAATCTGTAAGCAACGTCAAAGGTAGCGCCGCCCCACATTTCCATAGAGAACAAATCTTTTGCCAAGACAGATACTGCAGGAGCAATTCTTTCCATATCTACAGTTCTTACACGTGTTGCAATCAAAGATTGTTGTGCGTCACGCATAGAGGTCTCTGTAAACAGCAAAGCTTTTTGGTCATATACCCATTTAGACAGATATTCAGGACCGTGTTTATCCAAAATTTGTTTGGTACCTTCCAAATTTTCAGGTACTTCAATCTTAGGAACAATCGGAACATTGAATTTCGGTTTTGGAGTATATTCATTTACTACTTTATTGCCCAGGAAGTTCAGAAGTTTTTGTTCTTTATTTCCTTTTGGAGCAAAAGTTAACAATTCCGGATGTTCTGCAATAAAGCTGGTATCGCATTTACCTTCACGGAAATCTTTGTGATTTAAAACGTTCAAGATGAAGGAAATGTTTGTTTTTACGCCTGTAATTTTTGTTTCTTGAAGTACGCGAATCATTTTATCAATCGTATCTTCAAATGTTCTTGCATGGGTAATTGCTTTTACCAACAAGCTGTCGTAGTAAGGTGTAATGGTTGCACCTGCAAATCCGTTACCGCCGTCTAAACGAACGCCAAAACCGGAACTTGTATGATATACTGCAATTTTACCTGTATCAGGTGCAAAGTTATTTGCAGGGTCTTCTGTAGTAATACGGCATTGGATTGCATAGCCTTGTGGTTTGATATCATCCTGAGATTTAATGTTAATTTCAGGAGAATCCAAACGATAGCCTTCTGCCACCAAAATTTGAGTTTGAACCAAGTCAATGCCGGTTGTCATTTCGGTAATGGTATGCTCAACCTGAATTCTTGGGTTCATTTCGATAAAGTAATGGTTGCCGTGCTTGTCTACTAAAAATTCAAGCGTACCTGCATTACGATAATTAACAGCCTTTGCAAGTTTAATTGCATCGTTGCAAATTGCAGTACGCTGTTCCTCTGTCAATGCAATGGCAGGAGTGAATTCAATTACTTTTTGGTGACGTCTTTGAATAGAACAATCACGTTCATATAAATGAACAATATTGCCATATTTATCGCCCATTACCTGAATTTCAATATGTTTTGGGCACTCTAAATATTTTTCAATAAAGATATCGCCATTGCCGAATGCTTTTTTTGCTTCGTTTGTTGCACTGTTAAATTCTGCAATCAAATCTTCAGGCTTATGCACAATACGCATACCACGGCCACCGCCGCCTGCAGCAGCTTTCAACATAACAGGATAACCGCAGGAATCCGCAAATCGTTTTGCATCTTCCTCACTTTGAATGGCTTCTTCAACACCCGGAATAGTAGGTACGCCAACAGAATGAGCTACCAGTTTAGATTTAATCTTGTCGCCCATTTGATTCATCATGATGTGGTCAGGACCGATAAATTCAATACCTGCTTTCTCACATTCATATGCAAACTGCTCGTTTTCTGCCAAGAAACCGTAACCCGGGTGAATTGCATCTACACCCTTTGCAATTGCCAATTCAATAATTTCGGCAATGCCAAGATATGCATCAATCGGAGATTTACCTGCTCCTACTTGATAAGACTCATCCGCCATGGTACGGAAAAGCGCTTCTTTATCCTCTGCGGAATAAATAGCACAAGCTCTAATGCTAAGTTCTTTACATGCACGGAACACACGAATGGCAATTTCGCCACGGTTTGCCACCAAAACTCTTTTAAATTTTTTCATAAAAAAACATTCTCCTTCTGATTCGATTTGTGCATTTATAGCCTTTTCAGGATTTATAGCAACAAACAATATCTTTATTGGTTGAAGTTTTAATTAATCAATCATTGTTAATTTTATTACAAATCGGGTAGATTTACAATAGTATTTCCCTGCCAAAAGAATTTTTGTACAAATCTTTTAAAAACAGGCTAAAATTATTGTTGAAAACTTATTTTTGTACAAACAAATTTTTTAAAAGTGAATAATTTGTGAATAACTATTTTCTCCACTTGACAAAATGACACGATGTCATATATAATTATGAGACAATGTCATCACTGAAATATAGTTATATATAAAACAAAACAGAAAGAGAGGGTATTTTGATGGAAAAGAAAGAAAAGAAAAAATTTAAAATTCCAATCAGAAAAGAACTGATTACCTCAGTGTTAATGATGGTGATTATGTTTGCCGTTATGTTTGCCTTTATGCCTTTGGTTGGCATGAACAATGCGATGATAGTAGGTATGAGCATTATGCCTATATTATTAGTAACAAAAAATGACTATACGCTGCATTTTAAAAAGAACTCGTTATTCTTTTTTATTGTTCAAATGTCTTTAGTTGCACTTGCTTATGCAGCCAGTTTAAATTTGGCTACTAAAATTCCGGTGTCATTTGCAGTATTTTTTCTTATCATTTATATTTTTACTTATGATGATAAAATGAGCATTTATATGCCGTTTTTATTGAACTTTATTATGATGCTTTACTTCCCTGTTTATGGCGTTGATCTTGGCATTCGTTTTGCTATTGTAGCCATTGCAACCATTATAATGCTGGGCTTACAGCTATTGGTTCACCGCAATAAATTCAAAAAGAATATTAAAAAGCAGATGGAAGAATTAATCCCTATGATGGAAAAGCAGGTACATTCCATTGAAAATAAAGAAGACAAACAAGTAATTTTAGAGCAAAATAAACAGACCGCTGCTAAACTTACAGCTTTGCAGGGAGCACTTGATGCTAAAATGAGCCATTTTGTTCAAAAATGGGATGAAGGAAACAATTATTTAAAAGGCGTTTTACTCTTTAAACGTATCAATCGATTTGTAAGAGAAACATATTGTTCTTCCGAACATAATCAAGAAAACTTTTCTCCCGATACGCTAACATCCCTTACTAACTTAATTCATACCATTGTGCAATATGGAGAAAAACAAGTAGAGCAACAAGTAGTGGAAGCCGCTATTTACGAATGTTCAAAACAAATGCATTCTACTGCACTGACTTATGAATTGGAAACAGACATTCAACTATTTGAAAAGAAGCACATCGACGATGCAGAGCAAATAAAGCCAGCTGCATCTTTCTGGGATACTTTAAAAAGCCGTATGAATATAAACAATGTGATTTATGCGTTAAAAGTATCGCTTATTTGTGCAGCCGGTATGCTTGTCACAGAATTGCTAAATCTACCAAAAGCATATTTATTCCCATTATCTGTAGTCGTTGTGACACAACCATATACCAAATTAACTCGCAAAGCCGCTGGCAGCAGAATGCTGAATACATTATATATGGTGGTCATTTATCTGCTAGCATTTTCATTTACCGATATCATATGGTTGAATATCCTAATCCTCGTAGTAACCATCATAGTCGGTGATATATTTCTTAAATTTAACTTCAATGTTGTTATTACCGGTATTGTTGCTGTAGCAATGGGTTCTATGGCGTCGTCCACCACGCTTACAGGAACAGAGTACGCTTTTGTCAGACTGGCTTATGTATGTGCGGCTTGTATTCTGATTGTCCTAATTGATTCTCTGTTCTTCCCCCGCCATGTAAACGAAAGTGTAAAAAAACAACTGAATAAATCAGTCGCATTGAATCAAACTATTTTGTCATGCATTTCCAATCCTAATACAACTGCAGAAGAACTGTTGCAAGCATTAAAACAAAAAAGAGCAATCAACAGAAAAATTAAATTTAATCAACAGTATGTAAAATCTGATGAAATGGCGCAATATTTGCTGTCAGACCAAGAATGGACAGAACGCGTTTACTTCTTATATGACAGCTTGGCAGCACATAAATTGACAATGCAACAAGTAAATTATGCTTATCACGTACTGCACGATAATACAAAAGGATTGTCTGAAGTAGTACACGCAGAGCAAGATAAAACTCAAATCTCCATTATTCTTAACTTGTATGATTTATTAAAAGGAATTCAAGAATCCGAATTAATTGTAGAAACACAAATAAACCAAGCAATGAATGCATAAATGATGAAAGGTGTGAGAAAATGCCGACTGCAACCTTTTTAAACTTACCTAAAGAAAAGCAAACCAAAATATTAAACGCAGCCAAACATGAATTTGGAAAGAATTCTGTGGAAGAAGCCTCAGTCAAAAATATTGTGACCGAAGCAGAAATCCCAAGAGGCAGTTTTTATGCCTATTTTCATGACAAAGAAGATTTATATCATTATATACTGGAAGAATACCGTACACAAATTCGCAGTCTCTTTTATTCTTGTTTAGAACGAGAAAATAACCATATTTTTGATGCATTTATTTTATTCCATAATGAAATATTAAAACAATGCCAACAAGCAAATTTAGACCACTTTTTAACCAATTCCTTTTTAAATATGCGTTCCGGTATTCATGCTTTTCTCCCCGTTCGCAAGCATGAAGTGGATAAAGAGTACATGGCTTCCTTAATAAATGACTTAAAACAAACTGCTCACTTTGATAAACTAAATATCCAAAACGAACAAGAATTTCAATACATATTGGAAATTTTAACTACCTTAACACGCAGTAATATTGCAAAAGCATTGGGAGCAAATATTCCGTTTGAGGAAGCCTGCAATATGTTTTTAATTAAAATCAATCTGCTCAAACGCGGTATGGAAAAATAAAAAACAGCGTATCCCCTTAAATTTGGGATACGCTGTTTTTTATTGTCTTAAATATACGCCGTTTTCTTCCATGTAATCGTCTAAGTCTGCTAAATTTTGTTCAACCAAATCCATTTTTTCTTCTTCCGTCAATTCTTTTTCTTTTGGTTTTTGTTTTGGATCTACCATATAGCATCACCCTTTTCAACGAATTTATATGTTTAATGTAGCATACTTTTTCCTGTTCTTCAAGAAAAAATTGCATGAACTTGTATATTTTTGCTTCAAAAGTTGATACTAAAAATGAGGTGATAGCATATGTTCGACCTTCCGTTGGGATTTGGTTATGCACTGGCACAAAATGTTCGTGCTAAAGATTATTTTATGAGCAAAAGTGAACAGGAACAAAAAGAAATGATACATCGCGCACAGCAACTTCAATCAGATGAAGAGATGCTGAGATATGTAGAAGGATTGGCAAAGAAAAACGATGCCCCTATTCTATAAGATGCATGATATTCACAAAAAAATCGCCACTGTCGTTTTCTTATCTTTTGAATATAATAATGGTGGGAGGCGATTATTGTGGTAGAAATGAAGGTTTACCATTGCACCAATGCAGAAGATAATCCAATGCCTGTATGGATGCAAATGAAACCACATCAACAAAAAATGCCTGAAAAAAACGAAATGGATATTGTAGAACAATTCAAACAAAATCCTGATGCTTTTTTTCCGGATTTTATGAAAGTAAATCATTAAAAATAAAACAGCTGCCAATTGGGCAGCTGTTTTATTTTGAGATTGTATCAATCTATTTTATAAGAATATAAATTTCTTTTATACAATTTATATACAATTTAGCAAACTGCAGACAAAAGAAATGCTGAAAACATACCAAAGACACAAACTTATGCTTTCTTTCTAAAATGCAATTGTACTTCCAAATGCAATCGTGTACAATGCAAAGTATTCATAAAAGGAAAGGAGAGCATAAGATGCATTATTCGAAACATTGTTTCTGCCATAAAATAATTCGATACGGTTCTGTTGTTGTGTTTGGGTTTATCATGATATTGCTCAGTCATTTGACAGGCTTACATGAATTTATGTTTCCGGAAGGAATTTCAGTGGTACTGGGAGTATGGGCTGTTGAGAGACAACCTTGGAGAGTCAATAAAGCACAACTGTTTTTTATGATGATTATCGGCTCGATATGTGCGGTATGCATTGTTAAATATCTTCCGATTCCTCTTATCTTTCAGGTACTCATCGGTTTTATTCTGGTAGGTATTTCATTGCTGGTGACAAAAACATCGTTTGCACCGGTTGTTTCTGCATTTATGCTTCCTATTTTATTGCAATCAGACTCTTGGTTATTTCCCCTACTGGTTATAGGATATATTGGAGTAATCATTGCAGTACAAACACTCTATCAAAAAACGGGACTGACCCAAAAAACAGTATCCTCACATACTTCTTTTCAATGGAAAAGCGAACTGTTCCATTGGTGCATTCTGCTGATTATTTTCTCTATATTATCCATTTATCCTACAGTAACCCACAGTATTTATTTTATGGTTCCTCCCTTAATTATTACATTTGTTGAAATGGCTGAGGTGACAAGTCCCGCAAGGAAAAAACCGCTGAAAGTCTATGCCGTTATGGCATTGGCTCCGTGGATTGGAACTGCTTGGAGATATTTATCTGTTTATACACCGATTCCTACCTATATTACATTTCCCTGCGCACTGGTTTGTCTATGTGTTTTAATGGAATTGATTCAGTCTCCATTTGCTGCGGCAGGCTCTTTGGTCACACTGCCTTTTCTGTTTTCTGCAGAGACGCTGATTTGGTATCCTGTACAATCAATGATTGGCTTAATCTTCTTTATGGTACTTCCTATCTTGATTTTCAGAAATAAAACTCATCCACCCAAACATAGAATATACTCTCTTCATAAAAAACATGCTGTCTCGCCAAAAGCAGATACTACAAATTTTATTCCATAAAAAACTGCTGTGTTTACACACAGCAGTTTTTTTATGAAAGAGCCGCTTTTATTGCTTGTTTTCTATCATATACGGGCATATATCCCGGCACAAATTCAAATGCAGCTTGTTTACTGGTATAGTCGAACACCTTTTTTCCTCTTTTATAAAAACGATACTGCACTTTACATGCAGCGCTTTCATGAATCATTCGAGCCATAGCACCTTTCTGTGGCGCTTTTAACGGCAATGGATTTTCTTTGAGTAAACTTACTTTAAAAAAATACCTTCCCTGCACCAGTACAAGTTCATTTTCTGTACAGCGTACTACCTTGGCGCCGGAATATGTGGACAGCCGATACTGTTTGCCGCGATGATAAATACAGCAAATACAACCATTAAAATGAATGGGACCCAACGGAATATCGGCGACTGCCGCAACAATGCTGCTGGGCTGCTCTTTCGGTATGCTGCACTGTGTCCAAATATAGGACTTGGGGAAAGACGTGCCTCTGTCCGACTCAATATAACCAATTCCGTTTTCAAAAGAAACCGCTTCCCCATTTATTTTCAAGATGCCGTACAGAGTATGACACATACTGATAATCCGATGTTTACACTGCATGGGTAAATAAGAAAACGGTCCCATAATATCATATTTCAAGGGTATCCTGTTTTGATATCTTAGACTACCGTGAATAGAAAGGTTTTCGTGTTCCAAGTGTACGGTAATCCCTTTCGGAGTGAATATATTTTCTCCAATTTTAATAACCAAATGTGTTCTGTCTATGGAAAACTCTTTTTCTGCAAATTGGAATTGATGGGAAGCATTTTCGGTTATCACTTGAATGAAAGCGGACGCGTTTCCGTTTTCATCTACATGGTATCCCGGAATGAATGCAACTGTATGATGTGCATTCTGATGTTTAAAATACCAACCTTCAAAGCGTGCTTTCCGCTTATTCATATTCCGTAATTGAATCATACTTTAAATCCTCCATTGTTGGATTATCAATCACATGTCCCATATAATCAAAACGAGAGCCATGACATGGACAATCCCAGCTTTTTTCATCCGGATTCCATTCCAGTTGGCAGCCCAAATGGGTACATCTGGCCTGTACGATATGTGACGTACCCTTTTCATCTTTGTAAACTCCAACTTTTTTATTCTCGACTTCTACAATGCCGCCATGCCCCTTTGGAAGCTGTTCTACCATTGCTCTCGGCGGAGCCATAAATCCCGCAGTCAAACCGCGTACCGAATGGACGGTATCTTTGACTGCTTGTTTGACGGACAATCCGATATGCATTCTATGGGGCGTAAATACAGGCAAATAGGGATTATCCTTTTCTAAAATCAAGTCACTGAGAATCATAGCCGAAACCATAGACGATGTCATACCCCATTTTTGAAATCCTGTGGCCACATAGACGCCTTCCATGCCAAATGCATACGGACCAATATACGGAATATGGTCTATGGTCATACAGTCTTGAGCCGACCAACAGGCGGTCTCCTGCACATTGGGATAAAACTGATGTGCAGCTTTTCTTAATGTATCGTAGTGACCGCCGCAACGATTTTCTCCCGTTCTGTGTGACGCTCCGCCAAACAGCAAATATTCGCCTGCATTGCGGAAAGAATAAGATGGCTCATCCACCCCCAAATACATGCCGCGATATTGCGGTACATTTTTTAAAGCCAGAACATACGAACGTTCCTGATGCTGACGCAGAAAATAATAGCCCGGAATGTTAATAAACGGATAATGAGTGGCAATGACAATATGCTTTGCAGTGATATTCCCCTGTTTGGTCTTGACAATCTGGTCCTCGATATTTTGCACCATAATATGTTCAAATATCGTTAAATCGGAAGAAATTTCTTTTAAAAAAGCCAATGGCTGAAATTGTGCTTGTCCCTCAAGAGAAACAGCCGCTGCAACGGGAAAAGGCAATTCTGTCTGTGTAATCAAATCTGCTTTTAAGCCCAACTGCTGCATTGCCTTTACTTCTTTTTCAATTGCATCAGCATTTTGTACGGCATAAAGGATATTTTCCTTTTCTTCAAATGCTACCGCGTCCGTACAACGTTTGGCTAAATTACGATACATTCCGATTGCTTCCTGATTTGCATCGGCATATAATTTAGCCTGTTCTGTGCCAAGTGAACTGACTAATTTATGGTAGATTAAATTATGCTGTGATGTAACTTTAGCTGTTGTTTTTCCTGTTTGACCACTGCCTATGGTCTTTGCCTCTAACACAACTACGTTCACACCCTGCTTTTGCAGCAGGTATGCTGTAAGAATACCTGCTATGCCTGCACCGATAACGGCAACATCAACAGTCAAGTCTTGTTTTAATGATTCATACTGTGGTAAAACAGTTTCTTTTTCCCAAATAGAATTCACAAATTTCACCTCATAGTTAGGATTTACCAAAGTATAGAAAAATAATCATAGTTTTCTAAAATGAACAAAAACTTTTTATCCATAAAATTTATCTTCAAATTGCGTTAGAAACTTTACAGGTTATGCGAAAAAATTTTATGCTTTATTCATAATCTGGTATTCAAATGGTTTATACTATATATAAGAATTTTAATAATGAGATAAGAAGGGATTTTTGTGTCTAAAACATTATATCTTGTAACCGGTGCAATGGGTTATTTAGGCAATACCATTATTTCTAAACTGGCTGCCCAAGGAAAATTAATTCGCGGACTTGCTCTGCCAAATGACAATACCATTTCGTATACACAACCAAATGTGGAAATTGTACATGGCGATGTTCGCGACAAAGACAGTTTGACATCTTTTTTCTCTCATAATCCCGATACAGAGTTAATTGTCATTCATACTGCAGCGATTGTATCCATCTCATCTAAAGTGGATAAAAAAGTGGTGGATGTGAATGTAAACGGTACCAAAAATATTGTAGAATTATGTTTGCGTCATAAAGTAAAAAAATTGGTTCATACCAGTTCTGTTCATGCCATTCCTGAAAAATCTCATGGAGAAACTGCTGCCGGGTGTGATTCGGAAAAAAAAGCACG
>UQNI01000026.1 GCA_900542375.1 uncultured Oscillospiraceae bacterium | reverse complement strand
CCTTGCAAGCAGAAAGCGGAACAAAAACAAATGGATACTATACCGTGCCTAAAACATTACACAGAATTCCCGTAACAATTATAAATGGAGCAAAAGACGGGAAAATAATTTTGATTACCAGCGGCATACATGGCGGGGAATATCCCGGAATACAAACTGCAATCGAATTAGCTCAAGAGTTAAATCCTGCAGAGGTTCAAGGGGCGCTTATTATTTTGCACCCTGTCAATACACAGGCTTTTTTGCAAAGAGTTGCGGGAGTGATTCCGGAAGACGGAGAAAATTTAAATCGAGTCTTTCCGGGAACCATGGGAGGAACCATTACTCATAAAACAGCATTTTCCATTACAAAAGATTTTCAAAGCATAGCAGACTTTTATATCGATTTGCATGGTGGAGATGTCAATGAATTGGTAATGCCATATGTATACTATCCCGGCATTGCAGAGGAAACAGTTTCCAATCAAGCAAGAGAATGTGCCTACGTTACCGGTTGTGAATATGTGGTGCGTTCCATAGCAACAGGAGGCGCTTTTAATTCAGCCGCTGCCAATGGGGTGCCAAGTTTGCTGATTGAACGCGGTGGAAGTGGACTTTGGAGTAAAGAAGAGGTACAAGCCTACAAATTTGATGTACTAAATATTTTAAAAAAATTAGAAGTCCTTCCTGGTGAACCGATGTTATCGAATCAAAAACCAAAAGAAATCACAACCGCATTTTATATTGATTCAGAAGTAGATGGCTGTTGGTATCCGGCGGTAAAGGTAGGACAAACCGTATCCAAAGGAGAATATATTGGTGTGATTAAAGATTTTTTTGGTAAAACATTGAGGGAGTATTATGCTCCTGAACACGTAGTGGTATTGTATATGACCGTTACCTTGGGGATTGAATCCGGAACGTCTTTAATTGCATTGGGGCAAATTGATTAAATTTTTTCATTTAATGTACAATCTCTTCTTAATGAGAAAAGTTACTCAATAGATGTTTACAACTTTGGTAAAAGTGTTTACCTGTCATAATATCTGTTATGTTATGCTTAATACGGTGTTAAGTGTTATTTTTGATAATTTTAGCAGATAAATGTTCCAGAACAAAAAGCAAAAGGGGATGGCGTCATGAGTCAAATAAAAGAAATTGCCGCATACTGGGGAACACGTGCACAAGGGTATTCTGAAAGATGCAAAATTGATTTAATCGAGGATACAAAATTTGATTGGCTGGATAAAATTTGCAAATATGCTCCTGCAAAGCAGCAATTAAATGTGTTGGATATAGGATGCGGAGCAGGATTCTTTTCTATCCTTATGGCAAAGGCCGGTCACAATGTGACTTCTATTGACTATACTGAAAACATGGTAAACAGTGCAATACAAAACGCTGTGGATGCAGGTGTAGACATTGAAGTATTACAGATGGATGCACAAAATCTTGATTTTGAAGATGATACATTTGATTTGATTGTAACCCGTAATGTGACATGGGTCATGGAACAGCCAACCAAAGCTTACAGCGAATGGATTCGTGTATTACAGCCGGGCGGCAGAATGATTAACTTTGATGAAAATCAATATTTATATTTATTTGACGAAGATTATAAAAAGGAAAAAGAGCGCCGCGGCGAACCTGAATACATGAAAAAAGTACATAATACACAAATCATGGAAGAGCTCGCATATAAACTGCCATTAAGCAAAGAAGTGCGTCCGGGTTGGGATGTGCAAACATTGCTGTCATTAGGTGTAAGCAATGTTACTGCTGATGTTTATAACAAACGTGTGATTGAAAAAGACGGAAAAAATAAAGTGTTATATAATTCCTTTATTGTTTGTGCGGAAAAATAACCAAGAAAAGGATTTGGAAGAAAGCACTGCTCAGCCGATTGGGAAGTGAGCAATGTGGGGGTGTATCATTATTTGGAAATACGTAGTGAAACGACTGCTTCAGCTGATTTTAATTCTGTTTGGAATTACATTGCTGTCTTTTGCGTTAATGCAGACGGCATCCGGAGATACCGTTGATGCTATTCAACAGCAAATGGGAACTTCTATGTCAGAAGAGGCGAAAGCAGCGTTACGCCATGAAATGGGGCTGGACCAGCCATTTATCATTCAATATTTTCAATGGGTAGGAAAAATCTTTACAGGGAATATGGGATATTCTTATATCAAGAATCAAGAAGTCTTTCCCATGTTCATGCAAGCTTTGCCCAACACTCTGCTTCTAACGTTATCCTCCATTGTGACAACCATTCTCATTTCCATACCTCTTGGAATTTGGTCAGCGGTAAAACAAAATAAAATAACAGACTACGTGATTCGTGTATGTACTTTTATTGGAAATGCAATGCCAAACTTTTTTATTGCATTATTGTTGATTTATGTATTTGCTTTGCAGCTGCATTGGTTTCCTGTTATGGGTAACAATGGTTTTATCAGTATTATCTTACCAACTTTAACGCTGGCGCTGGCAATGTCAGCGAAATATACCAGACAGGTAAGAGCTACAGTATTGGATGAGTTGAATAAAGATTATGTGATTGGAGCACGTGCAAGAGGTATCAAGGAACGAACCATTGTTTTGGCTCACGTTTTAAAAAGCTCTATGTTGACGATTGTTACCCTTCTGGGATTGTCCTTAGGCTCTCTGTTAGGCGGTACTGCTATTGTAGAGTCTATCTTTATGTGGCCGGGAGTGGGCAAACTGGCGGTAGACGCAATCTCGTCGAGAGATTATCAGGTCATACAGGTTTATGTGATTTGGATGGCAATCATTTATGTAGCAATTAATTTGATTACAGACATTGTTTATCATTATCTGGACCCAAGAATCCGCATTCAGGGAGAGGAGGGCTAGAATATGACAGATGATCTTTTCATCATAAAGCATAAAAAGTTAAAAAAGGACCGAACTACATTAAAGCTCGGCTTTTTTTTAATACTGGTTGCAGGTTTATTGTTTGTTGCTTGTTTTGGACAATATATTGTTCCGTATGACCCATATGCACAGGATTTAAGCAACGCGCTTCAACCACCCAGCGGCAGTCACTTACTGGGTACGGACCGTTATGGAAGAGATTTATTTTCTCGTATTATTATTGGTGCGCAAACCACCATTTTTTCTGCTTTGGCATTGGTAGCCGGCATTACAATTGTAGGTACTGTCATTGGTGTTATTTGCGGCTATGTTGGAGGATGGATTGATTCTCTGATTATGCGAATCTCTGACATCTTTCTGGCCTTTCCGGAAATGGTATTTGCAATTGCAATTGCAGGTGTTTTAAACGGTGGTATCTGGAGTGCGGCAATTGCAGTAGGACTCATTGCTTGGCCGAGATACGCAAGGGTTGCTCGAAGTCAAGTGTTGGCAATGAAAAATCATCAGTATATGAATGCTGCAAAATTGATGGGTACCCGTTGGTACAAAGTAATTCTCAAGCACATTATGCCTAATATTTTGGGACCGATTGTAGTTACAGCTGCATTGGATGTTGGGGCAATGATTATGAATTTGGCAGGTTTGTCTTACTTAGGTTTAGGTGTGGTTCCGCCAACGCCGGAGTGGGGTTCTATGATGAGCGAAGGACGCAGCATGCTTCAAACATCTCCATGGATTGTATTGGCGCCAGGTCTTGCTATTTTTATCACAGTTATTATTTTTAATCTGCTTGGCGATACCGTTCGAGATATTTTAGACCCGAAACAAACCAGAAGAACTTTAAATGATAATGTACAGAAAATGAAAGGTATATTTTCAGGGAGAAAAAAGAGAGAAAAAACTACAATTTGATCCCAGGACAAGAATCATTTGGTTTATCAACAGATGAATTGCATAAAATATCGCTGAACCAAGTCTTAATATCTAAACAATACAGTGATTTCTACATGATGTTAAAATAAAATTAAAAATAAAAAATCAATAAAGCAATCTATTGGCTTTTAGATTATATCAGATGGGAGAAAGAAATATGGGTAAAAAATTTACGAAAATCCTTGCAGTGGCAGCTTGTTTGGCATTGGGAGTAAGTGTACTCACAGGATGCAGCGGAGGTTCCGGAAGCCAAACTACTTCCGGTTCATCTGTAACTGCAACGGATATTGACAGCAGAGTGTTCAACTATGGTGTTACCGCATATTCAGGCGCACAGGCAAACGGCGGTATTGATCCCCATTTAAGCTATGCCGGATGGAGTACAGTACGTTATGGCGTGGGTGAATGTCTTGTAAAAATCAGTGAAGAAGGTACCATTGAACCTTGGGTGGCAGACAATTGGACACTTGTTGATGATACTACATGGGAAATTAACATCAAGGATAATGTTACATTTTCCAATGGTAAAAAAGTAGATGCTGCGGCTGTAAAAGCCTGCTTTGAACGTTTGATTGAAAAAAATGAGCGTGCAGCATCCGGCTTAAAAATTTCCAGTATGGAGGCAGATGGTCAGAAGCTTACCATTCATACATCAGAAAAGAATCCGATTTTAATTAACTGGCTGACTGACCCGTTTGCATGTGTTATTGATGTTTCAGAAGAAGTGAACGGCAATAATCACGTGATAGGAACAGGTCCATATACATTGGAATCTGCTACAACAGACAAAGTTGTTGTAAAAGCGAATAAATCTTATTGGAATGGTACACCAAAATTCGGCACTATTAATGTACAGTGTTTTTTAGATGGGGACACTATGGCGATGGCATTACAAAATGGTGAATTAGATGCTTGTGCTAACTTAGGTTATGCAAACCTTCCAATCTTTGAAAATAACAGTAATTTTGAAATTAACAGTGCAGCCACTTCCCGTTCCTATATGTTTGTGTTTAACACACAGAGTGAAGAGTTTTCAGATGTGAATGTTCGTAAGGCAGTAACAATGGCAATTAATAAAGAAGGTTTTGTAAATACACTTATGAATGGATTTGGAGAGGTTGCGCAACTGTGCTATCCTGCTTCTTATGAATTCGGTGACAGTAAAGTAAAAGGTCCGGAATATAATCAGGAGGAAGCCAAAAAGCTTTTGGCAGATGCAGGTTGGTCTGATACGGATGGAGACGGCTACCTTGACAAAGACGGAAAAACTTTTGAAATTAACTGGGTAACTTATAGAAATCGTATTGAACTTCCTTTACTTGCTGAATCTGCACAGGCTTCCTTAAAAGAAATTGGAATTAAAGTAAACATTGATGACCGCGAAAGCAATACTGTAATTGAAGATGTATCTAAAGATTTTGATATTTATTCCTGGGCAGTTGTAACAGCACCGTATGCAGATGGTATTACTTTCTTCAATGAACTGCTGACCAACTATAATATTCATGGATGGTCCGGAGAAGAATACGATAAGTTTGTAGCGCTGTACAATAAAGCTTCTCAAGAAACAGATTCTGAAAAACGTGCAGAATACAGTATTGAACTGCAACAGATGTTAGTTGACAATGGTATTTTATGTGTAGCTTCTCATAACACTATGAATATTGTTACAAAAGCAGGTGTAACAGGGCTCGCACCACATCCTTCCGATTATTATGAAATTACAGCAGATTTAGATATGCCTCAATAGACAAAACTGTTTAAGATGAGTGATGACACAATATGACAACAATATTAGAGATTGAAAAATTAAATGTGAGCTATCAGGGCACATCCATTCTGCAAAATATTAATATGAAAGTCGAAAAAGGAGAAATTCTAGGTATTGTAGGAGAGTCCGGCAGCGGAAAAAGCACTTTGCTGAAAGCGATGATAGGTTTACTGGGAGACAATGGTCGTGTAGAATCAGGGCGTATCAGCTTTGAACAAGTGGATTTACTGAGAATTTCTTCAAGAGAACTGCGGAATATCCGCGGAGCACAGTTAGGCATGGTATTCCAGAATCCGGGAATGTCGTTTAATCCCATTCGCAAGATTGGTGCTCAGTTTTTGGAAGCGCTAAAAAATCATGGAAAGATTGATGAATCACAGGCAACCAAACAGATTCTGGACATGTTTACCAGACTTGGTCTGCGGGACGGTAAGCGTATTTTGAACAGTTATCCTTTTGAATTAAGCGGCGGTATGAATCAGCGTGTTGCCATTGCACTGGCAATGATTCTGAATCCGCAGCTGCTTTTAGCGGATGAGCCTACCAGTGCTTTAGATGTTACCGTGCAGGCGCAGTGTGTCAAAGAGATGATGGATTTACGTCAACATTTGGGCACAACAATCATCATTGTCACTCATAATATGGGAGTTGTGTCTCATATGGCAGATAAAGTAGCGGTTATGTATGCAGGAAGCATCGTAGAATATGGCTCCAAAGCAGATGTATTGAATCATCCCAAACATCCATATACCAAAGCGTTGATTGCTTCTATTCCTCAAATCGGCGGTACGATTCCCAAAGGAATTCCGGGACAGCCGCCTGCTTTTGGAGAAGTATTCACAGGCTGTAGTTTTTCTCCAAGATGCAGTTTATGTGATAATATCTGTACACATGAAAAACCGGTCATGCACAGTGGCGAAAATGGACATGCTGTATTTTGCCATAAATGTCTAAGTGAGGTTTAAAATGAAAGTGTTAGAATTAAAAGATGTCAAAAAGACCTTTCAAAAAAATAAAAAAACCTTTACGGCAGTGGATGGTGTCAGTTTTTCCATAGAGAAAGGCGAGTGCATAGGGCTGGTGGGGGAATCCGGTTGTGGTAAAAGTACCATTGCGAGAATGGTTACACATCTTGAGCAGACCACCTCCGGAGAAATTTTTATGAACGAGAGAAATGTTACAAAAGCGAAAGGAAAAGAACTGCGTAATCTATATCAAAACTTACAGATGGTATTTCAAAATCCAAGTGATTCTTTTAATCCAAGGATAAAACTTGGAAGCAGCATTGGAGAAGTGCTCATTAATTTTGGAAAACCGCGCGGTGAGATAAAACGTACTGTAGCACAATTGCTGGAACAAGTAGGGTTGAAATCGGAATTTGCATCGCGCTATCCCCATGAAGTCAGCGGTGGACAGTGTCAGCGTGCCGCTATTGCAAGAGCCATAGCCATTCAGCCTGATTTGCTCATATGTGATGAAGCGACCAGCGCTTTGGACGTTTCGGTTCAAGCGCAGATTGTAGATTTAATTTTAAAGTTACGTCATGAAATGAATATGTCCTATTTGTTTATTTCTCACGATTTGGCTTTGGTACAAAGCATTTGTGACCGCGTTCTTGTTATGCACCGCGGACGCATTGTAGAAGAAGGAAACACACAAGATGTGATTGAATATGCTGCACATCCTTATACGAAGTTATTGTTGTCTTCGGTTTTTCCAATTCATCCGGATACACAATGGCAAATCCCTTCCGTTCCTCAAGTGACGGAAGAAGAGGGGGATGCCTGTAGATTTTGGCAAAGATGTCCCCATTGCAAGGAACAGTGTAAAAAAGAACGGCCACAGCTGAAAAAAATCAGTGAACATCATTCTGTTGCCTGCCATTTTGTTGAATAAACAGTATAGCAAAAAAGGAACAACCTTTTCAAAAGGTTGTTCCTTTTTTCTATGTTCTGGAATATTCGCATTCTGGGAGAAGAAGATTAAATAGAATCCATCACTTCTCTGATAGAATCAGCACAAATCTTTACGGCCTTTTTCATTTCTTCACGCGTCATGATAAGAGGAGGATTAAAATATAAAATATCTCCTAAAGGACGCAGCAGCAATCCTTTTTTTAATGCTGTTTTGTATATTTGGTATCCGTATCTGTGAGAAGAGTCAAACGAAGTTTTGGATGCTTTATTCTGTACCAGTTCGATTGCATTGATTAATCCAATGGAACGAATGTCGCCTACATAATGATAATCTTCCAACTCTTCACGTATTAAATTCGTGAGATAAGGAGCATTCCGATTTGCGTTTTGTAAAATAGGTTCCTCTTCCAAAATGTTGAGGACTTCAATGGCTGCCGAACATGCCAAAGGATTTCCGCAATAGGTATGGCTATGCATAAATGCCTTTCCTTCTTGATAATCAGAATAAAAAGCGTCATATATTTTTTGTGTTGTAACAGCCAAAGCAGTAGGCAGATAACCGCCGGTAAGCCCTTTGGAAAGACACATAATGTCAGGAGAAATGTTTGCATGATTGCAAGCAAACATTTTACCTGTTCTTCCGTATCCTACAGCAATTTCATCGGCAATGAGATGAACGTGATATTTGTCACATGCTTTACGCAGTTTTTGCAAGTATACGGGAGAGTAGATTTTCATGCCTGCGGCTGCCTGCACCAATGGTTCTATCATAAATGCGCATGTTTCATCACCGTATTGCTCAAAAGTTTTTTCAGCATCTTCAAAGCATTCCGCCTGACAGGTTTCACAGTTTTTTCCGTATTTGCAGCGATAGCAGTCAGGAGCCTGTACACGTATGATGTCTAACATAATTGGTTTATAAATTTCGGAATATAAATCCACTCCGCTGACAGATAACGCTCCAAGTGTTTCACCGTGATAAGCATCTGTCAAAGCCATAAATCGCTTCTTTTGGGGATTTCCGGTTTGATGATGGTACTGGAAGCTCATTTTCATAGCCGCTTCAATGGCAGAAGAACCATTGTCGGTAAAGAAAAACTTTTCCAAACCTGTCGGTAATTTTTTCTGTAATCTTTCGCAGAGTTCAATTGCAGGAGTATGAGAAAAATTGGAAAAAATAACATGTTCCAAACGGTCGATTTGTTTTTTTACAGCCAGATTAATACGTTCATTACAATGTCCCAGAAGGTTACACCACCAAGAGCTGACAATATCCATATAACTGTTACCGTCTATGTCATACAGGTAGATTCCCTTTGCATGGTCAATGACAATCGGAGGAAGTGATTCGTAATCTTTCATTTGTGAACAAGGATGCCAGATATATTGTAAATCTTTTTCTGCTAAGTTCATAATCGTCACAGCTTTCTTTTTGGTTTTACATGTACATACACTTACAATACTTAAGAAATATCATTGCATAAATGGAGCAATAATTCTGCGCTGACAGACAGCTCTGTTTCATTCGATTTTACACATGCCACAACGGGAATTCCGGTGAGGTGTTCTATTTGTTTTTTATTATCGCGGTGCATAAGATTGTTAGAATCATATTGATTTAATATAATTCCGTTGACGGTAATATTGTGCTGTTTGGCATATGCTGCGGTTAAAACAGTACTGTTGATGGTACCTAATCCTGCATGAGCGACAATTAAAATAGGAAGATGTAATGTTTGTATCACATCGGTCAACATAATAGGGGAGCTATCCATACGCAAAGGACAAATGATTCCGCCGCTTCCTTCTGCTACCACAACATCAAACTGTGTAGCTATATGATGAAAATCGGATTGAATCTTTTTCATATCAACTGGACGTTTTTCCAGTTGTGCTGCCAAATGTGGGGAAACTGCAGGTTCATAGATGTAAGATACCAATTGTTCAGGAGAGACAGGTAAACCTGATATGGAGGTAACATACGCAGCATCTCCGGGAACCAGTTTGTCTGCATTACGATATGCACCACTTAATGCCGCTTTATAGTAACCTGCATTGACAGACGCTTCTCTCAACTTTTTTAAAATCAATGCAGTCACATATGTTTTTCCTACGTCCGTACCGGTAGCTGTTATAAAAATTCCTTTTTTCTTGTGTATCATAAAAAATTCACCGTATACTTTAATTGTTTTAACATATTCATATCGTCTTGTATAGTAATACCTGAGGTTGTCAGCATATCACCGGAGATTGCTGCATTTGCACCTGATTGAAATGCAGATTTTCCTTTATCGCACATATTGCCGCGCCCTCCCGCTAAACGAATGGCTCCGTTTGGAATTAAAAAGCGGAAAATAGATACAATACGACATAAATCATCTTCTGTTAGTTTTGGAAGTTCTGCAAACGGCGTACCGGGAATCGGATTTAAAACATTAACAGGAACAGAAGTAATGCCAAGCTCACGAATATCAATTACCATATCAATACGATCTTCCATCGTTTCTCCTAACCCCATAATACCGCCGCTGCATACTTCCAGCCCGGCTTTCAAAGCATGTTTGATTGCCTGAATTTTATCATCATAAGTATGGGTGGTACAGATATTCGGAAAATTTCTTCGTGATGTTTCCAAATTATTGTGATACCGTGTAACACCGGCTTCTTTTAATTTGACAAATTGCGGATATGTCAGCAAGCCGTGAGATGCACACAACGAGATACCGCTTTCATCCTTTAACCTGCGATATGTTTTACAGATATCATCTACTTCTTGGTCAGATAGAGCACGTCCTGAGGTTACGACGGAAAATCTTAAAATACCGTTTTTGTAATTATGTTGTGCTTCCTGTAAAATAGTAGTGCTGTCTAAAAGCGGATACTCTTCCACAGCGGTACAGAAATGGGAAGATTGTGCGCAGTATTTGCAGTTTTCAGAACACTTGCCGCTTTTTCCGTTGATAATGGAACATAAATCAAATACATTATCACAAAAATGTTCTCTCAGTTCATTTGCCGCCTGACATAACTCATCCAGCGGTTGGTCTGCCAGTGATAAAGCTTCTTCTTTCGTGATTGATACACCTTGCATCGCTTTTTCTTTTAAGGTTTGTACTGTATTCATGCGGATAGTTTCTCCTTTTTTAGGATTGGAACCAATCGTTTTCCGATAAAGGCACAAACAACACAGGTAAGAATATCTCCCGGCATGGGAAGTAAGAAACAGTATAAGAACAAAGACCATACGCCTGCATAAGTATTGGTGTAAAACATGGCAATGAAGAAGTAGTATATGGTTCCCAGCGTATAAACAATCAATAAACCTGAAAAGTTGGCAACCAAAAGACGTTTGATGCTTGGGCGTGGTACTTTATGGACAATCAATCCTGTTACAAATGTACCTATTAAAAATCCAATGAGATATCCAAATGTAGGCTGCAATACATAAGCGGGACCGCCTCCCTGCGTAAAAATAGGTACACCGCAAAGACCAATTAGTATGTATACGCCAACAGAAAGTGCTCCGTATTTTGGACCGAGCACAATACCGGCAAGGGTAGTAAACAACAGCTGCAGTGTAAACGGAACGAAAGGCACCGGAATTTTAATAAACGCGCCCACTGCGATTAAAGCTGCAAACAATGCGCATAAAATAAGAGAGTATACAGTAGATTTTGATTTTTCTTTCATGAAGCGAAGTTCCCCCTAATGCTAATTTCTCCTGAGTGAAGAGATGTAATGGTTCCGTCTTGTTTTTCAATCATAAGACCGCCATTTTCATCAATATCAATTGCTGTGGCTTTTTCAGAGTTTGTACCTTGAATAACTTCAATGTCTTTTCCCAATACAATGGAGCGCGCTTTGTATTCCGCAATAAAAGAACGGTCTTGCAATTGATTGCATAAACACAGTACATGGTTGATGACTGCCGCAGCAATTTGATTGCGTGTGATACCGGCGGGCTTTTCACGGAATAGTGAATCTACTTTTTGTTGAATGTTTTCAGGAAAAGAAGAAACAGCGGTACTAAAGTTAATACCGATTCCAAGAATAATTGATTCAATTCCGCCGCTTTCAAAGTCTGTTAATGCTTCGGTCAGAATACCGCATATTTTTTTGCCGTTCATATATACGTCATTGACCCATTTGATTCCCGTACGGATATGAGTCACTTCTTCAATGGCGCGTGCTACAGCGACAGATGCAGCGGTAGTAATAAGAACAGCATCATTACTGGTTAAGTTGGGACGTAAAATAAAACTCATATAAATTCCGCTACCGGCAGGGGAGTGAAAGGAACGTCCCATTCTTCCGCGTCCTGCAGTTTGTTCTTCAGCCAACACTACAGTACCGTGAGGCGCCTGCTCCAACGCCATTTTTTTAGCAACAAGATTGGTAGAATCAACGGTTTTAAAAACATGAATCATATCTTGGCTGCCGTTTGTTAAATATGGACCAATACCTTCGGCTGAAATTACATCTGTTTCATCAGATAAGCAATAACCTTTATTGGTAACAGAAATAATTTGATATCCTTCTTTTTTTAATTCGCTGATTGCTTTCCAAATAGCTGAACGTGAAATTTGCAGCTGTTGTGCCAGTTCTTCTCCCGAAACATAAGTTCCGCGATTTTTCTCAAGTATTTGCAGTATGTTGCTTTTTGATGACATGATTTTATCCCTCACATAATAATTTTGTTGATTTCTTTTAGTATAAATAGGAAAGAACCGATTGTCAACCTTATTTTTAAAATAGGTTGACAATCGGTTCTTCCTATAAAAAAGCAGCATATTTTCATTTAATATGCTGCTTCATTTATTCTTTATCATTTGGTTCATGTTGTGCGTCATAAATTGCATTTAATAACTGTGTAGTAAACATAGTAGCATACAGTTTCGCTTCAGATAATGCAAAGGCCAATACACCGTTTGTATCAATGGTGCCGTCTTCTTTTCCGAAAGCCTGCATACGCTGGAGTTTATCTCCTTGTAATTCTGCTTCTACATTTTGTTGGACAACTGCAGAAAGTTCCGCAATGTCTTTTTTTGTGAGCTCAATTGCCATGTTGTTTTCCTCCCAATTTCTTTTTTTACCATTTTATCATGATTCAAATTCAGAATCAAGATTGTGCTGTTATAATACAAAGAAAGCAATTTGCTTTCGCATTTTTCTAAACTTTTTTTATACATTTTATTCTTTTTGTCTAAAAAACTGACAAAAATGACCGACTGTCTAAATACAAAATCATACTTAAATGCTATTATAACTGTTACTACCATATTGAAAAGAGGAGAGCATGTTTGAAAAAACGTAACAGTACAGAACCAGTACAATTGCGAGACCCATTAAACGAACAGCACAAAGGCAGAAAAAAATTAATTAGCTGTATTGCTCTCGTTTTGGGAGTTGCCATTATACCGCTGATGTACAGTGGTATTTATTTGGCATCTGTATGGGATACTTATGGCAGATTAGATACGCTGCCTGTCGCAGTTGTAAACCATGACCAAGGCGCGCAAATCAATGGTGAGGAACGTAACCTGGGTCAAGAACTCATTGATAAAATGGAAGAGTCTAAAGATTTGGACTGGGTGATGACAGATGAAGCTGATGCAAAAGCAGGTTTAGAGACGGAAAACCGTTACTATGCCGTCATTGATATTCCTTCAGATTTTTCACAGAATGTAGCAACCGCAGAGGATATAGACAAAGTACCTGCAACCATTACGTATTCAGCAAATGAAAAGCGTAACTACATTGCTTCCACTATTATGAAAAGTGCGGCACAAAGCTTACAAAAAGAATTGCGTGCCAGTGTAACAGAACAAATTACAGGTAATTTGGTGCAACAGTTAAACAGTGTTCCGGGTCAAATGGAAACCATTTCTGAAGGATTTACAACATTGGGAGACGGTACCGGCGCTTTGAGAAGCGGTATGGATGTTCTGCTGCAAGGTTCACAAACCATTACAACCAACTTGGAAACTTTGGATAATGGATTAGAGCAAGCAAAAGACGGTTCCGAACAATTGAATCAGGCACTAACGCAGTTACCTACATTAATGCAAGGCATCGAACAGTTGAATCAGGGGGCTTCCGATTTATCTGCAGGATTAAATCAAGCAGCACAAGGTGCTTCCGTTTTAAATGACGGCGCCGCTAATTTAACTGATTTAACAAACGGTATTAACTCATTGTCTCAAGGCAGCAGCCAAGTGTCAATTGGTGCACAGCAATATGTAAGCCTGACAAATGGTATTCAGCAAGCTTTAATGGCAAATGGCTATGACGGAGCAAAGACTGTTCAGACTTTGGCACAACAGCTGCAATCCGCCAGTGGTTCACAGGCAGATTCGTTGAAAGCTATGATTGGTATTATTGGTGGTAACAGTACCGTTATTCAGAATTTAACGAACCAGTATAATGCAATCAAAGATAATCCTGCTTATGCACAACAAGCAGCCCAGCTGCAAGCTTTGATTGGAATGCTTCAACAGGATATGAACCAAGGAAGTGCTTCTGCAGCATCACAATATGCTGCTGCAGGCGCACAATTGGTAAGTGGTACCAGCCAATTAAATCAGGGCGCAGAACAGTTGGCAGCCGGAACAGGAAAAATTGGTGAGCTGCAAAGCGGTATCAGCAGTTTGAATACAGCGTTATCACAACTAAATGACGGTGGTAAACAAGTAGCAGACGGTACTGCAACTCTGTCTTCCAGCAGCAGTCAGTTAACACAACTGCAACAGGGAGTCGGCTCATTAAATAGTGCTTTGGGTCAACTTTCCAGCGGAGCTTCACAACTTTATCAGGGCTCATCTGAATTAACAAACGGTGTTTCTTCCGCTCAAGACGGAGTAGTTCAATTAGATGATGGTGTTGCATCTGCAAAAGAGGAATTGGACGGTGCAATTAGCGAAACATCAGAGAAATTAAAAGCAACAGACGGTTTGGAAACATACACTGCAAATGGGGTATCGGTTCAGGCAGATCCATATGAGGCAGTTCCTAATTACGGAACCGCATTTGCACCATACTTTATCTCAGTGTCATTATGGACCGGCGGCTTATCCATTTTGATGAGCATATACTTAGAACCAAACAGAAGAATGAAACGGTTGTCTGTGGATTCCCATTCCAGAGTAATCAGAATGTTTGCTTTCTTAGGCATCGGTGTACTTCAAGCGGTATTGCTTGGCATTGTTGGTCAGTTTGGCTTGGGACTGCCAATCAATCATGTCTTTGGTTTCTATAGTGCGGTTATCTTAGCTTCCGTCACCTTTGTTGCCATCATTCAATTCTTAATGATGTATTTAGGTGATATAGGTAAAATACTATCTATGGCTCTTATGGTATTGCAGTTGACGTCAACGGGCGGTACCTTCCCAATTGAAACTTCGGGTGCATTCTTCGAGGTATTGAATAAAATCATGCCAATGACCTACAGCGTAAATTTATTGAAAGAAGTAATCAGCGGTGGAGATGCCGGTATTATCTGGTATAATGTAGGAATTTTATTTGCCTTCTTTGCTGTATTTACCGCAGTGACGTTGGGATTGTCTATTTATCAAAATAAAAAAGACAAAAAGAAGAAAGAAATTGAGCACATAGATATAGATACAGATGTAACAGAAATGACAGTTTGATATAAATATATTGAGAAAGGCGCTGATATTCAGCGCTTTTTTTATGTGAATTTTTTAGGAAGTTTCCCCATTGAGGGAAACTTTTTCTGTTTTTACGTGGTATTACAGAGGCAATTATTTATGCTTACAAAATAAGATGTCAATTTGTGTATGAAAGGAGTAAAAAATCAATAAAAGTTGTAAGCAATGTTAATTAAGAAAGGATACAAAATGAAAAAAACAGAAACTATAAATTCACCTACTTACTCTGAATTAGACCCAAACCGTAAAGTAGTGCGAGAAATTCCATCATTACGCGGCGAGAATATCAAACAATTTTTGATGAGTGATAAAACCATTCAGGTAGCCATGTATGATGAACCTGTACATTTTGAGAAAAATGGAACATGGAATGATATTGATAATGATTTATATCAAACAGAGGAAGGGGGATATAAAAACAAATCCAATCCATTTCAAGTAGAATTTGCAGCAGATAAATATGCAGAGAAACTGGTTCAAATTCATCAGGATGATTATGAATTATCTTGGAGCTATCTTCCGAATACCAAGCCGAGAAGACAAAAAAGAAGTATTCTCAATACAGTACAAATTCACGACCACAAAGAGGCGGATTTTTCAGATTCGGAAGTAAACAAGCAAAAAGTAAACTCATTTGTTACTTATGCGGATATAGAGCCAAATGTAGATTTGAAATATATTTTGCGTGCCAAAGAAGTAAAAGAATATATCATACTAAATGAAAAAATAGATTGCGAAACCTTTACATTTTTCTATCAAAGCAACCATTTAAAAGCGCATCTTGATGAAAATGGTAACATTCAGTTTATCAATCCTGATACAGAACAGCAAGTTTATACTTTATGCAGAGGATTTATGAAAGATGCGTCAGGTCAAATCAGTAATACACTATCTTATGATTTGAAGGAAACAGAACAGGGTTACCAGGTTACACTTCATCTGGACAAAGATTGGCTCAACGATGCTGTACGTGTATATCCCGTTGAGATTGATCCTCCGATTCAGGCTTCTCAAGATTATTTTAAAAATGTACATGCATTTGTAGACAGTGCAGCGCCAAATTTAAACAATCATTTGGCAGCGGAGTTGCCGATTGGAAGCATTCCGGAAGGAGATACCTATACCGCATATTTAAAATTTACAGGGTTTCCAAATTTAACTGCCAAAGATTATATCGTTGATGCAAAATTAGATTTATATTGTTTGGATAGTTACTATGATAACAAAACAAATACCATTAATATTAGAAGAATTACTTCGTGGTGGGATAGTACTACGGTAACTTACAATACTCGTCCCAGTGTTTGTGAAGACGTTGAAAGTTATTGCAAAGTAACCGATACAAGAAGATGGTATTCTTGGGATATCACCAATATGGTTCGTGATTGGTACAAAACGGGTTCTCCCAATGACAACTATGGTTTGGAACTTACTTCTCAAGAAGATGCATGGACAGGGTATAAACGGTTTCTGTCTTCAGACTATGCGGCTATTGCTGACGGTGGTTGCCCCGTTATTTACTTTACTTATTTTAATACCAAAGGATTGGAGAGCTGTTATTCCTATTATGAGCAAAGCCTTGGACGTTCAGGTACTTGCTATGTGCAGCATTTAACAGGAACTTTCACTCATGTATACCATGATGTAACAACTTCTTCTAGAATGCCTATTGTGTTAAACCATGTTGTAACAAATGGTGACTTTGAAAATATTGGATTTGGTGCAGGTGCAAGATTAAACATTTCACAAACGTGCATTGATTTATCCAAAGGAGTTGGTATGACTGATATTGACCGGCAAGTTTATGCTATGGATAGCCGCTATCGTTATAAATATACAGATGGAGATGGAACGGTTATCTATTTTTATCAGGATGATGACGGGGTATATAGAGATGAGTTGGGTAAAGGTTTAAAAGTAGAGCTGGATATCAACAATTGTATGTATGTCATTGATAAAAATCAATTTGAATACGGTTTTTATCCAAGTGGAAATTTATATGAGTACTGTGATGCTTCCAGAAATATTGTTTATATTGAATGGGACGGAACCTTGCCTGTCAGAATGTATGACGATTATGGCAATGATGTTCGTTTGTCGTACAATAATGGAATGCTGGAAACTGTAACCGACCCTGCAGGAAGAGTGACAAGATATGAGTATTTGGATACCCACCTTTACAAGATTATCAGACCGGACGGAACTTTCACACAGTATAATTTTTATTTGGGTACTATTGTGAATATCCACGATTCGGAAATGGAAAAATGTATTTATATTGGTTCTGAGAATTATCGGGTAAAAGCAATTAGAAAATTTTTGAAATCTAATTTGGATTTAGGCTATGTGGTAGGAGAGTGTTTCGGTTATGGCGTTGACTTTGAATACAGACCTTATTCTACAGTGGTACGCAGTGCGGGCGCCAATGATATTTTGGGTGACCAGGATGATATTTTAACAGAATATCAGTTTGATACATTTGGAAGAACTACCACGGTCCATACATATCGTTTGGATGGTTCTGAAGATTACGGAACACAGAAATACAGTTATACAGGCAATACAACAACAAACAGTCAAAATAACAATAAGTTAACCCAAGTACACAGCGGTGGCGGATATGCGTGTAACTTGTTGACAAACGGCAGTTTTGAATATCAACAAACCGGCTGGTCGGAAGAAGGATGGGGTGCTGATTGGGTAAATAAAGATACTTCGTATGTAGAAGAAGATTCCTATTTCGGAAAAACATGTTTGAAAAAAGTAGTGAGAGATGCAAATGACTGTAAAATCTTTAACAGTCAGCACTTTAACAGGTCTAATGGCTCGATTGAAGGTACCTATACATTGTCGGCATATATGAAAACACAAGACGTTGTCAGTGAGAACGGAGGCGCATTTATAGGTGCTTATGCTTGGAACAATGATGGTACGGAAGAGTATTTTCATACTGATTTTCAATTGGGAACCAGCACTACAGATGTAGAAAACGGTTGGTCCAGATATTCTGTCACATTTACCATTACCAACAAAGCCAATAGTTTTTGTATTATGCTGGGTTTAGACAGTGCTTTGGGTACGGTATATTTTGACGGTGTCCAATTAGAAAAAGGTACTGTTGCAAATCCATACAACTTGGTTGAAAACAGCAGTTTTGAACGAGGTACGGATTATTGGTCCTTTAGTGGCATTACAAATAGTGACGGTATTGTTTCTGATGGATATGAGGGCCATGGTTTTAAAATTCAAAATGACAGTTACGGATATAAAGAAATCTATCAGACTATTCCTGTAAAAGGGAATGTCAATGATACTTACATTGCAAGTGTGAAATTGAAAGCCAAATCATGTCTGACGGTCGGCGGCCCAAGATGCGATATCACCCTGGGCATAAAATATACTGACGGTTCCGTACGTTACGACGGCAGTACGGTAAATAATGCAATTTGGGGTGAATGGCAGTATGTAAGCCACGCAATTGTGCTGGCAGACCCGGACGATAAAAATAAAATTCCAACAGAAGTAACGGTTTATCTCAATTATTTTTGTAATCAAAACTGGGTAGTGTTCGATAATGTGCAGCTGATTCGGGACTTTTCTCAAAGTTATCAGTACGATGATGACGGAAATTTAGTTACAACCAACGACTATGTGAATGAACAGGCGAGTGTAAAATATAATACGCATGATAAAGTTTTGAAAATGATGACGCCGGGTGTTGGTACTTATTACTATGGATACAATGATTATATTGCCGATAAAAACCTGGTTCATTTATTGACAGGAAATGGTTTAACTTATAATATGGATTACAATTCTCATGGTGACCAAACAAAGGTTAGAGTAGAGAGTTCCAAACCATTGAACAGGAAAGTAGATTCCCAGTTATTTTATATTAAATGTGCTGATACGCATAAATATATTGATGTTGACGGCGGAATTTTCACACAAAATACGCTTGTAAATACATATACGCTAAACAAAACCGATGCTCAGATTTGGGAGCTGGAATATTACAGTGATAATGTATTTTGTGTTCGTTCCAAAGGAGATAGAAATCTGGCTCTTGATGTTATTTGGGGTGATTCCGCCAACGGCACAGGATTACAATTATATGCCTATACGCAATACAGCCAAAAATTTAATTTCAGAGAAAATGATGACGGCACTTACTGTATTATTCCTGATTTTAACTCAAATAAGTGTCTGGATGTAGATGTTGCCAGCGGCAGACTGCAGATATGGGATATTTTAGGCGGAGAAAATCAGAAATTTATTTTAGAACCCGTTGGATATGACAGTCCGAATGATTATATGGAAGCATCTGCGGAATATGATCAGGTGGGACGTGTGACGTCAACTTCTGATATTCTTGGGGTGGTAACCACCAATACATATGATGACAAACGCGGGACTCTATTAAGCTCTACAAAAAACAATCAATCAGTTCATTATACATATGATGTGAACAATGACAGAGTACAGTCCGTTACCACTCAAAACGGAGAACAAAGGGTTACCAATGAATATGGGTATACGTTAGGTGCTTTGTCATCCATTACTCATAACGGTACTACCTTCTCTTTTGAACAAAATGATGAAGCGGGTACTTCTACGGTTAAAGTAGGAAATCGTCTGCTTTCTAAAAAACAATTTGGACCGGAAGAAGGAAAGCTGCTTTCTTTGACCTATGGTAACGGTGCGGTTATGGAGAATGTTTATGATGATGTAGGACGAACCATAGCCAAAAAATACGACGGTTCCGAAATTGTTCAATGGGAATACGATTATATGGGCATCTCCAAAGAGATTGATAAGGTAAATGATATTAGCCATAGCTTTAACTATGATTCTCTTGGCAGAATCGTACGTCATGACAGTACCCAGGGACTCAAAAGCCACGTAGTCTACGATAAAATGAATCGTGTTGCAAAATATTCCTATAGTATTCCGGGAGAAAGTGTAAGTACAGAATTTCATTATAATTCCAAAAATAATACGTTTACAGGTCAATCGAATCATAGATTAACAACAGAAATGACCGTGGATAGTTTAAACAGACCGGATATGAAAAAATTAACGGTTGAAAACTGCACCATCCAACAGGAGTATTCTTATATTCAAAATCAAACAACTTTACAGACATATCCGTTGGTTGCATGCCTTAAAACACAAGTGAATGACGGAAGGATTCAATATCTGCACCATGAATATGATTCAAAAGGTAACTTAACACATGTTTATGAAGATAATGCAGATACCATAAGAGAATATCATTATGATGATACCAACCAACTTATATTTGAACGTAATGAAACGCAATCTGCCTCTTATACTTATGATGCCGGCGGTAATATTACAAGCAAAACGGAAAATAATGTTACCACTGAATGGTTGTATGAAGATGAACAGTGGAAAGATTTGCTTACAAGTTTTGACGGACAGACTATCACATATGATGAAATTGGAAATCCACTTACCTATAGAGACGGTATGTCCTTTGCTTGGGAAAAAGGACGTCAGTTAAAACAAGTTACAAAAGCGGATGAAACTGTTTCTTATCAATATAATTCATCCGGCTTACGTACACAAAAGATTTCTTCCCAATATGGAACAACTGTTTTTATTTTGGAAGGAGATTGTATTCTTTCCAGTACCAACGGTGCTGAAACCATTTATTTTTATTATGATGAAAATAATCGAGCAATCGCCATGCGTGTAAACGATACAATGTATGCATTTGAACATAATGCACACGGAGATGTAGTAGGTATATTTGACACAGAAGGTAACTTGATGGTAAAATATTCCTATAATGCATGGGGCGTTCCAATTGAGATAGTAGATGGAAATGGAACAGATGTCTCAAAGGACAGAACACATGTGGCAAATAAAAACCCATACCGCTACAGAGGATACTATTATGATGTAGAAACAGGATTGTATTACTTAAAAACCAGGTATTATGACCCAATTACCTGCCGATTTATCAATCAAGACAGCTTACTTGGAGCAAACAAAGATATATATTCGTATAACTTATTTGCATATTGCTCTAATAACCCGACCAATTTAGAAGATCAGGACGGTACGTTTGCAGGAGCAATATTTGGATTGATATATGCAGCGGCAACAGCGGTAACAGTGGCAGTAACATCTTATGCGGCTGGACAATCAAAGTCCAATACAGGAATCACATGGGAAGATGTAGGTAATGCAGTTTGGAATACCATTACATGTATAGTAGACCCGATAGGATCTATTGTTAGGGCATTAAACCCTCCCGCGGTACAAAGTACACAAAAAGAACAGGTGGAGGATAGAGCCAATACCACGCCGATTGTCCATTCTGTTCCTATTCGAACAGGCTGGCCGAAACTTGATAAGCCTAGATTTCCGGCAGATCCTGCACTTTTTCATCCCAAAGGGCTTATTATCACTACAGATTTAATGACACCAAATGGTCAGATATTAAAGTGGACATATCCTAGCTCAAAGTATGCAATATTTGAATGGAATGAAGATTATGCAAAAGGAGAACATTATCATTGTTTAACTGAAGCGATGAGAAATAGCCACAGTGGTGATCACTGGAAAGCAGGTGATTTAATACCGGAACCTTGGGCATCGATATATTTTTAATTTGGAGGAAAAAATGAAAATAACAGTAGAAAATAAAGAAATAATTAACCCTAAAAGCATAAGTGTACATGATGGCATTATAGAAAAATTTGAGTATCATTATACAGAACGGATATGTAATATTGAAATTTTAAATGATTGCTGGAATATCAGACAGACATTTTGTATAAAAAATATTATTTTAATGTATCAACAGAATTGTGAATTCTGGGGTTGTAGTCCACATGTTCATTGTTGGTGTTATGATAAAAAGCAACCATTTTTAAAACAATTATGGATAAAACAAAAATCAGACAAGCAGTTTCGTTTTTCGTTATTGGAGGAAAATCCAGACATATATTTTGAACATTATTTCCAATTTATATCAGGCAATGAAATACGCTTTATATGTGAAGAAATAGAGTTTCATGAATACCCATACGATAAAGAAGTTTAAATAAAAAGAAAAGCCTTGTTTTGGTCAAAGCAAAAACAAGGCTTTTTATATGGTACTTTAGACTGATTATAACAAAATTAGAATTCTTCACAGTCAATAGACAAAAAGATACAGTATGTTTATAATATATACAATGCTAAACTAAAACAAAATTATACTACTTAAAAACCAGGTATTATGACCCAATTACCTGCCGATTTATCAATGCGGACAGTTATCTTCAGACTGCACAAGGTTTTTACGACAAAAACGTATTTTCGTATTGTGAGAATGACCCTGTAAACAGAGTTGATACAGAAGGTGACTTTTGGCTTTTAGGTGTAATTGGAGCGGCAGTTGGTGCGATTGTTGGAGGAGTCTCAAAAGTTGTAGCGAATGCTTGTACCGGTCGTCCTTTACAAGAGGGTATAATTGGAGCGGCAGTTGGTGGCGCAGTATCAGGAGCGATTGTAGCAACAACGGGCAATACAGCTTTGGCAAGTTATGCAGGTTCTGCTGCGAGTTCGGCTACAGAAGAGATTATTTCGTATACACGGGGAGAGAAAGAACTTAATTGGGATAATGTAAAGCAGTCTGCTGTTACTGTTGCAAGAGATACGGCAATAGACGGAACAATTGGTATTGTGACTGATAGAGCAATCCCAAAGCTGAAACCAAAACTGGTACCAAATACCAAGAAAGAGGCTGTCAAAAAGATTATCTATGATTCCCCGAGAGACTTTCATGTAAGCACTAACTCCAATATCGTAACAAATGGAATAAATAATATAGCAGGAAGAACTGAGGGCAATAAACAAGATACTAATTATTTAATTGGCCTCATGCTAAATTCTTTGGATAAAGTTATTAATAGTATCTTTGGAATACCTCTCTTTGGAAAGCCTTTATCTTATTTTTGGAATCATAGGTAATTTTAGAGTATAAGTTGAAGTTTTGGATTGGAGATATGAAACAATGGAGAAACACTATAGAGTATTTACGATTTTATTTGCAATTGTAGGTTTTATTTTTATGTTGGGTGGTTTAGCTTTTGGTATTATGAGCGAAGGATATAATGGGGCAATATGGTGGCATCTTCCGCTTTGCATGTTGTTGTTGTTATGTGGAGGTGTCTGTGGATACGCGGCAGCTATTTTTTCTAACCTTGCAGGGGGAACAGTAGAACATATAGGCACATCCATAAGAGCAGAGCTTCCGCCGAAAATAGTATTGCCAACAGATACTTTAAAAATAATGTGTCCGTTTGAATGTACATGTGAAAAACATCATGATCAAAAACATGTAGGAATAGACATTGCTCCTCAAATACCTGATACAGAAGGGGACTCGGTTTATGCGGTTACAAAAGGCAAAATATATGTAGACAGAGAAAAAGGAGTAGCAAGATTAGAATGTAAAATGTTTCACATTATCTATCGCTGTTTAAAAACAATTACAGTAGAAAATGGGACTAAAGTGAAAGCAGGAGACACGATAGGAACAATGGGAGGAAAAGAAACGGAAGAAGGTGTACACTTACATATAGAATTTTGGAATGTAAGATATTCTTTTTTTGCAGACCCACTAATATACTTTAATCCAAAACAATATTTTGATACGGAAAAAGAAAAAGACAATAATAACGAAGAACAATAAAGAAAAGGGTATGCTTAACATGAAGCATACCCTTTTCTATGTAAAAATAAATTACAAAATATAGACAAAAAGAAATAGAGAAATTATACTGGTAGCAAGAGATACAACAGATGTTTTACTGGTAATATATAGAAAGCAAA